>JAIEMG010000376.1 GCA_019752375.1 Gemmataceae bacterium | reverse complement strand
ACCTGAAGGTGGTGGCAGACGGGGAGCCGGCTGAAGCCGGCAGGAAAACCAGCGGCCTTCCGTCGAGGCATCTCGATTCGCAGCGGTTTCATTCGAACCGACATTTGTTGATTCGCCAGTCCTTATCCTTCAACTTCCGCGCCGATGGTGGATTCATGACCGAAACAACCCGACTGCTCCGCGACCTGGTCGCCATTCCCAGCGTCAACCCGATGGGGCGGCCGATGCAAGGCCCCGAGATCTACGAGCACCGCGTTACTTCGTATCTCGAAGAGTACTTCCGCGGCTTGGGCGTGCCCTACGAACGACAGGCGTGCTCGCCGCTGCGCGAGAACATCGTCGCACGGTTCGAGCAGCCCGGCGCACGACGCACGCTGGTCCTCGAAGCGCACCAGGACACGGTGCCCCCCGACAACATGACGATCGAACCGTTTGGCGCGAAGGTTGAGAACGGCCGCCTTTACGGGCGCGGGGCCTGCGACATCAAAGGCGGCATGGCCTCCATGCTGACGGCATTCGCCCGCGTCGTGCGCGAGAAGCCAGGCGGATGCAACGTCATCATGGCCTGCTCGGTTGACGAGGAGTTCACGTTTCAAGGCGTGCGGCGCCTGGTCCGCGACCTGCGTGCCGACTTTGCCGTCGTTGCCGAGCCGACACAACTCCAGATCGTCGACGCGCACAAGGGCGTCGTCCGCTGGCACATGCAAACGGCGGGACGATCGTGTCATAGCTCCAGTCCCGAGCAGGGAATCAACGCCATTTACCGCATGGGCAAGCTCCTTGTCGGCATCGAGCAGTACGTCGAACGCCTTCGCAACCGAGGCGCTCATCCGCGTCTTGGTCCGGCGACCCTGAGCGTTGGCCGAATCGAGGGCGGCACGAGCGTCAACGTCGTGCCGGAGCGCTGTCGCATCGAGATCGACCGTCGCGTGCTGCCCGGAGAAGACCCACTCGCCGCGCCGGATGATCTGGTCGCTTACCTGAAAGCCGAAGCCAGGATCGATTTTCCGTTCGAGTGCGATCGGCCATGGATGAGCAAGTCTGCCCTCGCTCCGACCGGAGCGGAAGAGATCACGCAGCGACTGGGTCGGGCCATCGACTCCGTCCGCGGCAAGCACGAAGTCATGGCGGTGCCTTATGGAACCGATGCTTCCACCATCGCGGATGCCGGCGTGCCCTCGGTGGTGTTCGGGCCCGGCGACATTGCCCAGGCGCACACCTGCGATGAGTGGGTTTCCCTGGACGAAGTCGAACAAGCTGCAGAAATTCTCTTCCGACTGGCGCGGGAAGCGTGAAAATCGCCTCCGCTCTTTCCGTGCAATCGCTTCCATCCGTTCTCGGCGATTTTTCGTCATGGACGCAGTGATTTTGCGCGCCCGACACGTGCGCCGTTGATTGACTGTCGGTCGTCATCGGTTAGAGTTTGAACGCGTGGGATGCGGATTGCCTTCGCCACCCACGATGCTGAAACACGAATAATACACCTGGCTCGCACGGCGCCGGAGGGGCCCCGACGGATTCTTCGCAGACTTTGCCAACCCGTCTGACGAAGGGTTCGAAGGGTGCCTCCGTGCCGGGCGAGTCTTTTTCATGCGCCCAAAGCCGCGCGGGTTGGACGTGACAAGTCGCTCGCGGAACCTTAGACTAAATGCGTCATGGAGGCGGCCGCGGTGGGGCGGCGGGCCGGTGTGGTTCACCGCATCGGTCCATCCGGGGACAAACCGGGGCACGCCGGACATTAGAGGTTCAAGGGAGGTCAGTACGTGAGCATCATTCGCGTTGGACTTGCGCAGACCCAGAAATACTCCGAAGGTTATGAAGCGATCTTCGGCGGCGGCAAAAAGGCCGAGCCGGCGAAGAAGGCCAAGGCTTCGGCCAAGAGCAGTGCGGCCAAAAAACCCGCCAAGAGCAAGAAGGCGAAGAAGAAGTAGTCGGACGCCGATGAAAACCGGCCCGCGGCAGCTGGAAGCACTTGCAGGTGCCGCGGGCCGGTTGTGTTTGCGGGGTGTGCTTCGGCTATTCCGGCTCCGAGGAGGGTGGCTCGCTTTCGCCGCTGCCGGTCGGCCGCGGCAGCCGATCCACCGGGGCGCCACTCTTCGTTCCTTCGGGTTCCTTCACTTTGAAGTTCGCGGCCCAGGTGCGGGAAAGCGGACGGTCCTGCACCGGCCATGCCAGGAACTTCGCCTTGGTGAAGCGAGGTTCGGTCTCGCGCGACGTGAAGTTCACCCACTTGTCCTGATCGTAAGGCGGCAACGGCATCGCGTTCTCGCCGCGCGGGTGCTGGTTCAGCATCTGTGCGAAGCTGCTGTAGAGATTCTGCTTGCCCTCACCCCATGAGAAGATGCGCTTCATCTGCTCATCGCTGTCCACGCCTTCCAGGTGGATCAATGCTCGATTGCCGCGCATCGAATGGAAAATGCAGTTGGATGCCTGGGTCACTTGCATCGGCACCAGCCCCTGTTTGCCCTCTTCCTTGCCGGCTCGCAACAGCACCAAGTGGTCGCTGAGGACCGCTGTTACCTGGCGCACGCTGAGATGGGCACTGGGCTTGGCGGGCGCTTCCTTGGGGTTGCCATCCACCACCAGGAACGAGCCATCGAGCACGACCAGCGAATCTTCAATTTCGAGGCTGAACGGCCGGCTTGCGCGAACGGTGACCAGGTCGCCGTCGCCGCGCACGAAGCAATTTTCCAAGCGAAGCCTTGGCCCTTGCTGACGTGGAGCCATCGGCTCCATCTTCATCACCGTACTGGGGTCGGCCAGCGTTGCGAACGACAGCGGCACGTCCTTGGCAGGCTCCAACGTCGCCAGGCAATTTTTGAAGCTGCATTGTCCATCGCCGGCCACCATGACGACCGATTGTGCCTTGAACTCCGTTCGTTGCGGCTTCAGAAGAAATTCCAGGTCCTCGAAGTTCACCTTGCCGTCCAACACACGGAAGAGCGCAACGTCCGTGTCGGAAGCCTGGCCGACGGTCAGGATCGGTCGAAAGCGCGGATGCGGCTTGATGGTCACGTCCGTACTTGCCTTCTCCAAGCGTACGGGCTCAATGGCCAGCAAACCGTTATGTCGGATCAGGATGACGTCGCCCGCCCTGCAGTCCTTGGATGCCTGATCGATCGAAGGATAGACACCCAGGCCACTCTCCGTCGCCTTGGGATCGACGATCTTGAACTTGCGCACCACCGGGTCGGGCTTTTTGTCCTCCACTGGGGGCAGTGGGTTTTCGTAAAGTTCGCCCCAGGTGCAACGCTCAACGCCAACTACGCGTTTGGTTGGCGCTTTCTCCTGACGCAACTCCGGCAACTTCAAGTTGATGGAAAACGCCAGCTTCGGTTGCTTGTCGATCAGCGCAACCGGCTTCTCGGTGGCCCAGGGATTGGTCGTCAACTCAATCGAGCTGTCCGTGCGACTGACTTCCAACCGTTCCTTGAACTCGCGCAGGGTCATCGCCACCACGTCGCTGTTGCGGGCGGATTGCCGGACCCAGTAGCCGATGAGGTTTTGGAAGACGTTGCGGTATTGCGACTCGTACTGGAAGTCGATGAACCGCTCGCCCGATTGGCGTACGAGCACCGCACCGTCCGCCTCAATCTCGGCCCCATTGGACGGGCTGGAAACCAGGCAGTGGTTGAGGAACAGCTTGCACGCCGCTCCGTCTTCCAGGTGAAACGCGGCCGAACCGCCTTCAAGCATGGCCGAACAGCTGGCTAACGTCACCTCCGTCTCGCGCGGCTCGACCTTGGTTCCCAGACAGTGCACCAGGCTCGCATGCGGACCAAACGCGCAGTTGACCAGTTGTAACGTACCCGGACCCGTTAGGAGGAATGCGTCGTCACCGCCTCGGAACAGGCAGCGATCAAACGTCGCCGTCGGCCGGCCGCCACGCGTCGTAGCGCTCAGCGTGACGCAACTCATGCGGCGCTGCGAGGACTCCGTTGCAAAACCCGATTGCTGAAATTCGCAATTCTTGACCGTCAGCGTGCCGCCATCGTTCTGGACAATCGCTGTCATTGCGGTGTCCGTACCGGTTGCGTCGATGACGAAGCGCAGGCCATTGAGAGTTGCCTTGCCACCGGCCACGCTCAGCGCGGCCCATAGCTGCTTCTTGCCGATCGATGGATCGTACTTGAGTGCAATCGTCGGCCGTTTCAGCGGGTCGTCCGGCTCGATGACCACTTCCTCGCCGCGAAACACCAGACCCGGAGCCTCGGCACTGCCCTCTTCGGCTTTCAGTTCGAACATGTCGCCCGCGAGGCGAATGCGTGCGTTTGGCTGCTTCAGGAATTGAGCCAGTTCCTTGCTCGTGCGGGCCACGCTCCATTTGGCAGTGGGGACGATCGGCGTCGGATCGTCCGGAGGCTTGACCGGGCCGACAATGGGGGTCGTCTCGCCTCCGGGCGGCTGCGGATCGATGTTGCGCGGCGGCGCGACGTTGGTCCCACCCTCGCTCTGGGCCGGACTGCTGGACATGGAGCCCATCAGGATTGCGAGCACCACTACTGCGGCGGCAGCGATCAACGTTACCAGCACCGGCAGGGCGCGGGGCGGGTGCGGCAGAGGTTGATCGACGAACACCATGCCATCAGGAACGTCGGCCGGGCAACCGCACTTCTGCGCCAGCTGGACCAATTGCTGAACGAGGTGTTCCGGCGTCTGAAATCGCTCGCGGGGGTCCTTCGCCATCATGCGGCCAACGACTGCGGCGACTTCGTCATTGACGTCGGCGTTCAGCTGGCGCGGATCGATCGGCGGCACGTGCTGATGAAAGTGCAGTTTCTTGGCCGCCGTCCCTTCGGGCACCGGCGGTTGACCGGTCAACATGTGATAGAAGGTGCAGCCCAGCGAGTAGATGTCGCTGCGCACATCCGCGTCACGCGGCTCCAGGGCCTGTTCCGGCGAAATGTAGTCAAAGGTGCCGAGCGTGACGCCGGATTGCGTCAGGTCCCCTTCGCTCTGCGGTCCAAGGCTGCGAGCCAAGCCCATGTCCACGAGCTTGGCCTTGCCCGTCGGCGTGACAATAATGTTCGACGGTTTGATGTCGCGATGGACGACGCCACGTGCCGAAGCGTGCGCCAGCCCCGTCGCGACCTGGAGAATGTAGTGGATCGCTTCAGGTACCGGGATGCGGCCGCGTCGCTCGATGGCGACACGCAGGTTTTCACCTTCGACGAACTCGAACGCGATGAAGTGCAGTCCCTGGTCCTCGCCGCAGAAGAAGACGCGGGCAATGTTTTCGTGATCGAGGCGGGCGGCCGAGCGTGCTTCCTGGTGGAACCGGCGAATGCTCTCGGGATCAGTGGCCATCTGCGGCGGCAGGATTTTGAGCGCCACGCAGCGATCGAGCTGCTTGTCCTGGGCACGGATCACCGCCGCCATGCCGCCGACGCCGACCGCTTCCATCAACTCGAAATGCGCCAGGTGCTTGCCGCGCAGGCTGGCAACGACGCCTTCGTCCGGGTGACGGTTCCGTTGTGCCGCGCGGGAAATGATCGTCGGCGAATCGTCGGCTGCGGCGATCGCCTCCAGGTTGGGAAGCGCGTGGGTGTCAGGGCTGGCAGGAGCTTGCGGCTTGCCGTGCGAGGAGGCGGTGGTGCTGTCGCCGGTCGGCACGCCGTCTCCCGGCGGGCGCGATGGGCTGTTCACTTCGGTCCGTGGTTCTGACATCGGCTGGCCTTAACGGGTTCTATCCCGTCCCTCCCGAGTGAGGTCGTTCCATTCCTGCCGATCTACGCGACTGCCGAACGAGTGCGGCCCCGCCGCATCATGCTGGGGAGAGATTGCCGCCGCCAACTCCCCTACATCCTAGACGTGACAAGAGGGGAAGGCGACGGAAGCCAGGATACGTAAGACGAATATAATCGCAGGCGACCGTGCCTGTCAATCGGGTCGCCGGCCGTCGTCGGCTTTTGAGTGCAGGACCTACTTTGCAGCCTTCGTTAGAAAGCGGTCGCGCTTCGGATAGAAATTGGGTGCAGCTGCTAATTCTACAGGATGAGCTTGAGTAGCAGATGCCCTGTTTTTCAGGGTCTTCTCAAAGCTCGTGTCAGTTTCGTGCTGCAATCGCTGCCCAAATTTGGGCATTAATGGTCGATTTTCCGGTCTCCGAATGGCCGAAAACCTTGTTTTTCCCGTGTAGGATTGCTGTTTCCCTTGTAGAAAACGCAGTTGCACCCATAGAAATTCGTCGGCACTAAGGAGCCGCGTAACAATAAGTTGAACAATTGCAAGTAGGACGGATTTCCAATCCGTCCCTAGAAAACCGGACGGATTGGAAATCCGTCCTACAGAAGTTGCACAAGTTGTTCTTGCGCGGATCCTAACACACCCAAATGCTTGCAGGGATGCCACATGGCCACACGTAAGCCGATCGCAGAAGACGTTCGCCGAATCCAGGAACTGGCGAAGGGGAGGGGGAAATCATCGTCCGGCAGCACTGGGTCAAGAACGGTCCCGGACTCGACGTGGTCCTCGCTCAGATGGAAGACGTCGCCATGGCGGTCGTCCGAAGTGCGGCACACCATCGGCCACGGAATTCCATCAGGAGTGGGGACTGGTGCCGTGTCCGGATGAAGTGATCGTCGGCGTTTCGTACGCCGGATTGTTGCTCGCGCCGGCGTTGCTTTTGCTCGATGCACGCGAAGAGGCCGTGCCGGCGCAGCGCCTACCACTTCCCGCGGCGGCGTTCCCTGGCTGGCAAGACTTCGAGGCAAGTGGTCCACCAGCCCGTCAGCACCGTCTCGACAAACTCGTCCGGCAACCGCTCCGAACGCATCTCCGCCGCCAGCGCCGGATGATCGTAAGCCAGCGGAATGAACTCCACTCGGAACTCCGGCCGCGCTTCCACGATCGCATACCAGACGTTCGTCCGGCCGTCGTTCTCCGGCCGGCCCAGCACGCCGACGTTGACGAAGTGCCGATCGCCCGAGAGCTGCCGGTGCCACTTGATGCCGGTGTGCGTCCCAAGGATGACGTCGGCCTGGTGAGCATCGGCGAGATGCTCCAGGAAATGCGTGGACGTCGTCGATTCCCAGAGGAACTCATTCATCCGCCGCGGACTGCCATGGCACATCAGCACGCGATAACGGCCCAGTTGCCGTCGGCGTTGGCCGGGTAGGTCCTTCATCCAATCACGATTGGCGGAGTTGGTGTGTTGATACGTGTACTGGTAGCTCAGACGCGCGAAGTAGTTGTCGCGCGGATCGGTGTAACCGCACTGGCAGTCGGACAGGTCGTTGCCGATGGAAATGTCGTAGTTGCCCTGGATGCACTGCACGGCATGCTCGCGCAAGAGCGGAAAGACACGATCCGGATGTGGACCGAATGCGCCGAGGTCGCCGAGGCAGTACAGGGCATCGACGCCGCGTTGCCGGGCGTCCTGGATGGCGGCGTCGAGCGCCAGGTAGTTGTTGTAGATGCCGCCAAAGACGGCAATGCGTTCCATTTCGGGCATCGGTAAGTCTCAGTCCTGATGGCCCGCGGATTTGATACGCGGACTTCGTAACGCGGATCAACGCGGCTTAGAAAGACATGAACTCCTTTGGATTTCGATCCGCGCGAATCCGCGTTACGAAGTCCGCGTAGCGCTAGCTCCGCGGCCCATTGATTTTGGTCACGCATCCCGGCGGCCGCTGGAAGCGTTGGAACAGATGGTCCCATACTGGTAACACGTGAAGCACGCGTGATGGCGAAGCGGATACGGCGTCAGCGACTCCGCGAGCGTGGCGCCCAGCCGTGCGTCGGCCGCTTCGATCAGGATTGGGCAGACGTAGACGCCGCGATCGGTCACCACTCGACTGTGATTGCAGATCAGCAAGCCTTGATCGAAGTCTTCCAGCATTTCCGGCGATACGCGTTCCTCGTCGCGGTAGCCGCGCTGACGGTCCACCTCGGCTCCGAGCCGCAACGTCGGCAGGATTTTCAAGCGCGGCCGGTCGTAGCCCTGGGCCTTCAGGACGCGGGCGAAGCCCTTCACCAGGGCAACGTCGTCGGCATCGTCGCGCGTGCGGGCCACTGTGATGATCGGCAGGAAACCGTGCGCCAGAAGCTGCCGGACGCCGCGCATGGCTCGGTCAAAGGTACCGGAGCCGCGTACCGCATCGTTGTCCTCGGCGGTGAAGCCATCAATGGACACGCGGAATTCCAGGCTGTAGAGCGACGCGTCTTCGGCGCGGCGCAGGCGCTCCAGCCACTCGTCCTTGAAGACGGTGCCATTGGTCAGGATGCTCGCGGGGCCATAGCGGAGCGTCCATTCCAGGATCGGCACCATTTCGCGATTGAGGAACGGCTCGCCGCCGGTGAAGTAGTATTCCTTCACGCCAAGCGGCACCGATTCCTCCAGTGCGCGCCGCACGGTTTCGACATCGAGAAAACCGAACGTGTGATTGTGCGGGCTGCAACTAATGAAGCAGTGATGGCAGGTCAGGTTGCAAACGGTGCCCGAGACCTGGAACCAGAGGTCATCGAGGTGCGCGAGCGACACCGACGGCACGGGCGCATCCAGGATCGGCAGCGGGATTGACATCGCAACGACACACGCCCCATTCAACGCTTCTTGTACAAATCCAACTCGCTCTTGCCGCTAATCAATGTGAACACCTCGCGTATCTGCTCGAAGCCGGCGCGCAGCAGGAAGTTCGAGTTTCGTCCATAACTCTTGGTGCCGAGGATGTAGAAGTTCGGCTCCGGGTTTCGCAGCGTGGCGGCGCCCTGCGAGGGGATGCTGAGGCAATCGGCGCCCGCATGCTTGAGCAGCGATGCCGCCAGGCTCATCGGGCCGAGCGATGCGTAGCACTCGTGGATCTGCAATTCGCGATACAGGTCGGTGTCCGGCGTGTAGCCAACGTGGGCAATCACGCGATCCGGTTCGAACGTCCGCACCTTGCCGGCGCAGCGTGCCGACACCTTGAAGCCCTTGTCGGGACCAGCGGTTTCGATGGCTTCGATCACCGTCTGCGGATGAAACTCGACGTTGCCGTCGGAGCGTGTCGCCAGCGTGTTGGCCTTCACCGCCAGGCGGTCGCGTTCCTTCAGCGGGTCGCCAGCCACGCGCGGGATCGGCTGCGATCGCGTGGTGCGTGCCAGCCAGATCACCCACGTTTCCACGACCTGATCGCCGAGCGCGGCCAGGTTGCAGACCGTGGTCGCCGCCGAGTAGCCGCTGCCGATCAAGACAATTGTCTTGCCCGCATAATGGGCCTTTCGGTCGCCGAGCACGTCATCCAGTTGATAGGCAATCTGTGGCTCGGCAGCGAGCTCTCCGGCCGCCGGGATGCCGCCATCGCCCAGCCAGCGATGGCGTCCGTAGGTGCCGGTGCAGTCCAGCACGATGTCCGCTTCTTCGCTGCGCTCGGCCCCTTTCTTGTCGCGCAGCAAGAGACGAAACGGCTGCTGTCCGCGCTTGGCGCTGCCCGGTTCCTCATGCTTCAGAAAGCCGCGGCGACCGATCGCCAACACCTGCGTTTCCGTGCGCAGGCAGTTCGCCAGCGCATCGCACTTCGCCAGTGGTTCGAGATAGGCTGCAATGTGCTCGCGACCGGTGGTGCAGTCCGTTTCGGTCGGGAATTCGTGTTTCGACTTGTCGGCCTGAATGGCAGCGCGGCCCAGCGGCGTGCTATTCATGCCGAATGGACTGAACAGGCGCACGTGCCCCCAGCGATGCATATGCTCGCCGATCCGGCCCCGCTCGTAGACCGTGATGGGCAGATCGAGGCGCCGTGCATACAGCGCCGCCTCCAGCCCGATGGGACCGGCGCCGAGAACCGCAATCCGCGGCTGTTCGTTCTTGGGCATGAGTGTCTCCCAGCAAGGCAAACCGACGCGCGGCATTGTACGCGGCGGCTACCATTGCCACAAGCCGCCCGATTCCCCCGCGAGCCGCGTCGAGCCCGAGCCCGAGCCCGATTGCCCAGAGAACGGCGAGTTTGCCCGGCTGCGGAAAACCGGGCGCGGGCGCGGGCTGGGGCTCGGGCACGAGGCGAAGCGAGGCCGTCTGCCCTTTTTCTGCTTGGAACCGCTCGTTCATCGCCTATATTAGCGCAGTTGCCGCTCCCGTCTCGTGTCGGGCCTCTCCATCCTCATTTCATGCAAGGAGACCCTCATGTTGCGTCGCCTGGCTCCCGCTTTGTTGCTGTTGCTCGCGGTCCCCTCGGCCCGCGCTCAGGAAGCGCCCGAACGCCTGCTCTCGGCCAACACGCACCTCTACCTGCGCTGGGACGGCACCGCACCGCAGCAAAACGAGTACGACAAGACCGCCATGGCCCAGATCCTCAAGGGGGACGCGGGGCAGCTCGTCACCGATCTGCTCACCGACCTGAAGGCGAAATTCCTGCTCCACCTGCTGCGCTCCGTGTCTCGCGAGGGCGTGGTCGTCGGCGTCGAGTTGCTGAAAGTGGACGCGAACAGCCCGCCGGAAGTGCAACTGACCATCGTGCTGCCGAACCTCAAGGCCCAGTGGGAGCCGCTCTTCGGCACCATGACCTGGATTGCCGACGAATCCGGCGCCGGCAGCAAGGAAATCGAGGTGATGAAGCGCACCGTCTATCACCTCAAGGACTCGCCCGCCGCCATCGCCTGGTGGAAGGAAGGCAACGACGCCGTGCTGGTCATCAGCACCGGCACGCCCGCCGATGCGGTCAAGCGCGTCCTGGCCAAGACGCCGCGATTGACCGAAAACCCGGTGTTCAAGAAGGTCGAGAGCTTCAAGGAATTCAAGACCTGCTCGCGCGGCTTCGTGGACCTGCCGTCTCTCTTCAAGCTGATCGGCAAAGTCGATCCGATGGCAGTCAAAGTCATCGAGGACCTGGGCCTGAACAGCTTCAAGGAACTGATGTTTCACCACGGCTACGACGGCGCCGCCCTGCGCACGGTCATGACGTGCGACATCGTCGGCCCGCGCAAGGGCTTGGCGAAATTGGCCGACGGCAAGGGCTTCAAGCTCGGGGACCTGCCGCCGTTGCCCGCCGACGTGATGGCCTTCACCGCCCTGCGCTTCGACGCCGGCGTGGTCTTTGACGGCACCGTGGAGTTCCTCAAACGCGTGCTGCCGCCCAACGATGCCAAGGAAGTGGACAACGGCATCCAGATCGCCAACCAGGCGCTGGGCATCAACATTCGCGAAGACCTGATCGGCTCGCTCGGCTCGCTGCTCGTGAGCTATACGCCGCCGGCGGAAGGCGGGCTGATGTTCAACCAGGCCCTGATGTTCCAGGTCAAGGACGCCAAGCGGCTCGAAACGGCACTCGATAAGGCGCTGAAGGGCCTCGTAGCGCTGTCGCAAGGCCATCTGCGCACCAAGACGCGGACCTATCATGGCGTCAAGCTCACCACGATGGACGTGCGCGAGCGAGCGTTCTTCTTCCAGCCCGCCTACACGCTGCACAAGGACTGGCTGGTCATCGCCTTGACGCCGCAACCGGTGCAGGGCTACGTCCTGCGAACCCAGAGCGAACTGCCGAGCTGGAAGCCCAATGCCGTGGTGCAGGCAAGCCTGAAGAAGCTGCCCAGCGAATACACGATGCTCTCGGTCAGCGATCCGGCACCGATGATGAAGCTGGTCTGGTCCGCCGCGCCCATGCTGGGGCTGGCGATCCTCAATGATTCGCATCAGTTCCGGCAGCGCGAATTCGACTTCCCGCTGCTGCCCTGCGCCGACGAGTTCGCGAAGCACCTGTTCCCCAACGTGGCTGTCGCGACGGACAACGGCAAGACGTGGCGGATGGAATCGCTGACGTCATTTGACCTACCGCTGGGCCTGGGAAGGCTGGAAACGGCGGTGCCGATGATGATGGGGATTACCCTCGTCGGCGTCCGGGCCGAGGCGCAGTTCAAGAAGGTGGGGGAGAAGATCAAGGAGTGATCCCCGACCGCCGCTTGCGGCGTAGCACCAAGTGCTGCGCCGCAAGCGGCGGTTCATTGCGCCCCGAGCAGCTTGTGCAAGTGCAGGTGAAATGGCCCCAGCTTGCCGCCGTAGTTGCCGGCGCTGATGGCAAGCACTCCGGGCCGGCACGCGGCACGGACGCCCACACGCGTCGCCTCTTCGACCGCCGCCAGATCCATCCCATCAAAGACGATTTCATACGTCGCGTTGGCGCCGTCGGGCAGTGCCGTTTTCACGTCGCCCCGCAGGGTCGGGCAATAAGCGTCGTTGGTGCTGGCACGCAGCTTCTTGTAGCGGCTGCCAACCTTACTGCCGCTACGCACGACGCCGCCGGGAAAGGGCATGATGACGCCCGGCAATCGCCGCATCTCGGTCACTGCTGCTTCCGCCGCTGCCAAGGTCTTCGCCTGGGTTTCGCCCAGGATCAGGAAGTTGCCGCCGGCCACGCCCTTCACGGTGCCGAAGAAGTCCTCGCAGGTGAACTCGCCGTCCATCACCGGCAATCGCCAGTAGCGCCGGCCCTCGAACTTCTTGCTGAACTGCCAGCCATCGCCGAAGAATCGCAAGTTGCCGCCAATGCGGATTCGCTTCTCCTTGACCACGGGCAACCCGTTGTAGCACGCAGTGGTCGGGCAGGTCAGCACGCACTGGCCGACGCGGTTGATGACCGCCTTTTGCAGCGCGTCGCGGCTGAAGGCGAAGAAGAGCAGGCTGACTCCGGGCCGGCTGTCGGGTGTTTCGTCGGGAGTCAGTACGCGTTCGATGCTGGCCTCGGCATCGCAGCCGATGACGCTGGCTGCATAGCCGGTGGCAACGCGGCCGGCGGTGTCGGCCCAGCCGGGCGTTTCGGCCGTGACGATCAGCCGGGCCGCCGTCATCGGAAACGCCTCGGCGAACGTGTCTTCAATGGCGACGTTGTTAATCGCAAGCAAGGTGGTGAGTTCCGGCAGGAGTACGGTTCGGTCCGCCGCGATTGGCAGAGATTATCAGTAGCGAGCGGCGGTCGATTTGTCCGCTGGCTTTCCCCGCCGCGCAGCAAGAAACCCTCGGCACTGCGGTGGCAGTGCCGAGGGTCGCTTCCCCTTGCGGGATTCGCCGGCCCTTCGAATTACTTCGAGAGCGAAGCCGGAAGCGTCAGGGTGGCGTTGGCCCGCTCGACCGTGGACGTGGTTGCCGCACCATTGCCCGCCGACAGCGTGCCGATCGAGCCGCAGCAGCTGTAGTAGCTGTAGCACGGAGAGTAGCAGTAGCTGTAGCTGGGGTAGTAGCAGTAGCTGTAGCTGGGGTAGTAGCACGACCCGTAGCCATAGCTGCTATAGCCGCCGTAGCCATAGCCGCGGCCATACCCATAGCCATAGCCGCGGCCATACCCATAGCTGCGGCCGCCACCGTAGCCGCGCCCGCCGCCGAAGCCACGGCCGCCACGGCCGCTCAGTTCGCCTTCAGCCTTGGGAGCGTCGAACTTGAGCGTCAACTGGCCGGCGGACGCCGCGGCCGGGGCCGCCTTGGTCTTCGGGGCCGCCTTGGCCACGTCTTCGGCCCGCACCGAGTTGACCACGCTGAACAGGGCAACCATCGCCACCAACGTCAGGAACTTCTTCATGGAAATCTCCTCGCTGCATCCGCAGCCATAAGGGTGTCTTTTTTTCGGCTCGCCAACATGGCTTGCCAATCTCTACACCCTCATGTTCAACGCCAGGGGATGGGTGTGACAACGGCGACAGGATTTGTTTCGATAGCCGCACTTGCCGCTACGGACCGCGCCAGGATTCAATAGACTGGTCCCAGACCCGCAAGCGCATCATCTGACAGGCAAAGGAGTACGGCGGCCATGCATTCGGCTCCAGCATTCGATTCACACCAGTGGACCGAACTGTACCAGCGCGGACAGCACGAGGTGCTCGCCGACCGGTTTCTCGAAGTGCTCAACCACTTTCATCTGAACACTTATCGCAGCGTCGGGCCGATCCTTCAGCAATACGTGGACACCTTTGTCGAGGTCTTTCTTCGCCTGTTCTGCCAGCCGGATTTTCGCCTGAGCGACCGCCATGCCGTGGACCTCGTGACCTGCAACTTGACGATCTCCAACCTGGCGGCCATGTCGCGTTTTCAGACAACCGATCCGCAGTTGAAGATGCTCGCGCAGCAGCCCAACAACGTGGCGCGAATTCTCGCGCTCTGGTCGGCTCGAAATGCGGGCAAGTTCGACCGTCGCGCCTTCTTCGAAGCAGCGCCGGGACTTACGTCGTTGTGGTACACCGTCTATGCCGACGCCTTCCGCGGCGGCCTGCCGCGGGCGCGGGTGGTTGCGAACCTCCAGGAGCATCTGGCATTCGAGGACGCTCGCGCTCAGTTCGGCGCCCGGCTCAATCCTCTGTATTTCGGCTCGACCTACGTGGATGGCCGCTGCGATCGACAAATCAAGCAGATCGTCAATCGCCGCCTGCGCGATGCCGCCCGGACGGTGGAAGCGACCGTCCAAAACTCACCGGATCCGCGCAAGATCGCGGTGCTGAGCGGCAGCTGGTGGCCGGCACACTCGGTCTACCGCAACTATTACGCGTATTTGAAGGCCCTGACCGGCTATCACCTGACCTTCTTCCGGCTCGGCAACGAAGGCGTCGCGCCCGAGGTCGGCCTCTTTCATGAAGTCAAGCAGTTGAACGTCGTCAACGGATTGCTGGACATCGAGCCCATCCGGAAGAACGACTTTGGGCTGATCTACTATCCCGACGTGGGCATGACGCGGCACAGCATTTTGCTGGCCAACATGCGGCTGGCACCGATCCAGGTTGCCTCGCCCGGCCATTCGGTCAGCACCTGGGGCGCGGAGATCGACTATTTCATCAGCGGCGCCGATGCCGAGTTGCCGGAGCAACCCGAGCGGAACTACTCGGAACGCCTGGTACTTCTGCCGGGCGCCGGCGTGATCCACAACCGGCCGTTGTACACGCCGCGTGGACGGCGGCAAACGACGGCGGAATTCGTCATCAACTGCTCTTGTTTCGCATGGAAGGTCAATCACGGATTTTGCCAGGCATTGCGAAAAGTGGTGGACGGGGCGCGCAAGCCGCTGCGCTTCCGACTGTTCGTCGGGCGTTCCGCCGGCCAGAATTGCGATTTTGTTCCCTTTGCACGGGACGTGGCCGCGCTGCTGCCCGGCGCGGCCGTGGAAGTGATTGCTTCCATTCCCTACCCCGACTACATGGCGCGGATGGAAGACGGCGACATCTGTCTGGACGCCTACCACTTCGGCGGCTGTAACACCGTCGCGGATAGCTTGTACTTGCGGAAGCCAATCGTCACCTGGGAAGGCGACAAGTGGTACAACCGCATCGGCTCGCAGATGCTGCGACTGGTGGGACTCGACGAACTGGCGGCCCGCAGCGAGGATCAGTACGTCAACCATGCCTTGCGGCTCATCAATGACGATAGCTATCGCGCAGGGATCGAAGAACGCCTGCGCGGACTGGATCTCGACCGCACGGTGTTCTCCACCGCTGACGCTCCGTACTTTCAGAAGGGAATCGATTCTCTGATCGCCAATCATGCCCGGTTGAAGACTGAAACCGATCGCTCGGCGATTCGGATTGAGCGTTAGGAGTATGTAGGGCCGGCTGTGCCGGCCGTTACAGCCGGCCCTGCACGCTTCTGAATCGCTCTAGTCTAGCGGCGTGCCCGACGTTCCAGCGCTGCCTTCGCATCCTGCGTCGGCCGGGCTTCCGGTGCGCCCTTGGCGATCGATTCCAGCACCTCGTAGGCTTCCGGCGTGCCGATGGTCTCCAGGGTTTCCAGTGCTCGCAATACACGAAGTCGGTCCGGATGCGGGGCCTTGGCGGTGACCAACTTCTCCAGCAACTTTTCAATGCGCTGGCCAACCTCCAGACCCGGTTGGCCTTCCAGAGTTTTCTTGAGGGCCAGTTCGGCGAGTTCGCCCATCTTCTCCAGCTCCTCGGCGGCCTTCTGACGAACGGCGAACTGCTTATCCGCAAGCTCACCAATCAACTGCTCGATCCGTTTGGAATCCACAGCGTCCACCGGCTTGAGCTTCCCGCGAAGAAACGGCACGGTCGACTTCGGTGCCCGCGCCAGCGTGTGAATACCGCGGAAGGCCTTGTCCGACGCCTCTCCGCTCAGGTCGCCCCAGAGTTTCTCGATTTCACCATCGCTCAGTTCTGCGTTGGCCGGCTTCAGGTCGTTCGTCAGCCGTGCCACGTCCCAGAGCAGGGCCGTCGTGTCGCTGCTGCCCGTGGCGAGCGTCCTGCCGTCCGCGGCGAAGGCGAGCGAGCCGATGTGGCCCTGGTGGCCCTTGAACGATCCGATCTCCTTGCCGGTGGCGATTTCCCAGAGCCGGACGGAAGCATCGGAACTACGTGCCGCCAGGACACGGCCATCGGGCGAGAAAGCAACCGCGGTCGAAGCCCCCTGCACGCCACTGCCCGGGAACCCTGCCACGACGACGGACATCATGCCCATGCCGCGCGGCTGGGCGACTTCCGGCGGCTTGCCGAGCCGACAGCGTTCGTGAGCGGTCAGCACCTCCCACACCGACACCGTCTGATCGGCGTTCTCCGTCGCCACGCTGCGGCTGTCCGGGGAGAATGTGAAGCTGGCCATGTCGCCTGCGTTGCCCTTGAGCTGACGCACTTCCTTGCCGGTGCCGACGTCCCAAATGTGCAGAGCGTTCTTCGGTCCCGGAGACGCGAGTAGCCGGCCATCCGGAGAGAAACACAGGCCGACGGGCGGCGTGCGGCCGCCGAGTTGAATCACGTTGCCGTTGTTCTGGTCGACCGGCACGCCGATCTGCTTCACTTCCTTGCCACTCGCGACGTCGAAGAGGCGGATGGTGTTATCGCCGCGGCCGCGCGTCGCCAGCACCTTGCCGTCCGCCGAGAAGGCAAGGATGGCGGTCCCTTCCGCATGGGCCTCGAACGAGCGGATTTCCTTGTCCGCGGCCAGGTCGTGCAGACGGATCGTCCGTCCGCTATTGCCCAGCGCGACCGTTTTTCCGTCCGGGGCGAACGCAGCGCATATCGTGCCCTCGGGCAGCCGGACAAGAGCGGACTCCTTGCCGGTGACGGCGTCCCAGCGCCGCAGAGTGCCATCGCTGCTCTGCGTGATCAGCCACTTGCCGTCGGGAGACAGCATCAAGGCGCTGATTGCGGCCGCGTGTCCGCCCACCTGTGGCAGTTCCTTGCCCGTCTCCACGTCCCAGCGGCGAATGGTGCTATTCTCGCCGCCGACCGCCACGGTCTTGCCGTCGCGACTGAGGGCCATCTCCGCCAATGGATTGCCGCCCATGCCGAAGAGCAACGCTTGCAGCCCGACGCGATTATTGGGCATCGCGCCGAAGTGGCGCAGTCCTTTACCGCTCTCGACATCCCAGATGCGCACTTCCTGATCGCGCGTGGACTTGGAGAGCAGGATCTTGCCGTCGGCGGAGAAAACGATGCTCTGAACCGCGGCGGCGTGGCCTTCCAGCTTGCGGACCTCTTTGCCCGTGGCGGCATCGGCCAAATGGACGGCATTCCCGCTGCTGTAGGCGATGGTTTTGCCATCGGGCGTGAAGGTCAGAAACGAGACGCCTGTGTCTGGCACCTTGATGGTGCGCAGCTCCTTGCCGCTGGACACCTCCCAGAACTTGATGCTGGCGGCAAGGTTCATGTTGTCCAGCTCGATGTCGGCCGACGCGATCGACTTACCGTCCGGTGCAATGGCGACGGCCCCGGCCTGGCCGCCGAGGAAGAACAGGTTGTCGTTGTTCACCTTGGCCTTGAACTGACGGATCTCCTTCGCGGTCGCCACGTCCCACAGGTGAAGCACGCGATCCTGGCCGCGCGAGGCGAGCATCTTGCTGTCAGCCGAGAACGTCAGCGACGCGACGCGATTGTTCGGGGCCTTGATCTGCCGCAGTTCCTTGCCGGTGGCGGGATCCCACAGGTGGATGACATTGCCGCCGCTGGACGACGCCAGCACGCTGCCGTCGGGAGAGAATGCGGCCCCAACCGCGTTGCTGTCGTTGCCCGCCATGAATAGCATGGCCAGTTCGTCGTCACCCTTGGGTTCCGCCGCACCCTGCACCTTGCCGAAGCGCCGGATTTCCTTGCCCGTTTCGATGTCCCAGACGCGGACCGTGCCATCTCTACTCGCCGACGCCAACGTCTTGCCGTCCGGCGCAAAGCCAACAAAAGTGACAGCATTCCCATGCCGCCAGCGCAGCGTACCCATACGTGCGAGGGCGCCAGCCGGCAGCGGGTCGCCATGCGCGTCCGTGGGCGACATCTTCTCCCCGGGGCTGGACTTCCCCACGGGCCTCTCCGCATTGCCCTGCGCCTGCGCAACAGCAGAGGACTGCAGCCACAGCCCGGCGCCCGTGCTCAGGACGCCGAACGCCAGCATCAGGGTCGTCACCAATTTCCATTGGGTTATCGTCATGGTCTTCAGCATTCCTTCTGAAAGGGCAATCGCCTCCGTTGAGGCGGTGCCGACCAGTTCTCCGGAAACGAATCCCAGGGCCGCTCGAGTCGTGCCGTGCAGCAGTGCGGTGGAGACAACCGCGGCTTCCGCGGGCTCGGTGAGCAGCGTGGCCCACAGCGCGGACGACAGCGCCAGGCCGCGGCGCACCAGCCGGCCGCGCAGCAAGTCGCGGCCGCGATCCAGCCGGCTGTTGAATGTGCCCAGCGGCCAACCGAGCTGCTGTGCCGCTTCATCGCGCGTCTTGCCTTCGAGGTAGCAGAGCAGGAGAGGTGCGGAGTATTTCTCCGGCAAGCGTTCGAGTTCCTCGTCGAGCAGTCGACGCAACTCGCGCACGCTCAGGTCGGCCAGCGGGTCGTGTTCTTGCAACCGGGGAGGCGGCAGCGCACGGTCCTGCCGAGCGGCTCGCGCCCGCGCCTTGAGCGCCACGCGATAGGCGACGCCGTGCAGCCAGCTGCTGACCGATTGCTGCTTGCGAATGGAACCGGCACGGCGAGCGAGGATGAGGAACGTGGCCTGGAAAGCGTCTTCACTCGCGTGCCAGTCGTTGAGGACGCGTCGGCACACGCGCAGGACCATGCTGCTATAGCGGCGCACTAGCGTCGCAAACGCCGCTTCCTCCTGATGGAGTACGAAGCGCCGCAGGAGCTGCCGATCCGAAGTCTGGCCGATCGATTGCGCCGCAACCAGCGATCGGAGGTGACACAAGGCGACGGCCTGGCGATTGGCCATGGTCGAGCTCCTGCAAGGACAGGTGATCCACCAGTATAGTGCCCCTGCGAACCGTGACGTACCGAACTATTTTGCGAAAAGTTTGGCCGCAGATGCCCTCGTGACCGGGCTCTGCCTCGCGTCCCCGCGCAGGCATCGAACGCAATTCCAGCCACCCGAGATGCGCCAGGCGGAGCCTGGATGGAAGCATCCTCATTTTTTCCTTTGTGTTCCCGCTGCTAGTGTGGTGAATTCCGTCCATGACCACTCCACGCATTCTTGTGTTGTCGGCGTCGGTGGGTGCAGGACACATGCGGGCGGCCCAGGCCGTCGAGCTGGCGCTGCGCCAGGTCGTGCCCGACGCCACCGTGAAAAACATCGACATCCTGACGCTGACCAACTCCGCCTTCCGCCGCCTCTATGGCAAGGCATACCTGGACCTGGTCAACAAGGTACCGCATGTCCTGGGCTATTTTTACGACATCCTCGACCAGCCGAGCCGCTCCGGGCAAAACCGGGGCGACAAGCTCCGCCTGATGGTCGAGAAACTGAACTTGAAGACGTTCACACGGATGCTCCAGGAGGAACCGTGCGACCTGGTCATCAACACGCACTTCTTGCCGGCCGAGATCATCGCGGCCTTGCGCCGGGACGGGAAACTAAACGTGCCGCAGGTCACTGCCACGACGGATTTCGAGACCCACCGGCTCTGGGTCAATCAGCCCTGTGACCGCTACTTCACGGCGACGGAAGAAGGGTCGATGTATCTTCAGTCCTGGGGCGTCCCGGCCGGCACCACCTTCGCCACGGGAATTCCGATCCATCCCATTTTCTGTGAGATGAAGGACCGTGCCACATTGCTGCAGCGCCATGGCCTGATCGGCGATCGGCCGATCGTGCTGCAAATGGCCGGCGGCTTTGGGGTGGGACCGATCGAAAAGATCTATCGCGCCATCCTGGACGTGGAACGGCCTCTGGAAGCCATCGTCGTCGCGGGCCGCAATGAAGTGGTCAGGGCCCAGCTGGAAGCGGTGCCCTGTCCGCCGCGTCATCGGACGCATGTAATTGGCTTCACCGATCAGATCGACGAGTTGATGGCCGTCGCCGACCTCGTGGTGTCCAAGCCGGGGGGACTGACGACCTCGGAAGTGCTGGCACGCGGCGCCGGCATGGTGATTGTCAACCCGATCCCCGGCCAGGAGAGCCGCAACAGCGATTTCCTGCTGGAGAACGGCGCCGCCATCAAGATCAACAACCTGGCGACGCTGGGCCACAAGCTGGCACCGCTGCTCGAACAGCCCGAACGGCTGGCGCAACTCAAAACCAACGCCCGGCGACTGGGGCGGCCGCGTGCTGCGTTCGATGTCGTCGAACGCTCGTTGGAATTGCTGCGCAAATCGCAGGCTCAAACGGCAGACTGAATCCGTTTGATGACAAGCGTCGCATAAGACCCGCGCGGCAGCTCGAACGCGAGCATCACCTTCCGCTTCCCCGGGTGCTGCTCGTCCTCCGCCGATTCGGATTGGGTTTCCCCAGGCCGACAGAGCGCAGCGCGTTCGCCGCGCGAGAAGAACATCTCGCGAATCCCCTTCACTTGCATCTGCCGCAACTCCAGGCCTTCCTCCCCAAGCACGGCGTCGACCAGTCCGCGAAGCGGGTCGTCGGCTTCGAGCTTCAGCCGCGCGGAGGGCAACGGCAATTCCAGGGCAGCCAGCTCCGCAAGGACAGTGGCGTCCAAG
>JAIEMG010000360.1 GCA_019752375.1 Gemmataceae bacterium | reverse complement strand
GAGAATCGTAGGGCTGTACACTTGACCGAATCAAGGGATGAACAATAATTGGGCAGCTTGAAATGAGTTTTCCCTGGGAAGGAAAGGGGAAGCATTAGAGGCCATAAACAGGCTATTTCCAGTCTAGCATTTTCGTCTGACGACAAACTGCTAGCGACCGGCAGCGAGGACTGCCTAATTATGTTGTGGGACGTAAATTTTAAGCAGTAACAGCAAGGGGGCCGTCCGGTGACGACGACATGGACCGCTGGATGGAGTGGTTGTTGACCACGCAGGTCGGCCGCTACCGGAAGCGCTACGGAGGCAGCGGCCATGTCTGGCAGGGCCGCTACAAGGCGTTTCCCATTGAGCAGGACGAGCACCTCCAGACGGTGCTGCGCTACGCGTGGAGCGCAACGCCCTCCGCGCCAACCTGGTGGTGCGGACCGAGGACTGGTTGTGGTCGAGCCTCCACGAACTGGTCGAGCCGTCGGTGATGCCCTGGCTGGACCCGGGGCCGGTGCCGCGCGGCCCCCGATTGGCTGGCGCACGTGAACGCCCCGCAAAACGCCCCGCAAACGGAAGCGGAGCTGGCGTGGTCCGATCGACGGGGCGGCCAGAACGGGGCCCGTGCAATCGGCTTGCTTTTCCACCCATTGTCTATAGACTAAACCAGGCGCGGCGGTTCAGCTGAATTGTGCTTCCGCCTGCGTCTAGCATGGGTTTGTATCGTCGGAAGACTGATTAAAGGGCAGCCTGGCTCTGGCCAGGGGCTTGTTACAAAGTAGGCCGACGTGGTCGAACACCTAAGTGTGAGACCGCGTCGGCTTTTTTGCGTTTTCAGTCGCGCGCCGGCTGCAACCCGAGAGGCCGATCCCCTGGCCTGCTCCAGTCTGGACACCCTGCGCCGTGAAGTCGACATGGCGGTTTCGCGTCCGAGGCATTGACCATTGCACGGGCAACCCGTCCGGCGAAAGGACCGATCGTGCCGAACACAATAGCAATTGAAGACATCGAAAGACTCCGAACTCGGCAAGGCATCGAGGATATCGAGCTCCGCAAAGGGATCTTGACCCTGCGCGTGGGCGACCAGGTCCGGCTGACGCTGTTGACGAGCGAACGCTCATTCCCTGGAGAAACCTTGCTGGTGCGAATTACGCGCATCCACGGCAGCGCCTTTCGGGGCAAGCTAGTCGCCAAGCCTGTCTCACCCGGTCTCGATGACCTGGGGGCCGGCGCGGCAATTGCGTTCACGGCAACTCACATCCACTCGCTCGCGAGACGGTTGCCTGCATCGGAGCAATGACCGTAGGCGCTGCGAGTCCACTGCACACAGGAGGCGGGAGCATGTCCAGGCGAATCGCATATCTCGATGCTCGAAAGGCCTGGCGGACCGAGCAAGATGTCGTCACCCACCTGGTGGACGAAGGACGAATGCCCAAGGAATGACCAATGCCCAATGACGAAGGAACACCACGATCTTCTCCGTCCGCTTTTGGAATCTGCCGGAGAGGTTAGGGCTTGGGCCCTTCGTCATTGCTTAGACATTCGTCATTAGGAATGAGGCATTTGTACGTTTGCATTCAGCTCAACTTAGCGCTATAGGCCTCTTTCATGGGAGTTCGTCATGCGAGCCGTACAGCACGGAGACCGCGTCCAGGTTCATTTCGTGAAGCGCCTGCAAAATGGCACCGTGACATCGTCACGCGGCCGACTGCCGCTGGAGGTGACGGTCGGCGTCAATCATCCCCGGCTGCCCGGACTGGGTGAAGCTCTTGTGGGGCTGACGCCTGGCGCCCGGACCACCGTCGAAGTCGCTCCGGAGCACGCGTATGGGCTCCACAGTCCTGACCGGATTGGGCGACTGGCACGGACGCGCTTCACCGAACACCCAAACCTCGCGGTGGGGCAGACGGTACGCATCACCAACCGTCGCGGCCGGCGCCGACTTCTGCGCGTGCTGCGCATGAGCGATCGATTCGTCGTCGTCGACGTCAACCATCCGTGGGCTGGCCAGTCCTTGGTGCTGGAAGTGGAACTGGTCGCCATCTGCCCCGAAGCGGATGACCTTGCGCTCTGACCCAAGCCGGGCCGCTCGAACGGAAGTCCGGTGGTCACTCACGAAGTGGGCCAACTGCTACCGGTCGTGCTTCAACAGGAAGGCGTTTTGTGATGGATCACGTCAAGGAGACCGGCCGCACCGCGATCGACGTGGCGCTCAACGGGCTGTATCGCCAATTTTTCGATCGTGCGGAAAAGAAACGCCGGTGGTCGGTGCGCGATGACATTCCCTGGGAGCAGACGAACCCGAACCTGGACCCGGCGATTGCCTCGGTCGTGGAGTCTTTTTGCGCCGTCGAGCTGTTCCTGCCGGATTACGTGCGCACGGCCATGTCGGTGTTTCGCTCCAACCGTGCCTGCGCCTGGTTTTATGCGAACTGGGGGTACGAGGAGTCCAAGCACTCGCTGGTGCTGGGCGACTGGCTGCTGCGTTCCGGCCAGCGCAGCGACGAGCAGCTCGCCGACCTGGAGGGCCAGCTCTTCCAGTATGAGTGGCAAGTGCCGATGGACAGTGCGGTGGGAACGCTCGTCTACGCAATGGTACAGGAGCTGGCGACGGGTGTGAACTATCGCAACCTGCGCCGGCGGCTCGACGAACTCGGCGGTGATCCGGCGCTCGCCAAGGTCTTGAACCTGATCAGCGTGGACGAACAGTCCCACCATCATTTCTTCCTGGACGCGATTCGGCTTTACCTGGAGCACGATCGCGCGGGAACGCTCCGGCAAATGCACCGCGTGCTTCACTCCTTCGCCATGCCAGCGTTGCATCTGCTGGCCGATTGCAAGCAAAGGGAAAGCGTCATCCGCTCACTTGGTCTCTTTGACGAGGGCGTCTTCATTCGGGAAGTGTACGAACCAATTCTCGCCGCACTGGGAGTGAGTCGGGCCGAACTGCGTCGGTCCGCGTGATCTGAGCAGTGCTTTGTAGGACGGATTTCCAATCCGTCCGCATCCGCCGGACGGATTGGAAATAGGTCCTACAAAGTGTTTCTTGGGTGCCGGCGATGGGCCGCGGGAGAGTAAACAAGTGCTCTCTGGTCGGCAGCCCTCAGCGACGTTGCCGCCTCGGGCGGCTGCCTCGGGACTCCTCGGGCCGGGACGCAGGCCCCCGTCCGCGCGGCCCTTGCCCCCCACTCCCTGTTCGCCTGGGCATCTCGGCATTGTAATCGAAGTCCGGCAACATGACGCGCGGCAATCGTTGGCCGATCTGGCGCTCGATGCGGGTCAGCGATTTCTCCTCCGCGGGAGAGACGAGCACAAAGGCATCGCCTTCGGCTTCCATCCGCGCCGTGCGGCCGATGCGGTGGATATAGTCGTCCGGCACCGTGGGCACATCGTGGCTGATCACGTGGCTGATGTGATTCACATCCAGTCCGCGGGCCGCGATATTGGTGGCCACCAGGATCTGGAACGCACCGCTGCGGAACCCTTCCATGGCCCGGGTGCGTTGCGGTTGCGTCAGGTTGCTGTGCAGCTCCCCAACCGTGTAACCATCGCCGGCGATGATCCTCGCCAGCCGTCGGGCTGCTTGCTTGGTCCGCGTGAAGACCAGGACGGACGGCATATCGGTGTGCCGGAGCAGGTGGCGTAACAACGCGGTCTTGAGATGTTCCGGGACCGGATAAGCAGCCTGGGTGATGCCGACCGCGGGAGCGCTGCGTCTGCCGATCTGAACCATCAACGGATCTTTGAGGATCTCGCGCGCCAACTGGGCAATTGCCGGCGGCATGGTGGCGGAGAACAGCAGGGTCTGGCGCCGCGCGGGCAATCGGGCGATGATGCGCTTGAGGTCGGGCAGGAAGCCCATGTCAAGCATGCGATCGGCCTCATCCAGGACCAACGTGTGCAAATGATCGAAGCGGCTTTGGTTTTGGCGCATGTGGTCCAGAAGCCGGCCGGGAGTGGCGACCAGCAATTCAACACCGGCACGCAGCGCCTTCTCTTGTGGTCCCATGGCCGTGCCGCCCACCAGTAAACCCGCGCGAAGCGGCGTATGGTAGGCCAGACCGAGCAAGACGTCATCGATCTGCTGCGCCAATTCGCGGGTGGGCGTGACGATCAGCGCTTGCGTCACCGCACGCGGAAGAGGCAGTAAGTTCTGCAGGACCGGGAGAAGAAAGGCGGCGGTTTTTCCCGTGCCCGTCTGTGCCGTGGCGATCAGGTCTTTGCCGGCAAGGATGCCGGGGATGGCCTCGGCCTGGATGGGTGTCGGCTCGGTGTAGTGGAGTTCACGGGTGGCCTGCACAAGCGTTGGATGCAGTCCCAGGGCTTTGAAAGGCATGGAGGAGTCTCAGAAGGGCAGGGAGGGTCTCGGACCGAGATTATTGTAGGGAAGCGGCGCGCGGGGGCATCACCGGCACGGGGAATGGCGTGGCCTATTCGCCGGGCTCCAGAAAGGGCAAGGCCGGGTCGTCGCCAAGTGAGTGTCGCGCAGCGCTTACCGGGCACAGGACCTTGCCGGGAACATGGATTCGCGTGGCCAGCCCCACGACGCCGAGCGAGCGAATGAACCAGTAGGTCACGTCCACTTCCCACCAGCGCAAACCATGCCTGGCCGAACGAGGGAAGGCGTGATGGTTGTTGTGCCAGCCTTCGCCCAGGCTGACGAACGCCACCCACCAGACGTTGGTCGACCGGTCCCGGGTGTGATGGCTCTGATAGCCCCACGTATGGGCCGCACTGTTGACCAGCCAGGTCGAGTGGAACATCAGCGTCGTGCGAACGAACATGCCCCAGACGAACCACGACAGACCCACGCCCAACCAGAGCTCTCCCACCGCGAAAAGAAGCCCCGCCAAGAGCAGCGGGAAGAAAATGTGATAGCGTTCCAAGAACCGGTGTATGGGATCCTTGGCCAGGTCGCGGACATATTGCCGATTGCGGACAGGATCGTCGATGGCCGCGGTGTAAGGCATCCACCAAAGCATGTGCGCCCACCACAGGCCGTCGCGCGGGCTGTGCGGATCGCCTTCCGCGTCGCTGTGTTGGTGGTGCTGGCGATGGACCGACACCCACGTCATTGGCCCCGACTGGTTTGCCAGCGATCCCAGGACCGTCAGGATGTATTCCACCAGCTTCGGAGTTCGAAAGCTCCGGTGCGTGAGCAGTCGATGATAGCCGACCGTGATACCGAAACCGGTGAGGAGATAGACGACCATGCAGACGAGCAGGGCCGACCAAGAAAAGTAAAATGGAGCGAGGATGACGCCGAACTGAATCGTGCTTGCCCAAAGAATGCTCAACCAGTTTAGCCGGGGCAGGCGTCGGGCTTCCGACCGAGTGAGAGGAATCGGCGGCGTCGAAATGAGAGACTCCTTTGCCTTCGTGGTCTGTGCCTGCCAACCAACGCGGACTCCGTCGCCCAGAAATTGCTGAACGGACGCAGTCGAATTTCGCGGTCCCGAGTTGGTCCGGGTACGCTCGCGCACCCGGACCAACTACAGGTACCATTAGTTAGTAACGACGGCTGCCGCCGCCTGCTCCGCCGCGGCCGCCTTCGGTCCGGGGCTTGGCTTCGTTCACGGTCAGGGCGCGGCCACCGGCGTCCCGGCCATTCAGCGCGGTGATCGCTGTTTGCGCTTCCTGGTCCGTCTTCATCTCGACGAACCCGAAGCCCTTGGACTTGCCGGTGTCCCGATCCATGATGATCTGGGCCGATTCCACGGTGCCGTGCGGCTCGAACATCTTCGTAAGCTCCGAGTCGGTTACCCCGAACGTGAGGTTGCCGACATACAGTTTCCTACCCATTTCATGGCTCCCTGGATGAGGCCGCTCGCTCGCGGAGGAGGAGTCAGGCCAGCGGATGAAACAAACACGCCCTCGTTCTCTGCAGTTCCAGCCGGGCTACGGGGCGATATTTCGCCTCTGCAACTCCTTGGTAATCCGTCGGATCACCTTGTCGGCCTTTGCCCGTTCCTGTTGCAACGTCGATTTGGCAAGGATCTCCGTCGCCGTGTCGTACATGCGCAGCAGGGAATTGCCGTCGGTTGCGCGAAGATTGTTCTGCCCCTGGGAAAGTACATCGGTGTTCATGAGTTGACTGCGCTCGGGGAGCGCGACGTTCCCAATGAGGACGTCCCGCTGCGATTGCGACGCGCGCCTCGTTCGAGGCGTTCTCTAGTACGCTTTGATGATTTTGGGCGTCGACGCGACGATGTTGCCGTCGCCGTCCACCACCAGGAAGAAGCTATGGGGGATCCTTGCGGATGCGGCATCGATGCCGACGACGACATTGACCCGATAGCGGTCGTCCCACAGCCGACGCACTTGCACTCGCTGCAGGTCGTTGGGATGCCCGAGGGTTCGCATGACGCACTTGCCGATGGCGTCACTCAGCCGCTGCCCCTTCTCATTGTTTTCGACGCCTTGCTTGACTTCCTGAGTGCTGGGCTTGTTCTCTTGGCTCTTTGCCATTGATTTTCCCGATCATTGATGGGAGCGATTGACGGAGCCGGGCGTTAACCCGCCACAACTGGCGCGGTGCGACAAGGAGCACCTGTTCCACAAGTGCCCTGCGTTCCGGACCGAATCCGCACGCAGGCTACCAGCTGGCTTTGCGGACGCCAGGGATCAGACCATTGCTGGCCATGTCGCGGAAGCAAATGCGACAGATGCCGAACTTGCGATACACCGCGCGGGGGCGGCCACACAGCTTGCAACGGCGCTTGATGCGAATCACTTCGCGCGGCGGCATCTTGACCTTGTCCGGCGTGCGGCGGCTCGCCTCCAGCTTCGCGAGCTGCTTCCGGAACTTGACATTGTGTGCTTCGGTAGTCATGGGAGTCCCTGGCTTCCACTTGTAAATACTGCCGCTGTCCAAAACCCGATGGCCACGTTTCGATCCTGCCCCTAACGGTGCCGGGCAAGGGACGCAGGCAACCGAATGAATCGAAGCTCTACGCGGCGGCCAGTGCCGTGTCACAGTCGGTACCGGCTTAGTATATGCGAAAATCGCCGCTCTGCTTGCCGAGAATCCTGCCTTTTCCTTGCCAATGGTGGGCAGCACAAAAAAAGCCGACGCGGTCGAACATCTTGAGATGTTCGACCGCGTCGGCGTACTCTTCAATGAGCCCCCCGTGAAGGGGTGCTCTTCACCTAGTCATCCGACGACTTCAAACGATTCTCAGCGTATGCGCCCTGTCGTTTAGATTCTATCCGGAATGCCATGGAAAGCAAGGGACGACTGCCCAACGCGGATCCAAGTCAAGTGGCCTCTTGTCAAGTTCACATGCAGCGGACGGCGACTACCGTCACGTTATCGCTGCCGCCGCCCGCGTTCGCCATTTCGACAAACTGCTGTGCGACGAAACTCGCGGCCGGAGGCGGCTGGCGCAACAGCGTGACCATTTGCGCGGGCTCGACATGCGCGTGCAGACCATCGCAGGCCACGATTAGCCAGTCGCCCGGGGCAACCCGCAGCTGGTAGGGGGCCGGCGCAATCTCGGCGTGCTTGCCGACCGCCTGGGCTACTTCATTGCGGGCCGGATGGTTGGCGGCCTCGCGCGGGGAGAGTTGACCGAGTTCCACCATCCGCGCCACCAGTGTCTGGTCCTTGGTGACCTGGGCGATCTGGCCGGCGCGATAGTGATAAACTCGGCAATCGCCGACGTGACTGATGTAGACAAGGCCATCCCAGAACAGCACGACGGCCGCCGTCGCAGCCATGCCGCGCAGCGTCGGACTCGTCTGCGATCGCTGAAAGACCACGCGGTTGGCGCTATGGACCGCCCCGTCAATGGCCTGCACCAGCTGTGCCGGGCTGACGCTGCTCTGCTGGCCGGTCAGGACGCCGGTGAGCAAGGGCGCCAGGGTGTTGCCAATCACGCGAATGACCAGGCCGCTCGCCTGATCGCCCGCTTCGGAGCCGCCGACGCCGTCGGCCACGACAAACAGGCCGATGTCCCGGCGCAGGTCGAGATTGCACCAGCTCAGCGACTGGATGAGGAAGCTGTCCTCGTTCCGCGCCCGCACCCGGCCGGGATGCGTGGCAGCGCCGACCTCGAGCCGGCAGGATGGCCCCATGGTCGCCGCGGCGGAACCCGCGGGCGACCCCCCCGGCGCTCGGGAAGCAGCAGGAGTGCTCCGTGGCCCCATGATCTCCGCCACACCCGGCGCATCCCATTCCAGATGGACGTCATCATCATCATCGCTGCTGGCTGCGGGCGGCGGTGGTGCGGCCGGTGCGGCCACAGCGGCCGATGCAGTCGGCACCCGCACGCTGAACGGCTTGGAGCAGCGGCCGCACTGGACGGGAGTGCCCAGGTGGGTTTCGTTGACCAAGCAGAAGCTTTGACAATGCGGACACTGAACTCGGACGGCCACAAGCTGTCCTCCGGCAGAGAGTTCCGGACGAGCCACGACGCCCGTCCCGAAAGGGAGAGTCGGGCGTTGCCTATCTTACAGACGCCGCCAACTACTGTCATGGTTCCATCGAATCCGTTCTGTTTGTTGGCGCTGTGGGACACCGTCAAAACCGGGAGATGGAGAAGCGGCGCAAGCCACGCTGCATGTGTCCGCTGTCGTTTTTCGCTTGCGCCAACGAAATGGCGCCCCAGGGGTTAATCGGGTAGGCGGTGTTTCGAGCCGGTACTCAGTGGCAATGGTGGGTGAAGGACGATAAACTCGTGAGTGTTGGGACCCTAGCGCTCTGGGACGACGGGCACATCGCCGGACTCTGGCGGAGAGGGTGGTTGCGCTTGGCGGCAGCTGACGATGCACCGAAGCTCCTCGCCGAGGAGTCGGACAAGATCCAGCGCGCCCAGGCGGGCGACCGCGAAGCCTTTGCCGCGCTCGTCGAGCATTACTGGGACCGCCTCTATCGCTGGCTGTATCACCTGACGCATCATCAGCATACGGCCGAAGACCTCGCCCAGGACACCTTCCTCAAGGCGTTCTCGCGGCTTTCGACCTTTCGCTGTGGCAGCAACTTCCAGGCCTGGATCTTCCGTATCGCCTACAACGGCTTCCTGAACCAGCGGCGCGTGGCCAACCGCCTGCGCTCGCCGTTCCCCGAGGACGTTGCCGGCGTGGAAGCGTCGCCGGACGAGCAGGCCATCAGCAAGGAAGCAATGCAACAGCTGGCCCGTGCGGTGGGAAGATTGCCCGGCGAATTCCGCGCGGCCCTGTTGCTGCGTATGGAGGAAGGACTGTCGTTTCGGGAAATCGCAGAGGTGCTGGAAACCACGGAACAAACCGCGCGCTGGCGCGTCTTCAAGGCCCGGCAGAAACTGATGACGGTGCTGGCGCCGCAGCTGGATCGAGAAAAGCCATGAAGTGCTCCACCGTTCAACGTCGGTTGCTCACGCTGGAAGACGCCGCCCGGGTGCCTTCCACGGTGCAGAGCCATCTCGACACCTGCGCCGCGTGCCGCGAATGGCAACAGCGTGTGTTTCAGCTGGAGCGGGTGATTCCGCTCCTGCACGTGCCGTCGTCTTCGTTCGCCAAGGCGCGGGTGCTGCAGCAGATCCGCACGCCGCCGACACTGTGGGAGCAAATGCGCGAGCGGGCCGCGCGCCTGCCCGAGCACGCTCGACGCATCGGTCACTTGCGCCTGGCCAGCGGCGTGGCGGCGGCGGTGCTGCTCCTCATCATGGCCTGGCAACTGATGCCCGGCGGGCCCCGTCCGAACAACAACGACAACCCGAACCCGGCTTCGGATGCGCTCCTGGCGACGCTGCTCGAACGCAATCTGATCCTGGCCGAAGCGGTGCGTCCGCGGCAGCAGGCCGAGACTCTGGCCAGCGTCGCCGACGACTTGCACGGCGAAGCGCAGACCCTGGGCCGTCATCGCGACGCGCGCGCCAGTCTCGATGTCGTGGCCATCTGGTACAGTCAAGTCGTCAAGGTTGAAGTCGAACGCGCGGGCCGGCTGCCCGCGGAAGACCGCAAGACAGCGCTGGAACCGATGGCCCAGCGACTGGCCAAGGCCGAGGCCGAAGCCGAAGCCCTGGTCCGCGACTTCTGGCACTCGGCGCCGAACCATCCGCTGCTGACGATGGCTGCCGATGCCCGCAAGGCGCGGGAGCAGCTGGAAGCCCTGCGCGGGCAAACCGTGTCGCAGCGGGAAATGCGTCTGCCCGCAACGCCGGCAAGCACGGTGGCGACGGCCGGGCGCGTTCTGCGTCAGATGCCGATGTTGCCCGCTCCCGTGGTCGCGGTGGGGTCCATCAAGGCCCAAGAACCCGGACTTGCCTCCGAAGCAGTGCGCCGCTTCGAGAAGAACCGCACGCTCCTACAGGCGCTCGTCAACGGCAGCGTGAAGCTGGCGGTCGAGGACGATCTGGTCAAGCGCGCCGAGGTCTGCAAGGGGGTATCCAAGTATTTCGCCGACGAGATTCAGAACGCAGCGGTCAACCGCGAGGGAACGCGAGCGGTCGAGCTCGGCCAGCACCTTCGCGACTTGCTCCAGCGCGGCGTCGCCGCCAACCTGACCGCAGTGGTCGCCGCCACGCCGGAAGGCTCGACGCGGCAAGAAGAGTGCAAGCAGGTGGGCCGCGAGGTAACCGACGTGCTTGGCCCGCTCCAGGACCGCTTGCAGAACGCGGTGACGCCGGAAAGCCAGGAGTACATGCAGCGGACGCTGCAAGCGGTGCAGGACGGCCGGCAAGACGTCGAGAAGTCGCTCAAGAAGGGCCCTCCGAATCCACCGGAGATTCGCACGGTCCCGTGAGTGTCCAGGACCGATCCGTTACGCGTGGGAAGGGTGCTGCCGGGGATCTGACATCAAGTTCGCATACGGCTGGGCCGTCCCACGGGGCGGCCTTTTCCTTTTGGCCGCCGCAAGCTGGCTGGCTCCCCTCCGTCGATCGGATCCGGCGGCCCCGCTGGACAAGGCCAAAGAACTTGTGCAATCCACCACTAGTGAGGAGGCTGCGACATGGGTAGACTGCGCTGCGGCTACATTGCATTTCGAGCGTAATCAGGCGGAGGACGGACGGATGGAGGCCCCTGCGAACCCATCGCACAGCAAGTATCCCCGGTGCAAGATCTGCGGCCACGACCTGGAGGCGCATGTCCAACAGGGCGTCATCCGCCCGGCGGTGCCGGAAACGATCGAGACCAAGGCCATGAGCAAATGTCACCACGCGGGTTGCCATTGCGAAGGCTATCTGCCGGTCAACGAGTTAACAACCGGCTAGGCGTCAGCCAGTGGGAACTCCTGGCCCACGCTTGGTGGGCATCCAAAAATAACGTCCAAGTTTCCGGCATGCCCGTCCGAAACATCTGGCTACTCAGAAAAAATGAACCACGGATTACACGGATAACACGGATAGCAATGGCAATGATTCCAGACCTGACAGCCTCATGGATCGTTGCTTCACGTAGCGGTCTTTATCCGTGTTATCCGTGTAATCCGTGGTTCATTTTCTTAACGAAACCCGCCTGCGATATGGAGTGTTTCGCCGGTGATCCAGCTCGCCTCGCTGGACGCGAGGAAGACGGCCGCGGGCCCAATGTCCTGGGGCTGGCCGATTCGTCCCAGCGGAGTTCCGGCCTCGACCTGTTTGCGGAAATCGCCCTCGGCGATCCCTGCCGAATGGACCCCTTCGGTCTCGACCATGCCAGGATTGATGGCGTTCACACGAATGCCTCGCGGCCCCAGTTCCTTGGCCAGCGACCGGGTGACCGCATCGACGGCGCCCTTGGTTGCGCTGTAGACCGAGGTATTCGGCGGTGCCGCCGTGGCAACGACCGAGCTGATATTGATGATGCTGCCTCCGGTCGGTCCAAAGTGCTTGAGCGCTTCCCGTGATGCCAGGATCAGGCCTAGCACGTTCAAATCGAACAACTTGCGGAAGTGCTCGGCCGTCACCTGCTCGAGCGGCGCGAACTCGTAGATGCCGGCGTTGTTGACGAGCACGTCGAGCGGACCGAATGCCTTCTTCGCTTCAGCAAAGAGGCGCTGAATGTCCGCCTGCTTTGCCACATCCGCCTGCACGGCAACGGCCCGCCCGCCCTTGCCCGTGATCTCTGACACGACGCGGTCCGCCCCCGTCTTACTGGACGCGTAGTTGACCACGACCGAAGCTCCCGCCTCGGCCAGGTGCTTGGCGATCGAAGCGCCGATGCCCTTGGACGCGCCGGTGACAATAGCGACCTTACCCGCAAGTCGTTGCGCCATGGTTTCAAACTCCAATCAATCGGTCATTTTGTACCGTACGGTAAATATATCGGCCTGGACAGGCCCGGTCAAGGGGTGTAATGTATCGGCAGGTACATAATAAAGGAAACCGGGCTGTGTCGAGAGGACGACCGCGTGAATTTGACGTCGATCGGGCCCTGGACCAGGCACTGCACGTGTTCTGGCACAAAGGCTTCGAGGGCGCCACGCTGCCGGACCTGACGGCGGCCATGGGCATCAACCGTCCGAGCCTGTATGCCGCATTCGGCAGCAAGGAAGAACTCTTTCGCAAGGCGCTCGACCGCTACGCCCAGGGGCCGGCAGCCTTTGTGCGCGAAGCATTGACCGCACCAACTGCCCGTGACGTGGCGAGACATCTGTTTGACGGCAGCGTCGACTTGCTCACTCATCCACGGAATCCGCGCGGGTGCCTCATGGTGCAGGGGGCGTTGGCCTGCGGCACTGCTGCCGACTCGGTCCGACAAGAGCTGGTTTCGCGGCGCGAAGCAGGCGAAGAGGCCATTCGCAAACGGTTTGAACGGGCACAGGCGGAGGGGGACCTGCCGGCCGACGCGGATCCCGCGGATCTTGCACGCTTTGTCGTCACGGTCATCCGAGGCATGGCCGTCGAGGCCACCGGCGGCGCCAGTCGGGAGGAATTGGGACGGGTGGTGGAGCTGGCCATGCGTGCCTGGCCAGACGCCAGGCGCCGCCGACCGTCGAACCGCAGTCGCTCCCCATAAACATGACGGGCTCCGGACGAGACATCTACCAGAGGAAGGACGAACATGGAATTCCGGCAACTCGGCGGCTCGGGCTTCAAGGTTCCGGTGTTGAGCCTGGGCACAGGCACATTCGGCGGCGGCAACGAGTTCTTCAAGGTGTGGGGCGCCAGCGACGTTGCCGAGGCCACACGTTTGGTCGACGTGTGTCTCGACGCGGGCCTCTGCATGTTCGACTCGGCCGACATCTACTCGAACGGGCTTGCCGAGGAGATCCTGGGACAGGCGATCAAGGGCCGCCGTGACAAGGTCATCATCTCGACCAAGGGCACGTTCCGATCCGGACCGGGGGCCAACGACGTCGGCTCGTCGCGCTATCACCTGACGCGGGCCGTGGACGCCAGTCTGCGCCGACTGGGTACGGACACCATCGACCTCTATCAGCTGCACGGCTTCGACGCGGTGACACCCATCGACGAGGTTCTGCACACGTTCGATGATTTGGTGCGCGCCGGCAAGGTCCTTTACGTCGGCTGCTCGAATTTTTCCGGCTGGCACCTGATGAAGTCGCTGGCAATCGCGGACAGGTACGGACTGCCGCGCTACGTCGCCCACCAGGCTTATTACTCCCTGGTCGGGCGCGAGTACGAATGGGAGTTGATGCCGCTGGCGCTGGATCAGAAGGTCAGCGCCGTCGTCTGGAGTCCGCTGGGCTGGGGCCGGCTCACCGGCAAGGTCCGCCGCGGACAGCCGTTGCCGAAGACCAGCCGTCTGCAAAGCAAGGCCGTGACCGACATCGGCCCCCAGGTTGCCGACGAGTACCTGTACCGGGTCGTGGACGCCCTCGACGAAGTCGCTCGGGAAACAGGCAAGACGGTGCCCCAGATCGCGTTGAACTGGCTGCTGCAGCGGCCGTCGGTTGCCAACGTCATCATCGGGGCGCGGAACGAGGAGCAGCTTCGCCAGAACCTTGGAGCCGTGGGCTGGAACCTGACGAAGGACCAAGTCGCCAAGCTCGATGCCGCAAGCGCGAGCCCGCTGGCATATCCGTACTGGCATCAGCGGGGCTTCGTGGAACGCAACCCGCCGCCGGCGTAGGTGGTGGAACCACCACGCTGTCCAGATGGACATGAAGTTCAAGGAAGCGTGATCCAACCGAGCATCCCTCACACAAGCCACTCACCCTTGAACACCTGATCGCCGGGGTAACCGAAGAGTAGCTGGACGGCATTCGACACCTGAAAAGCCGTCGTTTGGCCAATCGGCCGGGCGGTCTTCGGTTCGATGAACCCGTCGGCCCCTTCCTCGTCCAGGAACCATGCGTTGGTAGAGGGCCGAAACACGCCGGGGCGGTCGATCCCGTCGGCGAGCCAGTTGCCGGGCACCGGCATGTCGCCAGGCGCGCCGAAGAGCACCTGGATCGCGGCATCCAGCTCATAGGCGCTCGTGCCGGCCAACCGCAACTCGGTGTCGAGATACCAGGTGCCAGCGGACGGCCGGAACACGCCGATGTGATCAAAGCCATCGCCGAGCCAGTCCCCGACCACCGGGAAGTCGCCCGTGGTGCCGAATAGCACCCGCGCCGTCAGTTCCGGCACATAAGCGCTGGTGCCGGCGTCCCGGTAGTCGTCCAGGTCCCCAAACTCGTCCAGGTACCAGGTGCCGGCAGAGGCCCGGAACACGCCGATGCGGTCAAAAGAGTCGCTAAGCCATTCGCCAACGACGGGTACGTCGCCGCTGGTGCCGAACTGGACCTGAATCGTGGTCGCCGCACTGTAAGTGCCTGGCACACCGACGGCGGGCATGACCGTGTTGAGGTACCAGGTGCCGGTGGACGGCCGAAACACGCCGATATAGCTGACGTTCGTGCCCAACCAGTGTCCCGCGACGGGCACGTCGCCGGACATGCCGAATCGGACCTGCATGACGGTGGCCGGGTCGTAGTTGCCGTTCGTCGTACTCAGGTACCAAGTGCCTGTGGATGGTCGGAAGACGCCCATTTCCACCTGCCCGGTGCCGAGCCAATCACCGCTGACGGCAATGTCCCCTGTTGCGCCGAACTGGAACTGGTTGGTTGTGGCCGGGTCGAACGACGTCGAGGTGCCGGCCGGCGGTAGCGGAACGTCGAGGAGGAAAAACGTGCCGCCCGAAGGCCGGAAAACGCCGATCGTGTCGCCGAGCGCGGCGGTGACCGTGATGCTGGCCGTCGCAGTCGTTGCGCTGAACGCGGTGTTGCCGCCATTGACACTGACGTCGAAGATCTGGCCGTTGGCCTCTTCGCTCTCGTCGCCGAAATTGTCGACCGTTTGGTCCCAGGCGCGGAAGATCAAGCCGTTGGCCACGGTGCCGACGAAGCCCGGGTTGGGGACAAAGCGAACGCGCGTGGTCCCGTTGTCGGGCAACACGGTGGCGTGCGAGTCGGAAGGTGAATCGAACGGCTCCCAACCGTCATCGGCCTCCTCCGCGTCCCCGTCTTCATCGCCTGAATCTTCATCGACGGCCCCGGGTTCGGCATCGCCCTCTTCGCTCTCGCCGACGAAGTACTCCCAGACGCCGTTGGTGTTGTCTACCCCGATGACGGCGATGCCCAGGTGGCCATCGCCGTCCGGGTCGGACACGGGACCGCTGCCAGGCGACAGGCTCCGCAGGAGCGTGGACACCAGGGTGCCTTCGTTCTCCACCTGGCCTGTCACGATCGGCAACATGCTGAACGTCGCAGTCGGATCAATGACCGGGGCGTGGTTCAGCGGAATGATGTGGACGAAAATCTCGGCCGCGGGACTCGGCTGCGCGCCGGCACGGACGATGATCGTTACGGAACGCAGGGCCTCGCTGGGCACGAGGGCCGCGTCGGCGAAGGAGAGGGTCCGAATCACCTGCTGATACGTTCCCGCACTGGCACTGCCGGTGATCGTCAGCGTGTAAGTGCCCGGGTTGTACGCGGCACTCAGGCCGCTGGCCCCGATGTCGACGGTCAGCGTCTCCTGTCCCACGTCCTGAGGATTGGTGATGGTGATCACGGCCTGCGTGATGTTGCCCGCGCTTTGCACGGCGGCCTGCGGCGCGATACGGTCCATGCCGGGTGGGTCATCCGCGGTGTAGTTGGCCTCCCCGGCCTGGCCATCAACTCCGGACGCGTCGACATCGGGAGCGCCCGCGGCCACTGCAACGGTGATCGTGGAATTCGCACGGTTGCTGTTGACCGCGCCGTCGTAGACCGTGAAAACGATGATCCGGCTCGTGTCGTTCGGGCTGGCGGCCGTGTTGTGGTAGGCGACCGTGCGCAACACCATTTGGTAATTTGCCAACGTGTCGGTGCCGGTCAGCGTCAGGATGCCCGAGACCGCATCGTAGCTCTTGGTGATGCCGGTTCCCGCCACGTTCGCGTCGAGCGACTCCGCGGCGCCATCCAGCGGGTTGGTGAGCAGGATGCGGGCCGAGCGCAGGGCGGTGTCGTCGGCATCGGTAATCGTCAACGTGGCGGCGCCGACGGCGGCAATCGCACCACCGCCCTGGGTGAAGGTGGCGGCAAAGTTCGTCCCGGATCCGCCGTTCAGCTGCAGCGTCGATGCCTGCTCGCCGAGCTCGTTGGAGACGTTGCTGACTTGCCAGACCCCGCGTCCAAAGGTCCCGGCGACGAGGACGTTATCGTCCAGGTTGTAAATCAGCGTATTCACCCCAACGCTGGGCAGGCCCGTTCCGAACGCGGACCACGCGGGCGATGCGGCGTTGGCCGGATCGGTCAGCGCAAAAACGCCCTGTTGGCCGCCGGCGAACAGGACGCTCTTGGCGGGCGCCTTCGCGTCGGAGAAAAGGGCAATGCTCCGTACGTTCGTCGGCAGCGAGCCGCCGAGGTTCGTCGGCAGGCCGGCGCCGTTGATCTTCACGAAATTCGTGGCGCCGGCATCGGTCGTCCGCCAGATGTCCCCGCCGCGGTCCACGATATAGACGTTGTTCGCGTTGTTCGGGTCGATGACGATCTGCAGCGGCGTGCCGCCCGCGTAAGTCGTCAGAAGCTTGAACCCGTTGGGCAGTCCGTTCGTCACGCCCGGCGCGGCGGCGGCCGTGCGCTGGAGCAGGCGGCTCCGGTTGCCGTCATCGTCGGTGGTGAATCCGAAGGTGCCGACGTAGGTCAGATCGGCATTGCCCGGAGTGCCGAAGGCGATGGCCGACACGCCATCGGCCAGCTTGCCGTTGGGCACCAGCCCCTGGCTGCCGTCGAGCCGCGTGCCTTGTTTGGCCCCGCCGAGCGAGACGAGCGGGTAGCCCTTCGTGGGTGGCGGGTAATTGCCCTCATACAGGAAGCTCGTGCCAATCAGGATGCGATACGGATCCACGGCGTTCAGAGCGTAGATCGTGTCGAATGCGGGCTGGTCGATCGTGAACCTGCCGGCATTGTTCTTGCCGAGGTATTGGTTGCCGAGGTTGGTCACGAACGAGTAGACGCGAACGCGGTTGACCTGCTCACCGCTGGCGTTGTACTCCGTGTTGATGAACGTGCCGAGCCCCTGGGAGGTCGTGTAGTGGAACGAAAGCACGGACTTCCCGGCCAGGAAGCGGTTGAAAACCTGGCTGACCTGCCCGTCGCCGCCGGTCTGGTCGGTCCAGTTGTTCGTCGCGCCGGCGACGTTCTGTTGCGGCGAGCCGTTGTCCTGCGAACCGCCGAAAAACGTGTGGTTGACCGAGTCGTAGGACGTGGAGTTCAGCTCGAACGCCGAGAGGTTGCCGTTGGCCGAGAACCACTTCGTGATGCCTGGCCCCGTGCCGGAGGGTCGATCGAGTCGGTAGAGGCCGCCGTCGTCGGACTCGAGCAGAAAGCTGCCGCTGGGGTCGAACGCCATGAAGCGTGTGTCAGGATGCGGCGTTGTGTTGCTTGCGGCTGAGCCGTCCAGCGATGCCCACACCGGACCATTGGGAAGCTGGCCGAAGTCGCCGCGAAAATGAATGCCGCCGAACAGGACAGTGCCGTATTGCTTGTAGAATGCGGTGTCTTGGCGATCACCCGAGACGTACACAAGGTTTACGTTCAACGGGTCGGCCACGATGGCAAAGTCGATGTATGCTTGTTTCCCGGGATTGATGCCAAACTGGCCGTTGGGCTTGCCCATGCTCGTCCAGGTCGCGCCCTTGTCGTCGGAACGGAATACGGCCCGAAGCTCGTTCCCCGTGCCCGACTTGTCGACGACGCCGGCGTAGACCACGCCACTATTGCCGCTGACGGCCAGTGCGATCCTGGAATTGGCATCGGTGATTTCCAGTTCATCGTTGCCCGCCGTCTCTGTCCACGTCTTACCGCCATTGACGCTGAAGTAAACGCCCTTGCCGGGCACGGCCGCATAGTAACGATTGTCGCCGGAGGAGTAGACGATGTCCGTCACCGCCCCTGCCGGCAAGCCGGTGGCCGCTCCGCCGATGGCTGTCCCCGAGAGGAGCGACCACGTGTTGCCGCCGTCGGCGCTGCGGTACAGCCCTTGGGAACTGCCGACGGGCGGCCTGGGACCGCCACTGGTGCCGTTCGCCACCGCTGCCAGGACGACGGCCGCGTTGGTCGTCGCATCCACGACGTTCGTCGGCAATACCTTGGTAATGTTCAGGCCGGTGAACGTAGTGGCACCGACCTGACTCCAGGTCGCGCCTCCGTCCGTGGACTTGTACACCCCCACGCCCTGGCCGGACTGCCGGAACGAATTGCTGAAGCGCCCCGTGCCGGCGTAGATGACCTCCGTGGACGGCGCGGTATTGATCGTCACGGCCTGATTCGCGTTGTCGAGCGGGCTGAACGCAACGTCGTTGATACCCAGGAATGGCATGCCGTCCGTGCGTGCGGTCCAAACCGGGCCGCCTGCGGCGAACAGGTCGTTGGTCGTCCAGACGCCGCCGTCGGCGGTGCCGATGACGACGTGGTACGGATTGCCGGGCTTCACGTTGGTCGGATCGATGGCAATGCCGGTAACGGCCCCCGCGGTCGCATCGCCGACAATGCCCTGGATCACATAGGTGCGGCTGGCGGCGGGCGCGGGCCCCTGCGAAATCCAGGTCGCCGCAAGCAGCCGGCGATCTTCCAGACATTCAAACTCCGGGCGGTACCCGCGCAATAACTTTCTGGCGGAGCGCGGGGGAAAGAATCGAGCCAGGGAATTCGAGACTCGGTGACGGAGGGAATGCATGAGCATGACTTTCCTGAAGGGTGGAAACGCGGGCGCGAGCCCGCCCTTCGATGTCAATATGGACCCGGCGTAGGACACGCGGCCCTTGTACCGTGGAAACGCGGGCGCGAGCCCGCCCTTCGACGTCGATCGAGTGTCAGCTCAGCAGCAGCTCTGGTGCGAGTTGAACAACGCTCCCGTGGGGCCTTTGCACTATATTCACTAATATTGATAGATGGATAGGTGTGGATTGCCGGCTTTTTGCAAGATTTCACGTCTTATTCCTTACTGCTGAGCCGACCGCTCGTTCAGAAGCAACGTCTTGGCCGCGACAAGCGCAACTCCACGACCTCGGCCGAGCCGATGGCAAGCTTCCGGAGCTGCCGACGGGCGCGCCACCCCTGCTGTCTGCGCCGACAAAGTCCGAAAACACTCTCCGGGCTGCCGCGATCCACAGTGGAGGCCCCCCGCCCTCATGGGCCTGATGGCGCTGGGAGCCGGTGGTTTGGTTGCACCTATGGTTGCACCCAAACTTGGTTATGTGCCGCACTTCCTCGGTCACTCCCCGAAGACGCTTAACAGCAAGCACTACGCTGCACCCAGTCAGGAGGTCTTCGACGAAGCGCTAGACTGGCTGAGGCAGCAATTCGGCCTGTAACCGACACTGACGCTCCGGTTCCACGCCCGGCTACATGGAGGCGCAGTCAAGGAGCAGGACAGGCGACTCATGGCGAAGACGGCGAGTACCTGAATGAAATTGAAGAAGTAAGGATGACTTCGTCGCAAAGAGCGGGTCGTCCGTTCGGGACCAGGCGGGCAATGTTATTCCTGGTGACGGGGCTCCTCACATCGTCTGGCTTCCGCTCGTTGACTCTGGAACTGGCAGCAATTGCCGGATCGCATCGGCAAGCATCGGAGGAGCAACTGCCCCGGAAAATGCCGGCTTGCCATTCAGGAAGAACGTGGGGACTCCGCTCATGCCCAGAGCCTTGAAGTGGGCCTCCTCACGCAGCACGTCCGCCCGGCCTTCATCGCTGGCGAGTAGCCGTTCAACATCCGAGGCCGGCATCCCGCCCTCGACCGCCAGCCGAATGAGCACCGCCCGGTCATTGAAGTTCAGTCCTTCCTCGAAGTATCCCCGGAAAAGCGTCTCGACGACGGCATCCTGCACGCCCCGTTGCCCTGCCAGCCAGATCAGCCGGTGAGCGTCCAGCGTGTTCGGCGTCCTGGTTATCCTGTCAAACGCGAACATGATGCCTTCTTCCGCCCCAGCAGCGGCGACCTGGGCATCTCGGGCCTGCGACTCCTCCCAGCTGCCAAACTTGGCCGTCCGGTAGGCCCGCCGCTCGATCCCCTGGGCCGGCATCTGCGGGTTCAGTTGAAACGGCCTCCAGATGACTTTAACTCCAGAGGGATCGCCGAGCAGCTTGAGCGCCTTCTCCAGCCGCCGCTTGCCGATGTAACACCACGGACAGATCACATCGGAAACCACGTCGATGGTGAGGGTGGATGCCTCCGCAGCCGGCCCGGTAGTGCGGTGAACAGAATCTCCGCAGCCCGAGGCGGTGCAGGCAGGATTCGGGTTCATCATGATCGGTTTCTCCACAAGTTTCACCAGACGCCAGGAACCAGCCTGTACCGGACTCGTTGCGCATATCCTTTGTAGCCGGACAGCCTCAACTACAGGTCGATCCTCTCGGACGTGTGGTGGCGATGGTCAGCAGTCATGGTCTTCCTACGGCTTCTTCGGTAGCTGTCCATTCTGTGCGCAGGGCAGAGCGGCCTGAGCGCCTCAGGTTCACTTGGCCGCCCTTGGAGGTTTCCA
>JAIEMG010000101.1 GCA_019752375.1 Gemmataceae bacterium | reverse complement strand
GCCACCGCCACCCGCTGCATCGTACTATTCCCCCGCGCCCTCCCAGGCGTGGCAGCCCGCGAATGGGGCAGACGTTCGTCTGAGCCCGCCCGCGGCACCTGTAGCGCAGGCTCCCGGCGCTCGGCTTGAAGACCCCATGCCCATTTCGCCGGAACCACCGCGCGCCAGCATCGACGAGAAGCGGACGCCGGAACCCCCGCGCCCCAGCATCGACGAGAAGCGATCCCAGGAGCCGCCGATGGCGTCGCCCACGCCCGCGTTACCCGTCGGCATTCCCCAGTTTGCCTATGCGGGCGAAAAGGTCGCCAGCGGCCTGAAACCCCTGCTCGACGGCCTCGACTGGCTCGAATCCAACGGCTACAAGACGGTGCTGCACGTCCAGGCGCCGGGTGAGGAAGAAGCCGCCGATCGCCGCCTGGTCGAGAAGCGCGGCATGAAGTTCGTCAGCCTGGAAGTGTCCGCGCAGAAACTCGACCGCGCGACCGTGGACGAATTCAACCGCATCGTGGCGTCGTCCGAACAGCCGTTGTTCGTCTACGATCGCGACGGCACCATGGCCGGCGGTCTGTGGTATCTCCACTTCCGCACCGCGGGCCGGCTGAGCGATGAGGACGCCCGCAACCGCGCTGCCAAACTTGGTCTCAAGGCCGACGGCGAGGGCGAGCAACGCACCATGTGGCTGGCGGTTCAGAAGTTCCTCAGCCAGCAATAGGGCGGAGAACCTGTCCTTGGCGAAACCGTTCGACGTGACGCTCAAATCGTTGCTCGAAGACGCCCCGGAGGACTGGCCCCGGTTGGCGGGCGTCGCCAACCCACGCGTCACGGTCATCGACGCCGACATCGCCACCATTTCCGGAGCCGCCGACAAGGTGCTGCGTCTGGAAGGACCGCCTCCCTGGATCATGCACTTCGAGTTCCAGTCCGGTCCGGACGCTTCGCTGCCGGCGCGGACCAACCTGTATAGCACGGCCCTGGAATATCGCCACCAGCTGCCGGTGCAAAGTGTCGTCGTACTGCTCAGTCCTCGCGCCCATCTCAGCACCATCACCGGTACACTCGAGTCAACGCTGCCACGCGCCACGGGGCCCTATCGCGTCTTTCGCTACCAGCTGATTCGCGTCTGGGAGCTGCCGGTGGAATCTCTCCTGGAGGGCGGCCTCGGACAACTGGCGCTGGCCCCAATCAGTGCCGTGCGCGAGGCCGACCTGAGCGACGTCATCCAGGCGATGAAACAACGAACGGCACGCGTTCACGACCGCGCTCGGCTGGGGCGCTGGTGGACGGCGGTTTCAGTGTTGATGGGCTTGCGTTATGATCAGCAACTGGTGAATCAGCTACTCGAAGGAGTCATAGGCATGGAAGAATCGGTTACCTATCAAGCCATCGTGGCCAAGGGCGAGGCCAAGGGAGCCCGGCAGGAGCTGCGCAAGGTGCTGCTGAGTCAGGGAACGGAGCGCTTCGGCGCGCCGGCCCCTCCCTGGGCGGCCACAGCGCTCGCCCAGATGGAGGACCTGGAGCAACTCGAAGCGTTGGCGACAAAATTGCTGCGCGTGGAGTCGTGGGACGAACTGTTGCCGCAACCGCGAAAATCACCCCGCCGCAAAAAAGGCGGTGCTTGAGAGTCGGTAGTTTTCCTTCGCAGCACGAAAGTCAGCGACGCGATAAGATGCTCCTTGTGGCGTTTGATCCACATCCTTCGTACCTCGTGCTGTCATGTCTACCGATCCTTTGCTTGGCCGCAGCGTGCCGCTGGTCCCGCCCCTGTATCAATCGTCCGTCTACACGCTGCCGGACCTCGACGTCCTCGATCGCATCGTCAACCTCGAAGAACCTGGCTTCATCTACGCACGCGACGGCCATCCCAATGCTCGCCACCTGGCCGAGCAGCTGGCGGCACTGGAAGGCGGCACCTGGGCGCTTGTTTGCGGTTCCGGCATGGCGGCAATTAGCGCCATCGTCCTGGCGACCGTGCAGGCCGGCGAGCGCATCATCGCCAGCAACCGCCTCTATGGCCGCACCACGCAGCTCTTTGGCCAGGAACTGTCGCGCTTTGGCGTGAAGACGACTTTCGTCGATACCGGCGACCTGGAGCAGGTCCGCCAGGCCTTTCGCGAGCCGGCGAAACTCTTGTTCGTCGAGACGATGTCCAATCCGCTGTGTCGCATGGTCGACGTGCCGCGCCTGGCCGAGATCGCGCATCAGCACGAGTGTCTGCTTGTCGTGGACAACACATTCGCGACGCCGGTGCTTCTGAAGCCGCTCGAGCGCGGGGCCGACTTTGCGATGGAAAGCCTGACGAAGATGATCGGCGGTCACAGCGACGTGACGCTCGGCCTGGTTGCCGGCCGCGGCGAGCATCTGCAGGCGATGAGTGCTGCCATCAGCATCTGGGGCCTGGCGTCCAACCCATTCGACTGCTGGCTGGCGGGCCGCGGCCTGGCCACGCTGCCGCTGCGCATGAAGGCCGCATCGGCCAATGCCGCGGCAATGGCCGACTGGCTCGCCGAGCAACGCGGCATCAAACGCGTGGTCTATCCCGGCCGCGCGGACCATCCCGACCATGAGCTGGCCAAGACCTTATTTACCGAGGGATTCGGCAACATGCTCTGTTTCGAGCTGGAAGGCGGCCGCGAGGGCGTGAATCGCTTCCTGCGGCTGGCGCCTGGCGTGCCGTTCAGTCCATCGCTCGGCAATACGACGACGACGCTGAGCCATCCGGGCAGCACGTCGCATCGCTACGTCAGTCCGGCGGAGAAGAAACGGCAGGGGATCGGCGACGGGCTGATTCGATTGTCGGTCGGGGTGGAAGAGTTGAGCCACATCCAGAGCGAGATGAAACGCGGGCTCGTTTGATCGCCGCTTGCGGCGGACCTGGTCACATATGCAACTCCACCACATCCTTGTCGTGCAACACGTGGTCGCGCGTCACGGTCTGCCCATCGAAAACGCCGGTGCCCCAGATGCGCGCGGACTTGAGTTGGTCCTCGAAATCCCGATGCACCATCGCAGCCATCTGTAATAGCGTGCTGCCGACGGGGCAGGTGTACGGCGACGCCATGTCCGCCGGCTTGCCGGGCTTCTTGGTGTAGACGCGGATCATGTTCAGGAACTGGTAGATCGCCGTCCGCAACTCCTCCACGTTCGTGCCGTGCTCCGCCGAGATCGCGTGGATCGGGAACTTCGGGCCAAACAGCTCACGGACGACGGTCAAGCGATCTTCCGCACCCGGCAAGTCGATCTTGTTGGCAACCAGCAACGTCTTGACATACTGCACTGACGGATCCTCGATCTCCTTCGGCACTTCGCCGATCAGCACGGTCTTCGTCTGCGCCAGCCTCTCCAGCACCGCTTCCGCGGCGAAGGGACCGTCATCGTCGCCGACGTCCACGAAGAGGAGGGCCGCATCGGCCGAGCGCACCATGCTCGACACCCAGCTTTCCATGAAATCCGGGGTGATGGGCGGCAGGTCGATGAGCTGCACGCGGGCGTCTTCCCATTCCATCATGCCGGCGTGCGGCTCGCGGGTCGTGAATGGATACGGCGCCACTTCCGGCGTGGCCCGCGTCACCCGCGTCAAGAGCCGGCTCTTGCCGGTGTTGGGGGCGCCGACGAAGACATACTGCCCCGCGCCCTGCTTGGGAATCTTGTAGCTGACGCCGGCCTTCTTCGGGCTCTTGCGGTCGTGCTCGATCTCTTCCTTGGTGTCGCTCAGCTTCTTCTTGATTTCGGCCTGTAGCTTCTCGGACGCCTTGTGCTTGGGCACCAGCGCCCACATCTTCTTCAAGCATTCCAGGCGCTCCTCGGCGGTCTGCGCCTTCTTGAACTCGGCCTCGGCTTCGTGGTATTGCGGGGTGAGGTTTACAGCCATGGTGTGTCAGGAGTCAGTGGTCAGGGATCAGAAAACGGAGCCTGGGGCGAGGCATGTCTTTCTTCCACCGTGGATTCTATTATACTCCCGTGAGATTCGGCGACTGCTCCCTGATTCCTGACCCCTGATTCCTGACTCCTGATTCCCATGACGACAAACCTCTACGATCAGATCCACGAAGCGAAGGCCGCGATCCAGGCGCGCTGGAAAGGCCAGCCGCGGGTCGGCATCATTCTTGGCACAGGGTTGGGCGGCTTTGCGGAGGACATTGCGGCGGAGGCGACCATTCCCTACGGGCAGATTCCGCATTTTCCAGAGTCCACGGTCGTGTCGCACGCGGGGCGGCTGGTGTGCGGAACGCTGGGCGGTAAGAGCGTCGTCGCGATGGAAGGGCGGTTTCACTTTTACGAGGGTTATTCGCTCCAGCAGGTCACGTTTCCGGTCCGTGTCATGAAGGCGCTGGGCTGCGAAGTACTCATCGTCAGCAACGCGTGCGGCGGCATGAATCCGCAGTATGCCAAGGGCGACCTGGTGATCATCGAGGACCACATCAACCTGATGGGCGACAACCCGCTCATCGGCCGCAACGACGAACGCCTGGGCATTCGCTTCCCCGACATGTGCTATCCCTACGACCGCGAACTGATCCAGATGGCGCAGAAGATCGCGCTCGACGAGAAGATCGCCTGCCACAAGGGCGTGTTCGTCGCGATCACGGGACCGAACCTGGAGACGCGCGCCGAGTATCGGTTTCTGCGCGGCATCGGCGCCGACACCGTCGGCATGTCCACGGTGCCGGAGATCATCGTCGGCGTCCACAGTGGGCTGCGCAACTTCGGCATCTCCGTCGTCACCGACATCTGTCTGCCGGACGCGCTGGAGCCGTGCAAGCTGGAAGAAATTCTCGCGATCGCGGCCCGCGCCGAGAAGAAGCTGCGCGTGCTGGTCCGCCGGCTCGTCGCCGAGCTGCCCTGAAAGGACGCGATCATGGGCGATGTCCACGCATTTCCAGCCGATCGCTCCGACCCCGGCACCCGCGGGGCCTGGCTCGGCGCCATGGTCTTTGCACTGGTCTTTCCCACGGTCATGGCCTGGGTCTACTTCGATGCGCTGGAACGGCCGGGCACGGATCGGCAGCCCAATCCCGCGATGATGATCGGCTACGTTGTCGGCAAGACGCTTCAATTCGCGTTTCCGGTGCTGTGCGTGTTGCTGCTGGAACGCCGCCTTCCTCGGCCGACAGCGCCGAATCTGCGCGGACTGACCTTTGGCCTGGCGTTCGGCATCGCGGTCGGCGCCGTCATCCTGGCGTTGTACTTCCTCGCGCTGCGCGGCACGTCCCTTTTTCGCGACACGCCGGCCAAGATTCAGACGAAGCTGAGCGAAGCTGGCCTCCTCGACCCGACGCGCTACATCGTGCTTGCGGTCTTCATCTCTCTGATCCACTCGCTGATGGAAGAATACTACTGGCGCTGGTTCGTCTTCGGCACGCTGGAACGGCTGACGCCGTGGGGTTGGGCGCTGGGCCTGTCGTCACTGGGGTTCATGGCGCATCACGTCGTCGTGCTGGCGGACTATTTCCCGGGCCGGTTCTGGTCACTGGCGATCCCGTTGGCGCTGTGCATCGCCGTCGGCGGCGCCATCTGGGCGTGGCTGTATCACAAGACACAGTCGATCTACGCTCCGTGGATCAGCCACATGCTCGTCGATGCAGCCATCATGGTGGTTGGCTACGATCTCGCCTTTCACATGGGGCCATGATCCGTTGTTGCCCCGCTCGCCTTTTGATTGGTTTCTCTCAAATCCCTGTCGTCTTTCGATTCCGCCACCTTGGGAGAGCAACCCAGACAGTCGCGAAAACCATTCGCTGAGGCGATTTCTCCGCGCCAAAGGGCGTCCGCGGCCTTCGACCATGTTCATGGCGTTCCGGACCATCGCGAAATCGAGACGTGCCTGCAGCGGTCCCGCGCATTCGACTTGCGGAACACTTCGCGGTATGTTCACGTCCAATCCATGAGCCCGCTCGATCTCCAACGCTACTTTACTCTCCCCCGTTGGGAGCAATGACGAAGGACGAAGCCCGAATGACGAATTTCCAGTGACGAAGCTCCAACGGAGATGTGCAGTGCTTGGACCTTTGGTCATTGGGGATTGGTCATTGATTCGTCATTCGGACTTCGTCCTTCGTCATTTCGCGGCAGGTTCAACTGCACCGTGGTGTAGTAGCGTTAGGTTCTCCCCCTCTGCTCGCTCTTATTGACTGGAAGACAGAGTCGGCCCTCTGTTGCAGAAGGATACGGTCATGCGTCAATTCATCCTGTCGGTCGCCGTTGTGCTGGGCTTGCTCCTCGGGAGCAATTCGATTTTCGCCGATGAGCCGGCTGATGTGGTGCCCGAAGGCGCTCTCGGGCGGCTCGGCACCGTGCGCTTTCGCACCGCGGGTGAGATCAAGGCCATCGCCTATGCGCCGGACGGAAAGCTCGTCGCCACGGCCAGTACCGACAACCTCATCCGCTTCTGGGACGCCGAGACAGGCCTGGAAGTGCGTCGCCTGGCCGGGCACACGCAGCCGGTCAACTGCCTGGCGTTCGCGCCGGACGGCAAGACGCTGGCCTCGGGCAGTTACGACCAGACTGCCCGGCTCTGGGATGTCGCATCGGGCAAGGAACTGCACAAGCTGCCGACCAAGCGCGGCTGGATCACCGCCGTCGCCTTCACGCCCGACGGCAAGACGCTCGCGGCCGCCAGTCGCGGTCATCTCATCTACCTTTACGATACCTCCAATGGCGACGAGATCCGCCAGTTCCTGGGCCATACCAACTGGGTCACGTCGGTGGTCTTCTCGAAGGACGGCAAGGTGCTGTACTCCGGCGCCAAGGACCGCACCCTGCGCCGCTGGGAAGTCGAGACCGGCAACGAGATGGACAAGTTCGACGGCCAGGACAGCCTGGTCTACGCCCTGGCGCTCTCTCCCGACGGCTCCGTGCTTGCCGTGGGCAACAACGACTACACGGTCCGGCTGTGGGACACCGCTACCTGCAAGGAGCTGCGCAAGCTGACAGGCCACGAGGGCAGTGTCTACACCGTGGCTTATTCCCGCGACGGCAAATCGGTCGTCTCGGGCAGCCGCGATGGCACCGTGCGCATCTGGGATGCGGAAAGCGGCAAGGAGACGCGGAGCATTGTCGTCGACAAAGCCGAAGTGACCGCACTGGCGCTGTCGCCCAAGGGGGACGCCATCGCCACCGCTGCGAAGGGCCAGGCGGTTCGCCTGTGGGACGCGGCGAGCGGCAAGGAAATCCGGCCGCGCGAGGGGCACACCGGCGGCATTCAGCACCTTGCCTTTGCTCCGGACGGCCGCACGCTGGCCACTACCAGCCTGGACCGCACAATCCGCCTGTGGAACGTGACCGACCGCAAGCACCTCTGGACGCTTCGGGACCATACGCAGTCCATGTACGCCCTTGCGTTCTCGCCGGACGGCCAGTCGGTGGCAACGGCCAGTGACGATCGCACCGTGCGCTTGTGGGACGCGACCAAGGGCGCTTTGCGTCAGACGTTTCCCCTGGAAGCCCGGGGCATCATCAGCCTGGTGTTCTCGCCGGAAAACAAACTCGAAGCCTGGGAGACGTCGCCGTTCGACGGACGGATGCCCGTCTTCGGCATGGTCCACGACGTGCAGCTGACCGATCTGGTTTCCAGCAAAGTGAGGCAGCGGCTTCAGTCCGAGCGCGGCGCCTTCAATCGGCCCAACATGATGGGGCCGGCCTCGCCGGGCCACCTGGACCGCGTCACCATCGTGGCCGTCGCTCCGAGCGGACGTGCCATCGCCACGGGCGGGCTGGACAAGACCGTCATCCTCTGGGAGCCGGCACGAGGCAAGTTCGTGGACAAGCTGGCAGCCGAGGACGGCAACATTACCGCACTGGCCTTTTCGGCGGACGAACGCTTCCTTGCCGCTGCCAGCGCCGGCGGCGCGATTCGCATCTGGGAGCTGGCCACGCGCAAACCGATCCTGAACGTGACGCGCTCGCGCAGCGAGATCAATGCCCTGGCGTTCTCGCCCGATGGCCGAATCCTCGCCTGGGCCGACGCCGCCGACACACACGTGCAGCTCCGCGACCTGACCACGGACCGAGTCTTGCCCGCCCGCGTCGGCCACAAGGAAGCGGTGACGGCACTGGCCTTCTCACCCGACGGCAAGACGCTGGCGTCGGCCGGCGTCGACACGACCGTGCTGCTGTGGGACATGGCGAAGGTGCAGCCGGCCGCCGTGCAGGCGCCGGAGTTCAAGTCCGACAAGCTCTGGGACGACCTCGCAGCCGCAGATGCGGTGCAGGCTTATGCGGCCATCTGGCACCTGACGGCCAACCCGGACAAGGCCGTCGCCTTCTTGAAACCGCACATGCCGGCCGACGGCGGCAAGCAGCGGACCATTGCCGAGATCGTCGCCGACCTCGACGCCAACGATTTCAAGGTGCGCAGCGCCGCCACGACGGCACTGGAAAACATGGGCGAGATCGTGCGGCCCGAGCTGTTCAAGACCCTGGAAGGCAAGCCATCGTTCGAGATGCGCCGGCGCGTGGAAGGCATCCTCGCGGTGCTCGACGCACGCAAGGGCTTGCCGTCGCAAAACGACGTGCGCCAGGTCCGGGCCGTCCAGGTGCTGGAATGGCTGGACACCGCCGAGGCCCGCGCGTTCCTCGCCGAGGTCGCCAAGGGTTCTCCGTTGGCCTACCAGACCCGCGAGGCCCAGGCGGTGCTGGAGCGGCTGGACAAACGCAAGGGGAAGTGAGCTCGCCGTGAGCGGCTGGTCTGCCAGCGCCGGTTGCAACTCAACGGCCCAGGCGGTACTCTGAGACTGTTATACTACTGATCGCTGCGCGGGCAAAGCGACCAAACGGGCCCCCCTCGCCCCCGAGTACAGGGGCGAGGGGGGCCAAATGTGATATTGACCGCGCAGTCATCAGTCGGAGCATGGAGTCCGGCTCCTCACGGAGATACGACCGCAGGGGAGGAGAGCGGCGATGAGCACAACGATGTTGGAACAACTTTACAGCAGCCAGCTTCGCGCTGCGGAAGAGACGATTGAAGCGTGGAGGCCACAGGAGCAAGGCGACCTATCCGCGAGCGAACTTGCCGAGGTGGTAGGAGCGGTCCTCCGCATCACGAACTATCCGGTGCACGCCGTCCGCCGCGCGAATGAGCGCGTTCGCAAGGGGGAAGTGCTGGACCTGGATTCCACCGCCCGCTCGCTTCACCGGCTTTTTGACTCTGCCATCCACATGATCGATGCTCTCCTGGAACTGGATCGCGTGCGTCGCCTCACCGGCCGGCCAATCGACGTGGGCGCCGACCTTGCCGCGTCGGCTCAGAACCTTCGGCTCGAACGCGCCGCACTGCTTGGCGTTTGGCCGTGGTCTGCGCCGATGCCAGCCACTGATCCAAGGCGTATCGCAGAATCTCTCGCTGCTGTCGCGCGAGGGGACTGCCAGGACCTTTCGGAGCTGATCCGCGATGCACGGGGGGATACCGCGGTGGATCAGCCGTGAGATCGGGGCCTGTGGTTTTTCCCGAGACGCCCTCGTCCGACTGCTCACCCGCGTTCATCAGACTTTAAGCAATCCGCCAGCCGAGGTGCGCAGCAACCGCGCGCCGGACCGGGCAGACTGTTTCGTGTACCGCGCGATTATTCTCGAAGATTTAATCTGGCACGTCTGTACTTTCTTCGTCAATGACCAGGCCGGCGATCCCGTTGTTGTCGACTTCCGACATGAAACCAAGCTCGGGCCGCAGTCATAAGCAGGCGCTTCGTCCGCGACGTGGGATCGTGAAATGGAAAGAAAAGTGGTTGGGGGAACCCGTTGACGACGGCGGGCAGGTCTTCTAAACTTCCTTCCCCGAGCATGGGGACGCGCAAAGCGAAACTGTCCCGCCGTTTGGCGACCTTCGGTGACTGGGCGACACTGGGGAAGCCAGCGGCGGGACTTTCTGTTTCCGCGCTCCTCGTTCCGATCGAGCGAAGCCGTTGATGCCGGGCTGGTCAAGGGGAGGTCCGGGGGGGTGGGCGCTCCCCCCACGGGGTGCCTGATAGCAGGTAGGCGCCCTGCCACCCAAGAATCCCTCGGCTTTGTCGGCCCTTGCAACTGCATCGCGGATCGTATCCCTTCAGTTATCGCTTCGAACGACGCCGATCGGACAAATTCGCAGAAGATTTTCCGCGCGGGCGCAACTTGCATGCGCCAGGGCATTTTTGTGGACGGGGCCGCGCAGGTGCTGCTACAAGGAAAATGCCCAGGATTTGTCCGTGCGGAACCGGCATCATGACGGGCGGGAGTGCATTTCTGGACCTGATCCGGCGCGTGCGGGCCGGGGAGGACATGGCGGCCACCGAGCTGGTGCGTCGTTACGAGCCGGCCGTTCGCCGCGCCGTTCGTCTCCAGCTGCGCGATCCCATCCTCCGGCGCACACTCGATTCCGTGGACATCTGCCAGTCGGTGCTGGCCAGCTTTTTCGTCCGCGCCGCTTCGGGGCAGTACGATCTTCAGGAGCCGGAGCAGCTGGTCAAGCTCCTGGTCGTCATGGCCCGCAACAAGCTCGCCAGCCAGGCCCGTAAATCACAGGTGACTCACCGCGAAGAATCGTCCCTGGAGCCGGGCGGCGCACTGGCGGCGCAAATGGTCGCTCCTGGCCCAACGCCCGACCAGCAGATCGCGTCCCGCGACCTGCTGCACGCCTTCTTCGGGCAACTCTCGACCGATGAACGGCAACTAGTCCATCAACGTAGTGCAGGACGGCCGTGGACCGACATCGCCCGCGACCTGGGCGATAGCCCCGAGGCGTTGCGAAAGCGGCTGACGCGTGCCCTGGACCGGGCGGCGCAGCAACTGGGGCTCGACGAGCCCTCCCTGCTGGAATGACGAATGACGAAGCCCTCCCTGCTGGAATGACGAAGGACGAATGCCGAATGACGAATCAATGACCAATACCCAATGACCCAAGGAAGCACTGTTCCCCCGCCTCTCGTACCCAAGCGCCGGCTTGGGTACGCACGGCCGAGAAGCTCCAGCTTCTCGCCGTGCACGTCTCGTGCAACTCGACGCTGCCCGTGAAACGTCGGGGTCCGAGAAGCTGGAGCTTCTCGGTCGGTCATTCCCAAGCCGGAACCGTCTGTAGCCGCAGGTTTTAGCCTGCGGAGTGAATGTACGCGGCCTGCGGCGCCATTCCGCAGGCTACAGACGTTGCGCGATTCGTTCCGCGGAATGCAGCGCTGTAGTATTAGGATCCTGCCATGGCCTCCATCCGTTCTTCCGCCGATCGGTCCGGCGGGCGTCCCCTGCCTGGCGCCTCCGCGACCGACGTGCTCCTCGACGACCAGAGCCTGCACTGGCGGGAAGGGCGTCCCAAGACCGTTGAAGAGTACCTGGATCAGAACCCGGCCCTTCGGAGCGATGGCGAACGGCTTCTGGATCTGATCTATCACGAAGTCTTGCTTCGCATGCGGCGGGGCGAGGCGCCGCTGGTCGAAGAATACGTGAATCGCTTTCCGGAGTTGGAGCCGCAACTGCGCGACCAGTTCGATGTCCATCAAGTCCTGGCTCCCGAAGGCGGGGACGCGAAGTCCACAGAGACTGCGCCTGCGTTGCCGGTCGTCCCGGGCTACGAAGTCCTCGAAGAGCTGGGCCGCGGCGGGATGGGCGTGGTCTACAAGGCCCGGCAGCTCAGCTTGAATCGCCTGGTCGCGCTCAAGATGATCCGAGCCGGCCGCCTCGCCGGTCCCGAGGACGTGACCCGGTTCCGCAGCGAAGCCACCGCCGTGGCGCGCCTGCAGCATCCGAACATCGTCCAGGTCCATGAAGTGGGCGTGCACGAAGGCGCGCCGTTCATCTGCCTGGAATACGTCTCCGGCGGAACCCTGAGCGACCGGCTGCGAACGGCCCCCCTCCCGGCCGTGCCGGCTGCCCAGCTGGTGGAAACGCTGGCGCGGGCCGTCGATCACGCGCACCATCAAGGGATCATCCACCGCGACCTGAAGCCGGCGAACATCCTCCTTTCAGGAGACAGGAATCAGGAAGCAGGAGTTAGGAAGCAAGGATCGAACGCTTCCGGGCTGACTCCTGGTTCCTGGCTCCTGACTCCTGACGCGTGCAAGATCACCGACTTCGGCCTGGCCAAACAGCTCGAAACCGAGTCGCTGCAGAGCCGCACCGGTGAAATGGCGGGAACGCCAAGTTACATGGCGCCGGAACAGGCGCGCGGACAAATGGGCGCGATCGGTCCGGCGACCGATGTGTATGCACTGGGGGCGATCCTCTACGAAGTGCTGACGGGCCGTCCGCCGTTCAAGGCGGAGACGCTGTGGGACACGCTGGAGCAGGTGGTTACGCAGGAGCCGGCGCCGCCAAGGCAGTTGCAACCCCGGGTGCCGCGCGACCTGGAGACCGTGTGCCTCAAATGCCTGCACAAGGACCCGCGCCGCCGCTACGCGACCGGATGGGAACTGGCCGAAGACCTGCGCCGGTTCCAGGCGGGCGAACCGGTCCATGCCCGGCAAGCTTCGGTGGCGGAACAGACGTGGAAATGGGCGCGACGCCATCCCACGCTTGCGTCCGTCGGCGTCACCGCCCTGGTGCTGTTGCTGGCCGTGTCCGCGGGCCACTACCTTCATCTGCGCGCGGCCCTGGCCGCCGCACTGGACGGCCAGGAACTCAAGACGGCGACGATCGAAGTCCAGGCCGCGCTGTTCAAGGCTGAGTCCGCTGTCGCGGCCCAGCAGTGGGACGAAGCGCACGCGCACCTGGCGAGCGTTTCAAGCCGGCTGGGCGGGGCTCGGACGAAGTTTGCCGCCGATCCGCAGCTTGCGGAATTCCAGGCAAGCGCGGACCGGCTCGAGCGCCAGGTCGCGGGGCGCCTGAACGACCTGGACCGGCTTCGCAAGCTTCGCGAGCTTCGCGACCGTGCTGGCTTCTATGCCAACGGCTTCACCGGCCTGGATGCCGCCGAAAATCTGGAGCGTACGCGGGCCGTCGTGCGTGAGTCGCTGCAATTGATCGACGCCGGAGCAGCACCGGACCTGCAAGCGACCTCCTTCACCGATGACGAGAAAGCCGAAGTTCGCCAAGGCTGCTTCGAGTTACTCGTCAACCTGGCCGACGCCCTGGCGGAGTCGGCGCACCGGCGGAAAAACGCGGACCGCTCAGCAGTCGCAAAGGAAGCCCTGGAGGCGCTCGACCGGGCGGCGCGGCTCGAGCCATCCAGCGGCATTCCTCCGGGACGGCGTGCCCGGCTCCTCGCGCTGCTCGGCGATGACGCCGGCGCGCGTTCGGAACGCGGCCGCGCCCAGCCGCCGGCGCGGGCGGTCGAGCACTACCTGGCGGGCAACGACCTGTACCGCGAGGGCAAGCTCCCCGAAGCGGCGGCACAGTTCCGTCAGGCACTGGAACGCGAAAGCGGGCACTATGGCGCCCTGTACGCGCTGGCCGTCTGCCACCTCAAGTTACGCGATGCGCACCCGGACACGGGACGGACGCACCTGGCCCTCGCCGTTGCTCGCCTGACGCGCTGCATCGACCGTCAGCCGGACCACGTCTGGCCATACCTGCTGCGCGGTTTCGCCCTCGGCGAGCTGGACGACTTCGCGGCCGCGGAGGCCGATTTCGCACGGGTGGAAGCGTCCTCGCACATCCGTCCGGACGGTACGGCACAGTACGGCGTTTGTGTCAACCGCGGCCTGCTGCGCATCCGCCAAGGAAACCTGGCCGGGGCCGTGGAGGACCTGGTGCGGGCGACGCGCCTGCGGCCGTCGGAGTACGCGGCACTGGTCAACCTGGCGCAGGCTTACCAGCAGCAGAAGCAGTGGGCGGAGGCGCAAGCGTGTTTGGACCGGGCGGTCGCGATGAAGCCGCCGCTGGTGCTGGCCTCGATCTACCGCAACCGCGCGCGGCTGCACGAACAGCGCAAAGACCTCGCCGCCGCCGTGATGGATCTCGATTCCGCCATCGTTCACGAACCGCTGGGGCTGCAATCGCCGGCCGTGGCGGGAGACCTGTTCGAGAAGGGCCGCTTGCTCCTGCTGCAGAAGGAGCACGCCCGCGCCGTGGAGGCACTGGACGCCGCCCTGGCGTTGAAGCCCGATCATCCGCTGGCCCACCGGCTTCGCGCCGAGGCACTGCTTCACCTGGGCCGACTGCCGGAAGCGCTGGGCGCGCTGGATCACTACTTCGCCAAGGACCTGGAGCGGCGGCGGCCGGTCGCGGCGGTATACCAGGCCCGCGGCCAGGCGCTGGCGGAGCTGGGCAAGTACGCGGAAGCGGCCGAAGATTTCACGCGCGCGCTGGAGCTCGATCCGGACAACCCCGTGTCGCGCGCTGCCCGCGGCTGGGCCTACCACGTGCTCGACGCACCGCGTCTGGCACTGACGGACTTCGAGCGCGTGATCCGACTCGTTCCCGATAGCGCCGACGCGCTCAATGGCCGTGGCTTCGCGCGCGCCCGCCTCGGACAGTACCGGGCCGGGGTGCAAGATGCGGAGGCAGCCGTCCGTCTCGGAGTTCGGCCCGACTCGCGGAGCAGCTACCATTCCGCACGCATCTTCGCCCAGGCGGTGTTGCAGGCGGAGCTCGATCCCGCCCTGCAGAATCCCCAGGGACGGGAAACGCGGCTTCAGTACCAGGACCGGGCCGTGAACCTGCTGCGTCAAGCCCTGAATGCGTTGCCCGCACCACATCGCGCCGCCTTCTGGTGGGGCACCGTCCAGGCGGACCCGGCTCTCGCCCCGGTGCGACGACACGCCGGGTATCGAGAGCTGGCCGAGACCTACCCGCGTCCCACGAAGGAGCCATTCCGGTAACCGCCTAACCGCCGCGGCGGGCCCGATTTTGCTGTGGCATCCACCGAACAGACGCTATGCTGCCTGGGAAAGGTTCCGCCCCGCCCATACGCCCCGGCCCGATCTCTTTCTTCCGCTCGCGCATTGTCGCGCGAGCTCACGGGACGGCCGCCGTCCGGCCCTCGCCCGCGAAGGGTTTCGTTCATGTCTCTGTCGTGGCGGTCGGCGCCCAAACCGGACCAACGGCCGATGGCGAAACGCGGACCACCCGCGGGCGTCACGTCCGCGCGCCGCTGCCGATTGCTCGTGGAACGCCTCGAAGACCGTACGCTGCCCAGCGGCACGGACTTCGCCAGCGCCACGCTTCTTGCTCCCGGCACGGTCAATGACTCGCTCTCCGGCATGGCCATCGCCGGTTACTGGAAGCTGACGCCGGCGCAGGGCGGACGTTTGACCGCTCAAGTCCACGGCATCGGCATCGACACGCGGCTTTCCCTGCTCCGCGACGACGGCGGCCTGCTGATCGAGAGCGATGCACAGTCGGCGACCGATCCGGATGACAGCATCACCCAGTACCTTTCGCCGGGCACCTACTATCTGCGGATCGACGCGCTGACGGCGCTGCCGGGCGATTACACGCTGACCACACAGTTCCAGGTCAGCTCGGCGCCCTTTCAGGTCACGCCCGTTGGCGGCATGCCCTATGCGGTTGCCGTCGCCGACCTCGATCAGGACGGCCATGCCGACGTCGCCACCGCGAACTTCGACACCAAGACCGTCTCTGTTTTGTACGGCCTGGGAGACGGCACATTCCTCCCGCCGCAGGACGTCGCTCTCGCGAGCGGACCGACGGCCCTGGTGGTGGCCGACGTTAACGGCGACCATCGCCTCGACATCGTGACGGCTGCCCCGGCCACCAACTCCGTGACCGTCCTGCTCCGGCAGGCAGATGGCAGCTTCCTCCCCATGGCCGAGGGACCATTTGTGATGGGCGCCACCCCGTTGGCCACGGCGGTCAAGGACGCCAATTTCGACAGTCACCTGGACGTCCTGGCTTCCCTGGTGGTGGCCGACGTCAACGGCGATGACCGCCTCGACCTCGTGACGACGAATGAGGCTTTCGCCGAGGTTTCGGTGCGCCTGGGCAACGCCGGCGGCTCGTTCGACGCCCCAATCGTCTCCGCGGTCGGCGACAGCAACCCCGCAGCCCTCGTCGTCGGCGACTTCAACCGTGACGGCCACCTCGACCTGGCCACGGCGAACCTGGTCACCATCAACCAGACGGCGCCCGCGGCCCTGGAGCCGCGCTCCGTGTCGATTTTGTTCGGCCAGGGCGATGGCCATTTCGTCGAGGCGTATCGCATCGCCGTCAGCGGCGGCCTCACCGGTGTGTCGACGGCCGACCTCGATGCCGATGGCTACCTCGACCTCATCACGACGCAGGATCCCGCCAACACGGTCGCGGTTCGCCTCGGCCAGGCCGGCGGCTTGTTTGGTGCGGAGCGGCGCTTGGACGTCGGCCGCCGGCCGGGGACCGTGCTGGCGCGGGACATCGACTGCGACGGCCGACTCGACCTCGCCGTGGTCAACCTCGGTTCCGGCGACGTCTCGGTCCTGCTCGGCATCGGTGATGGCACGTTCGACACGCAACGGCTCTACCAGGTCGGCCTGACGGTGGCCGGCAATTTCCCCGGCACGCTGGCTGTCGGCGACCTGAATGGAGACGGCCCCCCCGAACTGGTGACCGGCAACCAGGCCCTGGGCACGACGCCGTCCCCGCGCAGCATCACCGTGCTGATCAACGTCGGCGACGGGGGCTTTCAGGAGATGCGCGATTTCGGCGTCGGCGATGCTCCCAGCCTGCCGATCACGGCCGACTTCAATGGCGATGGCCGCCTCGACATCGCCGTGCCGAATGTTGGTTCCAACGACGTTTCCATTCTGCTCGGCCAGGGCAACGGCACGTTTGCGGATCAGCTCCGCTTTGCGGTGGGGACCGCCCCCCGTCTCGCCGCCGTGGCCGATTTCAACCGCGACGGCCGCCCCGACCTCGTCGTCAACAACACCAGCGACGGAGACGTCTCCGTACTGCTCGGCATCGGCGATGGCACGTTTCAGGCCCAGCGCCGGTTTGCGACAGGCAGTCAGCCGTACATCGTCAAGGTCGACGACCTGAATGGTGATGGTTTCCTCGACCTGGTCGTCATCAATCGCGTCGCGGCGAACGTCGCGGTCTTGCTGGGCATGGGCGATGGCACCTTCGCCCCGGCGCGGACATTCGACACCGGCGCCTTGCCGACGGCCCTTGCACTCGGCGATCTCAACGGCGACGGCGTTCCGGACGTCGTCGTGGCGAACAATGGAAGCAGCGACGTCTCGGTGCTGCTCGGCGGCAAGGACGTGTCCGGCGCCTGGACGATACTGCCGCAGCTTCGCTTTGTCGTCGGGGCCGGCCCCGCAGCCGTCGTCCTCGCGGACGTGGATGGCGATCACCGGCTCGACGTGCTGACCGCCAATCGCGGGGGAAAGACGGTTTCGCTGTGCATCGGTATCGGGCAGGGACCGACATGGACGCTGGCACCAGACGAGGGGCTGGCGCTGAAAATCAGTCCGACCGACACCCCGCCCACGCCCATCGACCTGACCGTGGCCGACCTCAACTTGGATGGGCTGCCCGATCTCATCGTTGCCAACGGATCCGGGGCCGAGTTGACGATCCTGCTGGGCCAGACATCGACCCCCTCGGCCCTCACCGCCCGTTTCTTCGCGCCGCGCCGCTTTGGCGTGGCGGGGACCATTATTGCTCCCGTCGGCGTCGTGGCAGGCAAATTCAACGGCGATGACCTCCCGGACGTGGCGTTCAGCACGCAGAATCAGCGTGCCGTGTCGATCCTGGTAGGGCAGCGTGACAGTTCCCAGCCCGGCGGATGGACGTTTGCCGCTGCCCGCAACTTCACCGTCGCCACCGGTCCCGTCTCGGTCGTGCCAGGGGACTTTGACGCGGACGGCAACACCGACCTGGCCACCGCGAATAAGTTCTCCGACGACGTTTCAGTCCTGCTCGGCCTGGGGGACGGATCGTTCCTTGCATCCCGTATCATCTCCAATCCCGTCCGTGCCACGCCGCTGATCGCCGACCTGAACTGGGACGGCGTCGCCGACCTCGTGGTCTGCAGCGCGAACGGCCAGATCCTCTACCGCCAGGGCCGGATGGATCGTCCCGCGACCTTCGATCCGGCCATCCTCGTCAACCCGGCGCAGGACACGGAGGCCCGCGCGGTGGCAGCCGTCGCACTGGGCAGCAGGAGCTTCCTGGCGGCGCTCGACGCCGACGGCCGTACCCTGTCCTTCTACCGCCTCGGACGGGACGGCACGTTCGAACGGACGGTCGGCCCGGTCGTGCCCGGCGCCCTGGCATCGCAGCTGACCGCCGGCGACCTCGACAATGACGGACGGGGTGATCTGGTCGTCGCCGCGGCCGGCTCCAGCCAGGTGTTCGTCTACTTTCAGCGCGCCACCGGGGGCTTCGGGCTCGTACCGGATCGCACCATCGCCGTCGGCGTCAATCCGGCCGCTCTCAAGCTGGTCGACGTGGACGGCGATGGCTTCAAGGACATCCTGGTGGCCGACCAATTTTCTGCCGACGTGGCCGTGATCTCCAGCAGTGGGACCGCACCGTTCAGCACCAGTTCGCGCTTCCGCGCCAGTACATCGCCGTATGGTCTGGACCGCTTCAACGGAGCCACCGTCGTTCGCTCGCTGGACGCGACCATGGACGTCGCGGCCGGTCTTGTCGACGCGGACGGCATCGTCGACCTCATCGTGGTCAACGCCGGCGCTGACACGATTTCGGTGCTGCCCGGAACGGGCCACGGGGGCTTCGCGAACCCTAGCCTGACCCAGACTTACGCCACAGGACTGCGGCCAACGGTCGTCGTCACGGGCCAGTTCGACGGCGACGCTCGGCCGGAGCTGGCTGTGCTCGACGAGGGCAGCGGAGAACTTCAGGTCTTCGACGTCGCCGCGGCGGGCACGCTCGTCCGGACGGGTGTCTTCAGCGCCGGCAACCAGGCGACCGGCGTCACCGTGGCCGACATGAACCGCGACGGCCGCGCCGACCTGGTGATCGGCAACGCCTTTGGCGACGTGCTCATTCTGCTGGGCAACGGCGATGGCACGTTTCAGACCTATCAGCGCACCGATCGCTCGATCGCCCTGGCAGTCACCGATTTGAACGGCGACGGCCGCGCTGACTTCGTGCTGGCCGACTCCTCGTTGGACCGAGTGATCGTGCACTACTCGCAGGCCGGGCAGTCCTTCCAGCAAGGCGCGGGCGACGGTTTGGCGGCCCCCGCTGCCCTGGCCGCGGCCGACCTGAACCGAGACGGCGTCAACGATCTGATCGTGGTCAACACCGGTGGCAACGACATCCGTGTTTACCTCGGGTTGGGCGGAGGGCAGTTTGGGTCGGCGCAGCGATTCTTCGCCGGTACCAGCCCGGCCGGTGTGACGCTTCGCGACCTGGACGGCGATGGCTTTCTCGATCTGGTGGTCGCCAACCAGGGTTCCAACGACGTTTCCATCCTGCTGGCGCAAGGCTCGCTCGACGCGGCCGGACACGGAACCGGCTGGACGCTGACCTACGGCCCGCGGCTCAACGCCGGCTTTGACTCGGTGCTGGACCGCCAGGTCGGACTGGGACCAGTGGCCACGGCCATCGCGGACGTCAATGTCGACGGAGCCCTGGACCTGCTTGTCAGCAACCGTGAATCCAACAATGTCTCGCTGCTCCTGGGCACGGGTAACGGCTTCTTCAACGACCAACGGCCGACAATCTTCGCAGTCGGCAGCGACCCCGTCGAAGTGTTCGTTGGCGATTTCGATACGACGCCGGGTCTGGACCTGGTAACTGTCAACGCCGGCTCGGACGACTTATCATTCATCTCCCACTTTACCGCCCCGGGTGCACAGCTTCGGGAAATTGCCGTTGGCGACCGACCGGTGCAGGCCGTGGTCGGCGATTTCAACGGGGATTCCACCCTTGACCTGGTGGTGGCCAATAATCGCGACGGTGTGTTCTCGCTGCTGCTCGGCGGCGCCGATGGACCAAGCCTGGCGCGGACCATGTCCAGCGCCGACGTGGCCCACCCGACGTCCCTGGCCCTGGCGGGAGCGTCCGACGGCTTGATCGACCTCTACGCGACCGCCGAGGGACGGGAGACCGTCTTCCGCCTGTCTTTCGACCTGAACCCCATCCCGGTCCCATCGCCGAACGACCCCGGCACGCCGCCCGACTCGAATCCCGCCGGCGGCACTGTCGAGGCAACTCGGTTCGGGCCCCAATCCGCGTCCGACTTGAACGTCCGCCCGCTGACCACGACGCTGCTTCCTCTGGGAGGAGTCTCGCGCGCCCTGGTGGCGGCGCTCGTCGTCGCGGAGCGTGCCGCATCGGAGTCCGATGGGGAAGGCCTTGGCATCGACGCCGGCACGAGCCGCTTCATCGCCGGTCTGGACAATGTACCCCTGGGCAGTCATTTCGCCGATCCAAACCGTGCCACGGGCACGGACGGGTCGTCCTCGAACGGCGTCGCGTTTTCCCTGGGCCAGATGCAGCTGGCGATTGATGCGTTCCTGCCGACTGTCCGCGAAGCAACCGCAAGCGTGGTCACCGGCGCAATGGAACTGGCGGAAAGCCTATTGCCGCACCTGGACCTGGCAACGAAAAATCTATCGCCCTCATCCCTGAGCCTCCCCTGGCGTGCGATCCTCGACGGCGTGCTCGGCATCGGTAAAGGCCTGCCTCCCGAAAGCCGAAGGACGAATCAACCACCGCCCGCCCGCTCGGATGCCAGCCCACCGTCAAACCTTCGGCCGCCTGATGCAGCACCGGAGGCGGAATCGGGTGAGCACGACATGCTCTTACCCTCCCCCAAGTCTCCAGGTCCGCCAACCGAAGACGGCGCCGCCGCATTTCTGCTGCCGACGAGCGGCGCTCCGCTCCCTGTGGGAGAAGCCCTTGCCGTCGTCATCAAGGGCGGGCTGGTGGCATACGTCACGACCAGTCCGCACGCCCTCGCAAGTCAGAGTCTATCCGGAGAGTTTTCCCATGAAATTAGGGGCCTTGGTGATTCATGCGGGGCCTGAAACCGGATGATCGCC
>JAIEMG010000239.1 GCA_019752375.1 Gemmataceae bacterium | reverse complement strand
GTCTTCTGCGTGATGTGCTTCAGAATGGCCTGCTTCATCTCGGCGATGCTTGGGCCTTTCTTCTCCTTCGGCTCGGCGTCCGTCTTGCCCTTGTCGTCAGCGACGAGGACGGCGCCGGTCAGGCAAACGGCTGCCGTGCATACCAGAAGCAGGCGAAAGATCGCAAGCACGCTCGGAAGAGGTGGGCACATGGGGGATCCTCACAAAGGGTGCAAAGCAACGAGCTGCGGGAAACGGGGTAAACGGCGTCTCGACGGTCCGTCGCCACGTTTGAGGAATTCTACCGGAATTCCGCGCCCGGTGGTTGCGGTCCCTGCACTATTCTGGTCATGAAACACAAACTATCCCCCACGGGCGGTTCCATGGCGCATTTCTCGGTCAACAACCTGCTCGGCCACATCCGACGACTGCTGGTCGCGCGGACCGACGGCGATTTGCCTGACCGGGAACTGCTGCAGCGCTTCGTCCAGTCCCGCGACGAAGCTGCGTTCTCGGTGCTGATGGAGCGCCACGGCCCACTGGTGCACCGTATGTGCCAGCGGCTGTTGCGCGATCCGCATGCGGCGGAAGATGCGTTTCAGGCCACGTTCCTCGTCCTGGCGAGGAAGGCGGCGAGCGTGCGCCGGCCCGAGGCGCTCGGCTGCTGGCTGCATGGCGTCGCGTACAAGGTCGCTAGCCGGGCCCGGCAGCAGAAAGCCGCCACGCCGGTCGAGGAGCCCCAGGCGATCGACCGGATGCCCGATCCGCTGACCGAGATGACGCTGCGCGAAGCCCGCGCCATGCTGCACGAGGCGTTGGAACGCCTTCCCGAGAAGTATCGCCTGCCGTTGATCCTTTGTTACCTGGAAGAACAGACCCGCGATGAAGCAGCCCGGCAACTGGGCTGGCCGGAAGGCACGTTCAAGCGCCGGCTCGAACGCGGTCGCGAGCTCTTGCGCGAACAACTCAGCCGCCACGGCGCTACCATTTCGGCTGGATTGCTGTCCACCATCCTGAGCGTGGATGAAGCCCAGGCCCTGCCGCTGGCTCTCAAGCAGGCCGCCCTGGAAAGCGCCGTGCGTTTTGCCGCGGGCGAGGCCCTTGCCGGCGTGCCGGCGGCTCGGTTGGCCCAAGCGGTGCTCGGTTCCGTGGTATCCGGCAAGCTGAAGCTGGCGATCGTGCTGGCGCTCGCCCTGACCGTGGCAGGGACCGGAGCAACGGCCCTGATGCTTCAACCATCGCACGGCCGTCCCGCGAACGAAGAGCCCGTCGTCGCCCTTGCCGACGCACCCGCGGCAAAGGAGCCGGCCCCGCCCGAGCAGCCAATGGTGCTTGATGTGCCGAAGGACCCGTTGCCCGCGGGTGCCGTCGCCCGCATGGGTACGCTGCGTTTTCGCCAGGGCGGCATGATCATGGCGGTCGCCTTCGCGCCGGACGGCAAGAGCCTGGCCACCGCGGGCAACCAGAAGCAACCGATTCGCCTGTGGGACCTGGCCACCGGCAAGGAACGGCAGCGCTATGACGGGCAAGCCGAGCAGGTCCAGCGCATGCTCTTCTCCTCGGATGGCAAGTTCCTGATTGCAGCCGAACAAGGGCAGTCCTATCGTGACGTTTTGCTTCGCCAGTGGGACGTGGCGACCGGCAAAGCGCTCCGTCACTTCAAGACCGAGATCAATCCATGCTCGCTGGCGCTGTCGGCCGACAACCGCACACTGGCGGTCGGCGGCTTGCAGGGCGAGATTCAGCTCTTCGATGTCGCGGAAGGTAAGGAGCTGCGTTCCTGGAAGGAACGCCAGGCGTCGATCGATGGCCTTGCCTTTTCACCGAACGGCAAGTACCTGGCGTCCGGCGGCTGCTTCCTCAATGGGGACAACAAGATTCGCGTATGGGACGCGGCGACGGGCAAGCTGGTTCGTCACATCGTCGGGCACGAAGGCGGCATCATGTGCTGTGCGTTCTCGCCCGACAGCAAGACGCTGGCGAGTGGCGGCCAGCGCGAGGGGCGCGTTCACGTCTGGGACGTGGAGACCGGCAAGCACGTCCACAAGTGCGACGGAGCGCCTGCCGGCCCGCTTGCCATGGTCCGATTTCAAGACGCGCAGACGCTGGTGGCCGGCAGTTACGATGGCACCATCCGCACCTGGGACGTGGCGACCGGCAAGCAACGCCATCGCTTCAAGGGGCCCGCCACGACCAATTCCGTCGCGCTCTCTCCGGACGGAAAGACCGTCGCGGTTGCCGGCCGGACGCCGACCTTCCAGCTCTGGGACGTGGGATCGGGCAAGGCGCTCGCGACGTTCGAAGGCCATCACGACGGCGTGAACGCGCTGAGCTTCGTGGATGACACGAAGACGCTTGTCTCGGCCAGCAAGGACGGCGGCGCCAAGGTCTGGGACACCGCGACCGGCAAGGCCCGCGCGTTCGCTGCCTCGGGAGCAGCCGCGCGGACGCAGGTCGTGTCGCCCGACGGCCGGATCATCGCCACGGTCGAGGACAAGGTGCTGCGCGTGTCGGACACGCCCACCGGCAAGCAGCTTCATGAATTCCCCATGGCCGACAACTTCCGCCGCCAGTTCAGCGTGCTGGCGTTCGCGCCGAACAGCAAGGTCCTGGCGTTCGGCAGCACCTGGGGGCCGATCCACGTGCACGATCTGGCCACTGGCAAGGAGCTGCACAAGTTCGGCGAATATCCGGGCAACTTGCCGGGACGCTTCGGCCCGGTGCCGCGCTGCCCGTTCCATGACATGGCCCTGTCGCCCGACGGCCGTCTCCTGGTCACGGCCGAGGCGCCGTATTTCACCGAAGGCGTCCAGGTCTATAACAGTAAGGTCCGCGTGTGGGACTTGCTCTCCGGCACGGAAGTGCGTCAGTTCGAGCACAAGAACGGCATCCTGGTGGTGCGCTTCTCTCCCGATGGTCGGTCGCTGGTCACGGCGGGGCAGGACAAGGCGATCTGCTTCTGGGAAACGAGCACCGGCAAGCTGCGAAATCGGGTCGGTCCCATTGCCGCTCGCGTCACGACGATTGCCATCTCCACGGATGGCCGGACGCTGGCCTGGGGCGAGGACACCGGCCGTGTCGTCCTGTTCGACGTGCTGGCCGGCAAGGAAGTGCGTGCGTTCCAGGGGCACCAGGGCGCGATCGACTCGTTGCGGTTTTCCACGGACGGCACCCGCCTGGCCTCGGGCAGCGATGACACGACGATTTTGATCTGGGACGTGACCCAGCGCGTGTCCCGCGAGCCGGCGATGGGCGAACCATCGGCCAAGGAACTTGAGGCGCTCTGGGCCGACCTGCTCGCCGACGATGCGGCCCGTGCGGGGAAGGCCATCGCCACACTCGCTCGCGCGCCGCAAGCCAGCGTTCCGTTCCTGAGTCGGCACGCCAAGGCTGAGGCCGGCGTCGACCCCAAGCGGATGGCCCAGCTCCTGGCCGACCTGGAGAGCAACGAGTTCATGGCCCGCCAGAAGGCCGAGGCGGACCTGGAACGCCTGGGCGAGCAGGCCGATCCTTATCTGCGCAAGATCCTGGAAGGGAAACCATCGCTGGACGTTCGCCAGCGCGTCGAGAAGCTGCTGGCGAAGGTAACCGGTCAGGTGTGGCCCGCGGAAACGCTGCGCGCCGTCCGTGCGGTGGAAGTGTTGGAATCGATTGGCACGCCGGAAGCGAAGAAGGAGCTGGAGCGACTGGCCCAGGGCGGCGAGAACGCCCGGCTGACGCGCGAGGCGAAGGGATCGCTCCAGCGACTGTCGCGACGAGCGATACCCTGACTGGTGGGCTGGCCGGACAAGAGGCCCACTGCATATCACGCGGATTTCTGCAAGCCGCGATCGCCGACGATGAGCGCCAGGTCGGCCCAGCGCAAGGTCACTGCGGCCCAGGTAAAGCCGCCGCCAAACGCGACCATGAGGTAATGATCGCCGACCCGCGCCGGTTGTTCGCCCAGCATCTGGCCCAGGGCGATGGCCACGGATGTCGCTCCGGTGTTTCCGGTCCGCTGGACGTTGACGAAGGTCTTTTCGGAAGGCATGCCCAGCCGGTCCTGGACCGCGCGGATGATGCGCAGGTTCGCCTGGTGGCAGACGACCGTGCGGATGTCGTCGGGCAGCAAGTTCGCCTTGGCCATCGCGTCCTGCGACGCCTGCGTCATGTGGCGGACGGCCTGCCGGAACACGTCATTGCCGCGCATGCGCACACAGTGGGCCGATTCGGCGACCGTCTCGGCCGACGCGGGGCGAGCACAACCGCCCGCATCGATGGTCAGCAAGCGCTCGGCATCCGGCTGGCAGCCCATGACCGTGCTCAGGATGCCGGCCGACTGGCGCGTCGCTTCCAGCACGACCGCACCGGCGCCGTCGCCGAAGAGGATACACGTCTGGCGGTCTTTCCAGTTGATGAATCGGCTGAGCGTTTCGCCCGCCACGACGAGGATGCGTCGGCAGGTGCCGGCCTGGATGAACTGGTTACCGACGATCAAGGCCGACAGGAAGCCGCTGCAAGCGCTGTTGAGGTCGAACGCACCGGCGTGCTCGGCGCCGAGCTGGTGCTGGATCAGGCACGCGGTCGCCGGGAGAAGGTAATCCGGCGTGGTGGTGGCACAGATGATGAGATCGATATCGTTGGGCGAGAGCCGGGCCTGATCAAGGGCGCGACGGGCCGCGGTCGTGGCCATCGTGGAGGTGGTTTCTTCCGGCCCGGCAATGCGTCGCTCGGAGATGCCGGTGCGCGAGCGAATCCAGCCGTCGCCGGTGTCCACATGTTCCGCGATCTCGCGGTTGGTGAGGACACAGGGGGGACAGTAGTAGCCCCAGCCAGTAATGGCCGCGTTGGTCATGATGCTCCGGGCTCCACACCACTGGTACCCAGCACCGGCGGAGTGTCCGCGACATGGTGACGCGGCTGGGAGTTATGGTCAATGCAGGAATCGGCTTTCTCGTTCCACCGGCTTGAGCCTTCCCCATCTCGTTGGAGCGAACGAAATCCAACGACCCCGAAATTTCCCCTACCTTCGCACCTTGCGTACCTCCACGGACCGCCTGGCTTGACTCGCTGCCACAAACGGCCGAACTTGACCTCCAGCTGGCCCAGTGTCGTCCAAGGAAGTAACCGCAGAACAAACTGTAGGCTTCTGTTTGCCGGCTTCGGCCGAATGGCGCGTGGTTAGGCATAAACTCGGTCGCCGTCACGCGTTGGCATTCGCACCGATGGTGCTGGGCAGGGAAGCCCAGGGCAAGCGAGCGCAGCGAGTGCCGCCCTGGGATGGCGACCCCGCGGTGCAGGGCACGCTGAAAGCGTGCGGCAGGACGCCGGGACTGCCCGGTACGAGGGGGATGCAGTTTCGAAGCCGCACGCTGAAAGCGTGCCATCCATTGATGACGCGTTCCACCCGGGGCGGCGTTCGCTGCGCGAACTGGCCCCGGATTGTCCTGCCCTGCACCTTCGGTGCGAAAGGCCGAGCCGCCACGACGCCTCCGCAAAGGAGCAGGGAATCTTGGGAGGTGAAAATCTCACCCGGGAGGACCGCTCGGCGTCCGGCCGCACAATTGGCTCTCGTGGTTCCTTGGTTACGATGGAACTTGGAAAAGCATGCCGTGGCTGCGCAAAACTTGCGTCATGCCAAATCTTTGCCTAGAATCGGACATCGCGGAATACAACGATGTCGGTTCCAGGGTCGCCCTGGAGATATACAGAACAGACTCGCTCGAACCTGTTCGCCTGTCGCCGCCGATGCACAGGAGCTACCCACCCTGGAGAGGAGCTGCCGTGAGTATCGCAGGTCAATGCCCCGGTTGCAGCCGTCGATTCAACGCCCCCGATCAGTTTCTCGGCAAGCAAGTCAAGTGCCCGCAATGTGCTCACGCCTTCGTCTTTCAGGCGGTTTCGACGCCGCCCGCCCCGGCGCGCGGGCCCGCGGTGCCATCCCAGAACGAACCATTCCCCAGCCCAGCCGCCAGTCCAAACAACCGGTCTCGACGGAATAACGGCCTGCTCATCGCCGGGGTGGCAGTCGCCTTCGGGCTGATGTTCTGCCTGCTGAGCAGCGTCCTTGGCCTGTGGTACCTGCTGCGCGGCGGCGGCGACGCCCAGTGGAAGGAATTCGCGCCCAACGGCGGCGGTTTCACCATCCTCATGCCGGTCAACCCCGAGACCAAGGAAAACAACGATCAGAAAATCTTGACCTCCGGCCGCATCAAGGAAGCTAGCGCCCAGTCCGCTGCCAAGGCCACCTACACCGTCCACTACTACGATCTGCCGGACCGGCCGATCAACAGTCACCTCTATCAGACCTGGCTGCGGAATCAGCTGTTGACCGGTGGCGGCAAGGTGGTGCGCGAGCAGGACGTGAACCAGGGCGGTTATTCCGGCCGCGAAGTCATGGTCGATTTGCCCGACGACCAGGTGCTCGTCCGCCGCATCTACCTGGCCGAGGCCCGCGTCTTCTGGGTCACCGCCCAGTACTCGCGTGCCACGCCCAAGGCTTCCGCGGAGGTGCAAAAGTTCCTCGATTCCTTCCAGATCACCTCGGTGGCGAAGGCGTCGACGCCGGTTGTCGTCGCGGAATTGCCGACCACCCGGCCCAACCCGAAAAAGGACCCACCCGTCGGAACGCGGCGCGAGCCGCCAGTGACGAAGAAGGAGATGCCCCCACCCCCGCCCCCGCCGCCGGATGGGTTCAACCTGACCATGGAAGAGCGGGCACTGATGGACGCGGTCAACAAGTTCCGCGCCGACGAGAAACTGCCGCTGTTCAAACCGGGACAAAAGCTGTCCGATGCGGCTCGCGTCGAGGCAAAGAGCGCTGCCGAAGGCAAGGAAGCCCCCAAGCAGGACTACGGCTACCAGACCACGTTTCGCCTCACGCAGCCGGTCCGCAACCTGACCGCGCAGCAGATGATGGACCTGCTGGTGAAGAATCAGGCCCTGCGCACTCCGTTCTCCAGCCAGACCCTCACCGACATCGGCGTCGGTGTCGAAACCGGGGCCGACGGGATGGTTTATAACGTCATCCTGCTGGGTTCCGGCCCGAAGTAGCCGGCGATCCGAACGAGCCTGATTCGCCACCCGTTCCCGTCGCCTTTTCACCGAGGAGTCCGCCCGTGATTCGCTTCGCCTGTGCCTCCTGCCAGAAAACCCTCAGCGCTCCCGATGACAAAGCGGGAATGCGTTTCAGCTGCCCCGGCTGCAAGAACCCGGTCGTGGTCCCCGCGGCTGCCCCGGCGCAAGCAATCCGGACGACGCCGGCGCCCCAGGCCCCCGCCGCCCGGCCGCCGATGACGGCCGAGGCCCCCGCGTCGCCGCCGTCCCCGATCTGGAAGCGGATCCCGGCCGAGTGCCTGGCCATCGTGATTGCCACGTTTCGGCAGTCGCTCAAGCCATTCACCTTGTTGTTCGAGGTGCAGCGGCGCAATCGCTATCGCAAAAAATCCGATAACGCCCAGTTCGCCCTCGGTCAGCGCATGGTGGAAGCGCAGCTGGGCGACAAGAAGCTGCGCGAACGGATCAAGGCCCTGGGCGAACGGATCGTCAGCATCCAGGACGTGCGCGGCGACGCCAAGTCGGCGGTTACCGAGCGCAAAGGACTGATCAATCAGCTGGCGGGTCCGATGCTGGCGGCTTCTTCCGCCCCCGAAGACATCGCCGGCGAGCACGAGCGGGCGCGCACCATCCAGCAAAAGCTCCAATCCCAGGAAGAGTCACTCAAGGGGGCGATGGGCGGCTTCATGCCCCCCAACGGCGTCGCCTGGCGCCGCGTGGCGATCGGCTACTCGATGCTCCTGCTCCTGGCTCTTGGCAGCTGGCAGATCTACGCGCTGGGCGGCGAGGGCCGGCGGCTCGCGCGCGAACGGGACGCCGAGCAGAATGCGCTCAAGGTCGCGGCGGAGAACAAACGCGCCGAGGAAGACGCCGAGTGGGCGAAGGACAAGAACAGCGAGCAGATCTTCGACAAGTGCGGCACGTCCGTCGCCTTGATCCTCTTCAAAGTCGGCAAGCGCGAGGGCGGCGGCACCGGCTTCATGATCCGCCCAGGCGTCATCGCCACCAATGCCCACGTCGTCGAGAGCATTCCGCCGGACGATCTCAAGGTGTACTTCCCGTCGGCGAAGGAGGAATTGAGCAAGAAGGCGTTCCCGGCCAAGGTCCTCCACTTCGACGCCAAACGCGACCTCGCCTTCCTTGCGGTCGAGCCGGTCGTGCCCCCGTTGCGGATGGCCGACAACTTCGAGTTCAAGCCAGGCAAGAACATCACCATTATCGGCTGTCCCGCCGACGGCTCCGGCAAGATGCTCCGCAATGCCGTCAGCACCGGCGTCTTGAGCACCAAGACGGATGTTCGCAACATGCCCTTCTACCAGCTCGGTGCGTCGGTCAACGGCGGCAACTCCGGCGGGCCGGTGTTCGACAATCGCGGGCAAGTCATCGGCGTCGTTACCCTCAAGGCAGTGAGCAAGGAGAGCATTTCCTACTGCATTCCCTGGCAGGACCTCAAGGACCGCCTGGACGCACTGGAGAAGGACGACCCGCACAAGACGGCTGCGGTCGGCCAGGCGATGCACAGCCTGAACGTCGTGGTCGAGCGCCTCTTCGTCTCCACCGCCGTTTATTCGCGCGTCGTATCCGAGTACACGAACAGCATGCGCGCCGCCGCAGCCCGCGGCCGGCCGCCCGAAGAGGGCATCAACCTGGCTCGACCGGTCATCGACGCCGTGATGCGCCGGGTCAGCGAGATGCTGCTGGACAGCAAGCACCACGTCCTCGCCACCAAGCTCCTCAACGATCCGAACCTCCCGGAAGACGTGCGCAAGCATTACAACGACCTGTGGCGCACCTACGAGGAGTTCAAGGGGATGGCGGAGAAGCCGGGTGGCCCTCTGAACACCTACGCGTCCAAGAGCCAGGAGCTGGACAACCGCTTCAAGACGCAGATCACCGCCCTGGCCGAGAGCCTTGGCTTCGAGCAGAAGAAGCCCGGCGATGACGACGACTGAGAAAGAAGGCAGAAAGCTACAGCAAGCGTCGCATGTGAGCGGAGGGAGAAAGTCGCGACTTTCTCCCTCCGCTCACGCGCGACACGTCGGTATTACGTGGGGCCGGCTTCCAGCCGGTCAATCTGGCCGGCGGGAAGCCGGCCCCACAACAAATGGCTCCGGACGTCCTTTCATGCCTTGCCGCAATTCGCCGTTTATGGCAAAATTCATACCTAACCACTCTCCCCAACGGGAGTTTCCAGCGACGAGCCTGACCTGTTGGAGCCCGAACCGATGAAAATCGTCGAGGCGTTGTCCCTCCTTTCGCTACAGCCATTGATCGACGGTGCTGGGACGGGCGGCGGTTCCTCCGTAAGGGAGTTCTGGGGGCGACAATCGACCGACAACGCCGCCCGGTTCCTCCCTCATTTGAAGCGTTCGCTCGACCAGGCCTGGAAAACGGTGGAAGTCGCCCTGGCGGGGCCAGCCTGGTGGGAGCGATGCAAGGTCCTGCTGCAGCCGGGCGAGGACACCGCCATCGGCGAGCGGGTCCAGGCCTTTCTCGATAGCGTGGCCTTGCCGGACCCCGCGGGTGAATGGCGCGGCCGTTGCCTCTCCGAGTTGCCCGCTCTGCGGCAGCGCGGGCTCCTGTCGAGCGAGGCGCTGCGCGGCGAGAGCCTGTCTGCCAGTCTCCAGGCTGCCGGCGCCGACACGGAACGCCAGGCGCTGGATCAGATCGCGGCGGACCTGCGGCAAGCCAGCTGTTCCGCACTGGCCGAGTTCGTGGCCCAACGCTTCGCGGAAGAGATTCCCTTGTTGACCGGCGCGGCACGCTACTTTCTGCGTCGGGAGATCGAAGCGGACGCCGACCTCGCACAGCAGATGGCCAGCGCAAGCATCACCCTGCCGGCCAGCGTGGCCCGCGTCCGCTTCGACGCACTGGGCGACGTGCTGGCCCAGCACGGTCCGCGGCTGGACGTGCTCTTGACGACGGTCGGCGTTGCCGCTGCCGGGCCGCGCGGCTATCCCCTTGACATCGAGCGCGAAGTCCAGGGCCAGGAAGGCGAGGTCCTGGAGTTGGCCGAGGCGACGCTCACGCTGTTGACGCACCATCGCTTGCGCCATCGCGAACTGACCCTGGCCGACAGCGGCATCATTCGCGGCGAGGCGGAGCGCCAGCGCATCAAGGACCTGAGCGCTCGCTTTCAGGCGCTGGAGCCCGAACAGCAACAACGGTTGCCGGCCTTGCTCAACGGACTGGCCACCCTGGAAGCCATGGCCGGCGATTATGAGACCGCCCATCGCTACCTTCAGGGCGCGACCACCGTCGTCACGGACCCGCACGCTCGCGCTGTGTTGGACTTCAACGCCTATCAGGTCGCCCTGGAGCAACACGACTGGGCCGAGGCGCTGACGCTGCTGGAACGTGCCGTTACGCTCTGGCCGGAGCGATTCAGCCTCTTTCCAACCAGCAAGTACGAAGCCGAACGCATCCTGGGCGTGGGTGGCAGCGGCGTGGCGTTCCTGTGTCGGCACCGCGCTTCGGACAGTTACGTCGTCGTCAAGGCACTCTGGACGGACGGCCTGCGCCACGATGCAGCCGAGGTATTCCGCGAAGCGCAGGCGATCGAGTTGCTGGACCATCCCGCCATCGTCCGCCTGCGCGACTGCGATTTTGCCGACACCGAGCGGACGCGGCCCTTCATCGTGACGGACTTTTTCGAGGGCCTGTCGCTGGCGGAGCACGTGCAACAGCACGGCCCCCTGACCGGCGACGACTGGCTCCGCATCGCCCGGCCGCTGGCGGAGGCGTTGCTGGCGGCGCACGAGCAGGGCATCCTCCATCGCGACGTCAAGCCGGCCAACGTCCTGCTTCGCAAGGAGGAGAACGGCAGCTGGCGCGTCAAGCTCATCGACTTCGGCCTGGCGTTGCGTCCGATCGTGCTGCACGCCACGCTGACCAGCACCTCCATTGGCGGTCGGTCGGCCATCGGCGCGAGTGCCGCGGGAAGCGTGCCGTACGCGTCGCCGGAAGAAATCGGCTGGCTGGAAGGCGTGCCGGTCGGTGCCTACTCGGACATCTACAGCTTCGGCAAGACCGGCTATTTCGCGTTGCTGGGCACGCCCGAACCGGACGATGAAGAGAAAGCAACGCTGCCGCCCGGCTGGCGGAAAGTGCTGGGCTACTGCTCGGCACGCAGCATTGCCCGTCGGATGCCGAGCTTCAAGACGGTCCTCGAGCGGATCTCGCAGCTTCAGGCTGCCGCGGCACGCGAGACGCCGGCGGAAAAGAAGGAGCCGGGCGCGTCGCCGCACCTGTCGCGGCCCGATGCCGAGAAGGTGGTCGCGTTGGTGAACCGTGGCATGGCCTATCGGCAGCAAGGCGATTACGAGCACGCCATCGCGGCGTTCACGCGCGCTTTGCAGATCGACCCGAACCTGACGGCAGCGCACATCAAACGCGGCAACGTCTATTCCGACCGGGGCGACTACGACCGCGCCATGGCCGACTATACCGCCGCCCTCAAGCTCGATCCGAAGATGGCGCTGGCGTATCTCAATCGCGGGCTGGCGCACGCCAAGAAGGGCGAATTCGACGCGGTAATCGCCGACTGCACCGCCGCGATCGACCTCGACCCCAAGCTGGCCGCCGCCTACTTCATTCGCGGCACCGCGTATTCCAGCAAGGGCGAGCGGCACCGGGCGATTGCCGAGTTCAACCTGGCCCTACGCCTCGATCCGAAGAACCCACTGGTTTACAACGATCGCGGCATGGCCTACGCCGACCAGGGCGATTTCGACCGGGCGCTCGTGGACTACACGGCTGCCTTGCGGCTCGACCCTCGGCTGACGCTGGTCTACGTCAACCGCGGCATCGCCTTCCACGGCAAAGCCAACTACGACCGTGCCATCGCCGAATTCACCCGCGCGCTGCGCCTGGAGCCGCGCAACGTGCCGGCTTATTTCAATCGCGGCCTGGCCTTCGCGGCGAAGGCGGCGCACCCGCAGGCCATTGCCGACTTCGACAAAGTACTCCTGCTCGACCCGAAGCACACGGAAGCCGCTGCCAAGCGTGAGGAATCGCAGCGTGCCCGCGGCAAGGTCGCCGCACCCGTGGGCGCGGAACGGCGACCACCCACCGGAGCACCGCGCGTGCCGACGCGCCAGGAGATGGACGAGCGCCGTCTGTCCAAGGCCAAGAACACCCAGGAGGAAGAGCGCCGCCAGGTCCGTGCCGCGGCCTACTTCGCCCGCGGGCGAAGTTACTTCGAGGCCGGTGAATATGGCCAGGCGATCGACCAGTTCACCAAGGCGATCCAGATGGACCCGCGCGATGCCGTGGCGTACTTCAACCGCGGCCTGGCGTACGTTGCCCAGACGGAGTACCAGGAAGCCATCGCCGATTACACGAGCGCCCTGCACCTCAATCCACGCAACGCGATGGCCTACTATCACCGCGGCATCGCCCATCGCCTGCTGGGCGAGTACGATCGCGCCATCGCCGACTACACGCGCGCCATCCGCCTCGACGGCCGCCTGGCCATGGCCTATCGCAACCGCGGCCAGGCCTACGCCGCCAAGGGCGACTCCGAGCGCGCCCAGGCTGACTACGAGGAAGCGGGGCGCATCGACCCCAACCTGGGGAAGAAATGAGAGTGATACGATGCCATGCGTCTGAGCCCGCATTCTCTGGGCCTTCGCGGCTGAGTCGGAGGAATCGTCATGAAATACAAGGTCGCGCTACACCGAACCGAGGAAGGAATCAGCGTCTCCGTCCCTGCTCTCCCTGGTTGCTGGTCAGAGGGCGACACGGAGGAGGAGGCGCTGGCCAATATCCAGGATGCCATCCAGGAATATCTGGCGGCCTTGGACGATCGCCTCCGCAATGCGGAAATCCGCGAGGTCGAAGTACAGGTGCAGCTGTGCCAAGACTTCCCGGCGTAAACCATGTGGACGCGGTCCGCGCCTTGGAGAAGGCAGGATTCACGATCATACGGCAAGGCAAGCACATCGTGATGAGCGACGGTACGCGTCAGGTCACTATCCCGCGTCACAATCCAATTAAGACCTTCACGATGGGCGGCATCGTGAAAGACGCGGGACTGACCATCGAGGAATTCCGCCAGCTGCTGTAAGACGCGGTCGCCCCGACAACCAAGTGAAATCGTGAATAGGGCTGCCGTGGCAGGCATGCCGCGACTTTTCTTTCATGGCAAATCGTGGCGAAGCTGCTGACCTTCCCGCTGCGGTTCGCTCGCACATTCATTCCGATCGCTTATTTCCCGTCCGGCGTCAGGTGCTTCTATTGGCCTGGCCCGTGCTGGTGCAGCAGTTCCTGGTGCTGGCGGTGGGATTATCGGATCAATTCCTCGCCGGCTATTTCGAGCCGCTGCCCAGCAAGGTCACCGCCGATCATGTCGCCTACCAATCGGCCCAGACCACGGCAAACTACCTGGCCTGGGTGCTGAGCAGCTATTGCGTGTTCGTCACGGTCGGCAGTACGGCGCTGGTGGCACGCTACGTTGGCGCCGGGAGCTGGGGCAACGCAATCCGTGTCACCAATCAGTCGATGGTGCTGTCCGTCGGCCTTGGCCTCATCGGCAGCGTCGTCGGATTGACGGGACTGCGGGCACTGCTGGAAGTGCTCCAGGTGCACGGTCCGACGGCCGACCTGTGCGCCGAGTACCTGCAGCCATTGCTCGTGCTGCTGGTCTTCCAGGTCATCGAACTCGCCGGCATCGCGTGTCTGGCCGGTGCCGGCGATACGCGCATGGGCCTCTGGGTGCTGGGCAGCGTGGCGGTGTTGAACTTGCCCCTCGCATGGCTGTTTTTCCGGGGCGCCGGACCGCTGCCGGGGCTGGGCTTCCAGGGGATCGCACTGGGCACGGCGATCAGCAACACACTCGGCGGCCTGGCCGTGCTGACCGTGCTGGCCCGCGGCCGTGCCGGCTTGAAATTGCATCTTTCGCTCCTCCGCCCGGACGCGGACCTGCTGAAGCGACTGTTGCGCATCAGCGTGCCTGCCGGCATTGACAGCTTGTCGGTCGCGGCGGGCCATCTGTGGTTCCTGAGCATCATCAACCTGTTGGGCGACGTGCCGAGTGCCGCCCACGGCATCGCCCTGCGCTGGGAGGGCCTGGCCTATCTCTCCGGCAGCGCGTTCGGCACCGCCGCGATGACGCTGGTCGGACAGAACCTCGGCGCGGGACGCCCGCGCGAGGCAGCGCATAGCGGCTGGGTCGCGTTTGGCCTGGGCCTGGGCATCATGTGTGTCATGGGGGTGGTGTTCTACGTCTGGGCGCCCGAGATGTTCGGCCTGTTCAATCCCAACCCGGAGCAGCAAGGCGTCATCGATGCCGGGGTGCCGGTCTTGCGCCTGGTCGCCTTCGCCATGCCGCCCCTGGCGTGCTGCATCATCTTCACCTACGCGCTGCGCGGGGCCGGCGACACGCGGGTGCCGGTGCTGTTCACCTGGGTCGGCTTCATTGGTGTTCGTATTCCGCTGGCGTACCTGCTCACCCTCCCCGAAGTGGACCTGGGGCCTCTTGGCACCTGTCCGGGACTCGGCCTGGGCTTGCGCGGCGCGTGGCTGGCGATGTTCGCCGACCTGGTGGTGCGCGGCGGGTTCTTTCTCTATCGCTTCGCCAGCGGCCGGTGGCAGACGATGCGGGTATGAGGAGCATGGAACGTGGTTCGCGAATTATATATATAGCGGCGGAACGACGAACCGAATTTCCCAGCCCTATGGCGACTCGACCCCGGGACCATCCTCGCCCACGCTTTTCTATTTCTCCTCCCCCTCCTTCCCTGTTTCTTCTCGCTACGCGCGTTGACAATCGGCGTTCGCAAGCGGATACTCCACCTCGCTCGCTCCATCGTGGGACGACGCCTCCCCTCCTCAATGTCGAAGAGGTAGCGCACGATGCTCGGCCAGTTTCGCACCTTGCTCCACACCCTGTTCGGCTCCCGTACCCGCACCCTCCGCAAAGCGCCTCCCCCCCCGCTTTCGACCGCGCTTTGAAGCGCTGGAGGACCGCGTGGTGCCCACCGTCGCCTACTTCAACGACTTCGAAAGCGCCATCGGCAGCGCCTGGGCCAGTAGCGCCAGCCTGAACATCGCCACCACACCCATCGGCAGTCGCAACTTCCTCGGCGAATTCTCCAACGACACCGCCAACCTGTCCTTGACCGGACTGCCGGCGCACAACCAGGTCACCGTCTTGTTTGACGTGTTCGTCCTTCGCTCGTGGGATGGCAACAGCAGCGCCACCGGCGGACCGTATGGCACGCTGGGCCAGGACGTCTTTGACGTGAGCGTGGACGGCGGGCCGACGCTGCTGCACACCACGTTCAGCAATCACTTTGATAGCAGCATCAGTTCCACGTCCACGCGCCAGGCCTATCCCCAAGCTTTTGGTGATGGCAATTTCGCCGCGGGCACCGGTGCCAGTGAGATCAACACGCTGGGCTATGCGCATCCGGTCCTCACCACGACGCCGATGGACTCGGTGTACCACATCACCCTGCGCTTCGATCATCTCGACAGTGCGGTGACGATCCAGTTCGCGGCAGCTGGCTTGCAAGCCATCGGCGACGAAAGCTGGGGCCTGGACAACGTGCAGGTGGACGTCAGCAACCTGCCCCGAAACTACGTTCCCGATTACACCAACAGCCTGGTGCAGCCGGGGCCGGGCAACTCGCCTTCGGGAACCGTCACCTGCGCCACCTGCGGGAGCCCCGTCCGCGCCGCCGACGGCGCGGCCACGCCGACGAATACCAGCACGGCCTTTGGCTCCGGCGGCTTTGGCCACTGGCTGGGCCAGCTGCTGACCTACACCAACGGCACCGGCTACACCAGCGACACGGCCAACGGCAGCGGTAACCGCGATATCATGATGCCGTCGTTGCTGCAGGGCGACGGCGGCACGATCGTCGCCACCATCGGCGGCGCCGACGCGATTTACTTCGACTTCAATGGCAGCACGTATACGCCGCGCTTCTTCGGCACCGAAGCGCTGACCTACGACAGCGGCACTGGCCTGTACACGCTGGGCGATTCCAGTGGCAACCAGTTCGTCTTCCACGATTTTGCCTCGGGACTGCCGGCAGGCCAGCGCGGCCAGCTGCAGAGCATCGTCGACCCGGCGGGCAACGCGACCGAAGTGGTGTCGCGCAACGCCGACGGCCCACGGAGATCCGGCGCGCGGAAACGATTGGCGGTCAGATCACGACCGAATCGTTTCTCTACAGTTATGTGAGCAGCGGCGCCAACGCCGGCCTGGTCGAGAGCGTCACGCTGCGGCGGATGGTGAACAGCGGGCCGTGGGACGTCGTGCGGACGACGGAATATGCCTACTACCAGAACGGCGATGCGTTCGGCGGCGACGGCGATTTGAAATCTTCGGCCATCAAGGATGGCGATGGCAACATTCTCGATCAAACCGCCTATCGCTATTACGTCGGTGAAGCGGGCGGTTTTGTCCACGGGCTCAAGTATGTCTTCAACGCGCCGTCCTACGCCCGTCTGATCGCCGCCGGGCTCGATCCGTTTGCATCCACGGACAGCCAGGTGTCGCCGTTCGCGGACAATGCGTATCAATACGATGCGCTCCAGCGCATCACCCAGCTCGTGGCTCAAGGCGAAGGCTGCTCCTCGTGCAGCGCCGGCCAGGGCACGTTCACTTACGCGTATTTCACCAGCACCCATCCGGACGGCTTCAATTTCTGGCATACGCGCACGACGGAAACATTGCCCGATGGCAGCAGCAACGTCATCTACACCAATCGCTACGGCCAGGAGATGGGCCGCATCTTCACCGATGCGACGACGGGCTTGCAGTATTTCACCTTCACGAAGTTCGACGATGCCGGACGCACCATCCTGACGGCCAATCCCAGCGCCGTCGTCGGCTTTGACGAGACCAAGGCCGACCTGCTGGACCTGGAGAACGGCAACTATGTACCTGCGTGACGACGCCGGGCTCATCACCACGTTCGTGTACGCCTCGGCGACGACGGCGGGTGAAACCACGGCGGGCGACGCCGCCGGTTATCTGCAGAGCAGCAGCGTGCAAAGGGGCGAGCGGGGCACGCCGGTGCTGCAGGGCACCATGCAGTATTTCGTGCACAGCGGCGGTGGCGCGACGGTGGTGCCGCTGGCCAGCTCCACGGTTTATCGCAGCCAGGCCTCCGGCACCGACGCGGGCTTTGAACTGCCGCACCAGGGCATCGGCACCAGCGCGTATGCCTACGCGCCGAGCGGGTCCGCGTGGACATTCAGCGCCAGCTCCGGCGTGGCGGGCAACGGCAGCGGCTTCACCAGCGGCAATCCCGACGCGCCGCAAGGGACCCAAGTTGGTTTCCTGCAGGATGCGGGCAGCAGCATCAGCCAGGCGTTCTTCTTCGACGCCGGCACTTACACCATCCACTTCGACGCCGCCCAGCGACAGAATTATCAGCCGGCCGGAGCGCAGACCATCGAAGTGCGCGTCGATGGCAACCTAGTCGGTACTTTCACGCCGGGCAGCAGCTACACGCTGCAAACGACCGGCAGCTTTACCGTCACGGCGGGCAATCACACCATCGCGTTCCTCGGCCTGACCAGCGGCGACTCCACCGCCTTCATCGACGATGTGAAAGTTGCAGCGGTCAGCGGCGCGCAGACGACGAGCTTTGCCTACACCTTCTTCGCCGACTCGACGCGCATGCAGTCCATGACGACGAGCTTGCCCGTCGTCTCCGCCGCTCAGAATGGGCCGGGCGTGGCCGACGTCAGCGACGTGATTTTGGATGAAGATGGCCGCACGCGCTGGACGCGCAATGCCCAAGGCTTCCTGAACTACTTTGCCTACGACGAAGCGACCGGTGCCCTGGTCACGATGATCGTGGACGTGGACACGACCCAGACCGGCGATTTTGAAGACTTGCCTTCGGGCTGGAGCACGCCTTCGGGCGGCGGCCTGCACTTGATCTCCACCATGGAGGTAGACGATCTCGGCAGAACGGTGATGTTTACCAACCCCGGCGGACATGTCACCTTCACCGTTTATAACGACGCGGCTCATGAAGTGCGCACCTACCGAGGCTGGGACTTCACCACCAACCGGCGACCGGCCCGACCGAAGTCTATCGCGAAGACCGGCCGGGCAGCTATACCGAGTCCCTGACGATGGCGGCGCCGCCCGCTGTGGATGGCAGCGGTCGTCCCACGGGCACCGAGGCGATCAGCGACATCCAGACGTTGTCGCGCTCGTATATCAGTGCCGGCGGACAGGTGACGCATGTCGACGATTACTTCTTCATTCAGGGTAACACGGCCAACGACGCCGGCTTCGAGACGCCCAATGTCGGCACCGGCGCGTATGCCGACTTTGCCTACAACCCGACGGGCTCGGCATGGACGTTCGTCGCCGGCGCGGGCGTGGCGGGCAACGGCAGCGGCTTCACCAGTGGCAACCCCAACGCACCCGAAGGTACCCAGGTGGCCTTCCTGCAAAACGCCGGCAGCACGGCCAGTCAGGCGGTCCATTTCTCGGCCGGCACCTATACGGTGAGTTTCCTGGCCGCGCAGCGGCAGAACTACCAGCCGGCAGGCGACCAAACCATCAAGGTGTACCTCGACGGCTTTGTCGTGGGCACCTTCACCCCGACCAGCACGAACTATGGCCTGTACACGACGGCGAGTTTCACCGTCACCGCCGGCGTGCATACGCTGGCCTTCGTCGGCCAGACCGTTGGCGATTCGACCGCATTTATCGACGAAGTGAGCGTGCGGCAAGTCAGCGGGATCACTCCCGGTGAAGCCGGCTTCGAGACGCCGACGGTCGGTACCGGCACTTATAGCGCTTTCCAGTACAACCCCAGCGGCTCGGCGTGGACGTTCACCAGCAACTCCGGCGTCGCCGGCAACGGCAGCGGTTTCACCAGCGGCAACCCGAATGCACCGGAAGGCACGCAGGTCGGCTTCCTCCAAGGCGACGCCAGCGGCATCAGCCAATCGGTCACATTCGCGGCGGGCAACTATGCCCTGAGCTTCTACGCGGCGCAGCGCGGCAACTACCAACCCGACGGCGACCAGAGCATCGCCGTCCTCGTGGACGGCACCGCGGTCGGCACCTTCGTCCCCGCCGGCACCGGCTACGCGCTGCTGACCACTGATGCCTTCACCGTTACCGCCGGCACCCACACGATCGCGTTCCAGGGACTAACGTCCGGCGATTCGACGGCCTTCCTCGACCAGGTGAGCGTGCAAACCGTTAGCACGGTGACCTACTCGGCAGTCCCGGACCTGGGCACGATTAACGTCAACTTCTACCGGACGCTGATCGATTACGACAAGCGTGGGCGAGAACACCGCGTCGAGACGCCCACCGGCACCATCTACCGCACGGAGTTCGACGGTTTGGGCCAGGCGCGGAGCGAGTGGGTCGGCACCGACGACGTGCCCACGACGAGCTACTGGTCGCCGGCCAACCTGGCCGGCACCAACATGGTGCAAGTATCGGCATACGTTTATGACCACGGCGGCGCCGGCGACGGCAACCTGACCCAGATGGTGCAAATCCCCGGCGGCAGCGAGCCCAATCGCGTCTGGGACTTTTCCTTTAGCTGGAGAAACTGGCAGGTAGCCAGCAAGGGCGGGGCCCAAACGACCGAGAGTAGCGGCACGCAGCGGCCCCTCTTCTACACCGAGTTCGACAACCTGGGCCAGGCCATCGCCAGCGAGCAGTATGACGGCGACGCCGTCACCCTCGTCGATGCCAACAACGACGGCGTGCCCGACAAGCCTTTGGCCAGCCTGCTGCGCGCCCGGGAAACGAACGACTTCGACGACCAGGGCCGCGCCTTCCAAAGCCACGTCTTCCTGGTGGACCAGAGCACGGGCGCCGTGTCGACCACCAGCTTGACCAGCAACGTCTTCTTCGACCCGCGCGGCAATGTCATCGCTTCAATCATGCCCGGCGGCCTGGCCAATAAATACCAGATCGACGGCGCGGGCCGGACGGTGAAAAACTTCACCACCGACGCCGGGGGCGATAGCAGCTGGGCCGATGCGAGCAACGTCATTGGCGACGTCGTGCTGGAACAGTTCGAGATCCAGTACGACCCCAACAGCAACTCGATCCTGACCATCTACAAGCGCCGCTTCCACGACGAGACGGCCACGGGCGAGCTGGGCGATGCCACGACCGGGCCGCTGGCGCGCGTCAGTTATGCCGCCATGTACTACGACCTCGCCGAGCGCATGACCGATGACGTGTCGGTCGGAACGAACGGCGGGAGCGCGTATACCCGACCCGGTACCGTGCCCTCGCGTTCCGATACCGTCCTGGTCAACAGCGTGACTTACGGCAAGGACGGCTGGATCGAGACGACCGTGGACCCGCGCGGGATTGTCCAGCGCGAGGACCAGGACGCGCTGGGCCGCACCCTGCGTACGGTGCAGGCCTTCGTGGACGGCATCCCGTCCACGGGCGACGACCGGACGACGGCCTTCTCTTACGACGGCAGCAACCACACGTTGACCGTTAGCGCCATCCTGCCCGACGGCGGCCATCAGACGACGGCCTACGTCTACGGCGTGACCACCGGCACGGGCAGCGGCATCACCTCCAACGACGTGCAGGCCGCGACGCAATACCCCGACAAGATCACCGGTGATCCGAGCAGCAGCGAGCAAGAAACTGTGCCCGACCAAATTCTGATCGCATTTGTTGCCAAATTAAGGCTGTACTGTTTCTGGCCTGCTGAAGCCCCTTTTACCGAATTGTTGCGAATTTTGGAGAACGAAGGCGCGACGGGGTGCGGTTCGCCACGCCGCGAATAACCACGGCCCGGGGCTGGCCGGGCCGTGGTCGATGCGGTCGCGAACGTCCTTCGCCGCGGGACTTACCGGGAAGCGGCTTTCTTCCT
>JAIEMG010000163.1 GCA_019752375.1 Gemmataceae bacterium | reverse complement strand
AGAGGCCCTAAAACAATGATTGAAGTTGCGGTGGCAGAGGGCATTGAGTCGAAATGGAACGCGGAGCTGGCGCTACGCGGACTTCGTAACGCGGATTTACGCGGATCAGAAAAAAGTGATCCGTGTCGAATGCCATTTTAAGCGAGAGCTTCGGTGGCACGGACATTTCTGTCCGTGCAATTTTCCGACCGCACGGACAGAAATGTCCGTGCCACCGGAGAGGTATCTCCTGTTGGTCCCCTTAAGTTAATGGCATTCTGATCCGTGTCGCTTTCCCGACGCGGGTCATTGTTTTAGGCGCTCTAAGGGCCTTCACGCGGTCGATCTGGCCCGTCTGGATCAGCGACTTCAGGTGCATGCGGTATTTCCTATACCCGGAGAAGATCTCCTGAGCGCCGAGCGACTGAGTTCCGCCCTTGATCACAGACAGGAAGGCGGTAGCGCGTTTCTCACCGATCAGGCCCATAATGGCGACCCGGAGCGATTCCTGGGACGATTCCGCGATCGCGGCCCCGTGGAGCAGGTTCGATATATAGTGCCAGGCCCGTGGATTGCATTGCGGCTCGGCAAAGATCGTCTTGTCGCCGGCCACGTATTGGAGGACTGCCCGATGGATGTCCGTGGTGCGCGCCCACTGCAGCCACTGCTCGACGTCGGGCACGACGGACACCTGCACGAAGCGGCTCAGCAGCGCGGAATCGAGTGCCTCGACCTCATAGTCTTCGTCTGGCGGATTGATGCATGCCATCGGCAAGTACCCGTCCGGAAGGTGGTAGTCATTGAGACTCCGGGCTGTCAAGAGCTGCAGGCATGGGCTGCGCATGTAGCGCTCGCAACGGTTCAGCTCTTCGAACACCAGGAGCCCCTTGCCCGGTTTGCGCGGCAAGAAACTCGGCGGCAGGAAGCGCGTGACCTAACCAACGGCGCGCGGCAGCCCTACGAGGTCCGGCGGCTCCATCAAGCTCAAATCGCGGGAGATGAAATTGATGCCCGGTTCCTTCGCGGCCGTTTCCAGCGACTGACTCTTGCCGACACCGTGTCGTCCGATCACCAAGGCCGGCTGCTTGGCGGCATAACAGAGCTTCACGAAATCCACAAAGGGTCTGCCAATCTTGATGGTCAGCATGATGAAATGCCTTCACCTTTCTCTCTGGTCTCTCGTCCCGATGGCGAGGCCACCCATTGGAGGCCTTCCTTGGTCAAGCGCCTGCCTGTGGGCGCGATCTCGACCAGTCCGGTGCGAATGAGCGGGGATTCGACTTGCGACTGTACATACTCGATATCACAGCCCAGCAACTGTGCCATGCTGCCAAGGGATAGCCTTTTGCGTTGAGCCAGGTGCCCGAGATAACGCTGTTCGATCGGCTTCAAGCCTCGAGAATCAATGCCCTCAGCGGCCAGAAAGGCACGAACGTCTTCTAACCCTAGCTGTCGTGTCGGGGTGGCGGCGCTGGCCAGGCGCAGTAGTACGAGCAACTGTTTCGCGTTGCGTGGCAAGCCGTGGGATACTTCGGCCAACGCCAAGGCTGCCTGCGGAGTGAGCAGCATGCCAAGCGTGCGCGCCAACTCCGCGACGATCTCCTTCAGTTCGTGCGGCTCGTAGTGGTTCAAATGCACGTTATTGACGATCCGAGTCTGAAGAGACTGCAAGAATTGACCAGGCTGGTCCGTTGCCAGCAGCAAGGTCCACGGCACGAGAGGCATGAGTCGAACGACCGGCTTATCGCCGTTGTCGGGGTCCGCGATCGTATGGGGGATCTTTTCATTGTCGATCGCCTGGCAGAGAAATTCCTGCTCGTTCAGGCCAAGGCGGTGGGCCTCCTCAATGAAAAGAAAATCATGGTGCCGCAAGGTCAGGAGGGCGCTGCCCAGTTCCTGTTCCTTCTGGAAACCCATTACTTGGACGCACTTGGTGCCATAAGCGGTTGCAAGGCTCTGAATGAATTTGGTCTTGCCCACACCCGCTGGGCCCGTGATGAGAGTGTGCGGAAAGGGCTCCTTGCGGAGCCTGGCACCATCCAGCAGACGACTCAGGCGGCCGACTGCCTGCCTGTGCCCAACAAATCCTTCAAATCGGGGCGCGCGGCGGCCCATAGCATTGCCTCCCATGGGGCCGTGCCTGGAAGCGCAGGCACATATCCGAACGGCCCGCGTCGTGCCGCTGCAGGTGCACGGCGCGCAAGGTAGTTCGGGCTGGCCGAGCCGGTGCTCGGTGCTTCATCTTTCCAGTAGCGCGGCAGGACCCAGGGTGGTGTCCGAAAAAGCGCAGCGCCACAGTGTCGCTCGTCCAGCGACGAGCACGCAAGCATAGTGGTAATGGGATCGGCGCCGGCACCGATCATCCGGCGGATGGATCGGCCGGCGTAGGGTGAGCCTGCGAGAGGCCCGGGGCGAGAATCAACCTCTTTTGCCGGCGGTGCTAGAGAGGGACTAAGAGTCTATCTGCAAAGAAACGCTTGAAACTAGGGGTATCCTGGAATTGCGATCACGCCTGAATCGCGTTTTCTGCTGGATATTTCGGCGATCATCCGGTTTCAGGCCCCGCATGAATCACCAAGGCCCCCTAATTTCATGGGAAAACTCTCCGGATAGACTCTAAGAGGATCCGTGTGGATCAGGGGGAATGCGTTGTAGTTGATCCGCGTTCCCCGTCATCAAAATTTTAGCGCGCCCATCGGAAAATGCAACTTCGGATTCCGGAAAAGGCATTCGAGGTAAGGGTTGCACGCACCGCGCGACTTCGGCCGTCGTAACGGAATGGAGCACCTCACCCAATCGTGTCTCCCACCGGCTCAGCGCTCGAGTGAGCCGCGAGCCGGCTTTTTCTCCTCAACTCCCAGAATCGAAACGTCAAGATTACTCGGGACCGTTTGATCGCGATTCGGAGCCGTCTCCGGTTCGCAAAAATCTGGTAGTGCATCCAACTTGCGATCGTCGCGGTCCACCGACGACTTCGCGCTTGCGCGTCAACCCGATCACCATCATTCGCAGGACGAAACGAGCCTCGTCAATGCGCGATCGCAGCGCAGCATGACGTGCGCTTGTTCCTTTGCTGCTCCCTCGCGAACCGCGCTAGCGAACCAAACTGCAACTTCCCGGCCGGCGCGGCGTATTGCGCCAGACCCAAACGCAACCCGCGATCGAGGCATTGCCTGTCTCAAGAGTAAGGAACACGCATGATCGTCATCAACGCAAGATTGCTGGAAGAATTCCGCCGTCCCGGACCTTGTGAATGGTGTGGGAAACCGTGTCGGCAGCGCGAACGGCACCACATTTTCGCCAGGAGTATGGGTGGTGGGGGCCGGCTGGACATCCGCTGTAATCTGGTCGCTCTGGGTTCGAGCCGCTCCTGGGAATGCGCCTGCCATCGGGCAGCGCACGCCGGCCAGATTTCTCGCCTGCAGTTGCTCCTGGTGGTCGGTCAGCGGGAGTGCTGCTTGGCATCGGATATCGAGGAGGAAGTGTGGCGGCTGAGAAAGGAGACATCGACGGTAATCGCTACAGCCGGGTGACCGCCTGCGTGTACCCCGACGCTCCACCATTGCCGGGGCGCCACTCTGACTCCGCTCGCCATCAACGACCGTCTGCTCGGCGATTTCTCGGTAGCGGCCACTGGCGACGGTTGCCAACTCCGCCGGCAATCCTCGTCGCCGCAACGACGAAACCGCAGCCGCGCGAGATCTTGGACCGGTGGCCCGTTGAAGCCCGGACACGACTTCCCAAGCCGCCTTCGGCACTGACCAGAACGGTCGCCGCGAGGATTGATCCAGCACGACGCCACCGGACGTCGCGATTCATCCGCTTGCTCCTGAGAGTGTGAACCTGGAGCACCAGATCCGCGTGAACCGCCAGGTCCGCCCACGCGCGGGAAGACCAACCGCTTCCAGGCGACGGTCGTCTGCAAGCCGGTCATCAACTGGTACAGCTTCGTGCTGACGGCGGACATCTACCCGTTTTTCACGCGCAACTGGTTCCCTGGTCTGCCCTGGGAGAATGCCGAGCATTACCTGAAGCGGTCGCCACTGTCGCTGGTGGGCAACGTGCAGACGCCGACCATGCTCATCACCGGAGAGGCCGATCACCGCACGCCGATGTCGGAGTCCGAGCAGTATTACCAGGCCCTGAAGCTCCGGAAAATCGAAACCGTGCTGGTGTGGGTACCCGGTGCGCCACACGACATCGGGCATCGGCCTAGCCACATGATGGCAAAGGCAGCGTATGTGCCGAGGTGGTTCGAGATGCACGGGCGGGCTCGTTGATCGGCCACGTGATGGCGCGCGCAGGCATCCCGGTCGAGGCTCATGGCCCGGTCATCTCGTCCGAGCGCCTGGTGCCAACGCCCCAAATCGGGCCCGCCGGCAAGAGGGCCAATCATCGGTCACGTAGTCCGACCGCTTTTGGGGCGTGGCGCCTTGTGGTCGTCGACGCGGCAAGGTAAACAAGACACGGATGGGAGTACGGAAGCGCCCCCGAACATGTCGAAATCCGATCGCTTCAAGTTCGGGGTGAAGAACGAAGATTCCGAATCATGTCGCAATCGCGGAGGATCACGATGAAAGAAAACTTGCACCCTACGAATCGTCGATTCTTCTTGCAAACCGCAGTCGGCGCCAGCATCCTCACCGCGTCATCGTACACCCGTGTACTCGGGGCCAACGACCGAATCGGCTTGGGCGTAATCGGCTACGGGCTGATTGCGAAAACGCACGTTGGCACGTTTCGGAAGCTCGAGGATGTCGAGATCGTGGCAGTCGCGGAGTGCCACAAGAAGCGGCTCTCGGAAGGCGTCGAAGCCGCGGGCGGAAAGGCGACTGCCTATCCGGACTTCCGGAACCTACTCGACGACAAGTCCGTGCAAGCGGTCATCGTGTCCACGCCGGACCACTGGCATGCGCTCATGACCATGCTTGCGTGTGCGGCGGGGAAGGACGTGTACGCGGAGAAACCACTCACGCAATTCGTCCGCGAGGGAGAATGGATTCAGGCCGTCGCTGCGCGCACCAAGCGAGTGGTGCAGGTCGGCACACAGCAGCGCTCCGGAGCCCACTACCAGAAGGCCCGCGAACTAATCCGCGCTGGATATCTGGGGACCATCACTTCTGTACGGATGGCTTCCGTGCGGAATGTGTTCCCGGGTTTCGGCAATCGGCTCGACGCGCCGCCGCCCGCGGACCTCGACTGGGACTCCTGGCTCGGGCCGGCGTCCGTCCGAAAGTATAACCCGCTTCGCGGGCTCTACCACTTCCGCTGGTTCTGGGACACTTCCGGCGGACAGATGACCAACCTGGGAGCTCGCCATCTCGATATCGTGGATTGGTATCTCGGACTTGAGGGATTGAAATCCGCCATGTCGATCGGCGGGCGTTACGTGTTGAAGGACAACGGCGAGACGCCGGACACCCAGGACGCCCTCTTCGATTTTGGGAAGTACTCTGCCGCGTTCTTCATGCGCGAAGCGGCGCTGGGTGAGAAGCCCAGCTTCGGACTCACATTCCATGGAACGCGTGGCAGCCTGGGGATCGACCGCAGAGGCTACTCGATCACCCCCGACCCGGACATTCCCCCAACCAACCAGGTTCCCGGAGTCAAGGGCGGCCACCCCGCCGGCGGACCGGTCCTTGTGGCGACAAGCGGCGAACCGCGACCTCGAACCGAGGCCATCGTGGACACGACAGGGGATTCCGCCGCACAGTATCTCGGCCACGCCCGAGACTTCATCGACTGCATCAAGACGCGCAAGGTCCCCCTGTCGGATCTCGCGAGCGCCCATCGTACGTCCGTGGCCTGCCATCTGGCGAACCTATCGCTGCGGCTTGGTCGTTCACTTCGCTGGGACTGGGCCAAGAACGCGGTGGAAGAGGACAAGGAAGCCAACGCCATGCTGGCATACCCATATCGCGCCCCGTGGGATCGCGAGCTCAAAGCGCTGGGAGTGACGCAACGATGACCCGACGCGAATTCACAGCAGCTGGGCTGGCGGCCGTCGCCGGCTTCACCGCGCGGGCGGATGAATCACCCGCCGGAGCAAACATGGGGTTGCTCCTTTACTCCTATGGCCGGCGTGCGAGCGCCGAGAAAGACAAGGGCTTTGCGGATCCGATTCGGTTCCTGGAGTTTGCCAGGTCGCGTAAAGCTGCGGCGGTGCAACTGCCACTCGGCTCGCGTACAGAGGCAGACGCCAGGCTCATCCGCCAGGCATCCGAGAAGCACGGCGTTCCCGTCGAAGGGATTGTCGCGCCGCCCAAAGATGAGAAGGCCGACCGCGACCGTTTCACGAACGAGCTCGCCACGGCTCACCACTGCGGAGCGTCTGTTGTCCGTATCGTGATGCTGGGTGGGCGACGGTACGAAGTGTTCGAGAAAGCCGAGGATTACGCGGCGTTCGCCAAGCGCGCGGAGGAATCACTCCGCATCGCTGAACCGATCGCCCGATCGCAGAAGGTGGTCCTTGCCGGGGAGAACCACAAGGATTTCCGAACGGACGAGTTGGTGGCGCTCCTCAAGAAGTTCGGCAGCGACTGGCTCGGCGTGTGCCTCGACATGGGAAACAACCTGGCATTGCTGGAGGACCCCGTACCCACGGTCCAAGCGCTCGTACCGTTCACAAAGACCGTCCACCTGAAGGACATTGGCCTGGAGGAGTCGGCCGATGGTTTCCGGATGGCCGAAGTGCCGCTCGGCCAAGGCTGCCTCGATCTGAAAGCGATGGTCGCTGCGGTGCAAAAGGCCAACCCCCGCACGCGCTTCCACCTGGAGATGATCACGCGGGACCCGCTCGCTATCCCGTGTCTGGAGGAGAAGTACTGGGCGACATTCGGCCGCGTTTCAGGGCGCGAGCTCGCCAGCACACTACGTCTGGTGCGGAAGCACTCTCGGAAGGAACCGCTGCCCCGGATCATGGGCCTGAAGCTGGACGAGCAACTGGCCGTTGAAGATCGTCACGTCCGGGACTCGTTCGCTCATGCCGTGAAGACACGACTGCAGGCCACATGAGGCAATTCACCGGCGTGTCGATCAAGGGATCGGCACCGGCACGGCAATCGGGGGTTTCATGGTGGCCACCGCCAAGCGGAAGCGGCCGATGTTGTGGTCATGCCACTGCATCGCATGTCCTAAGGTGGAACTGCAGCGTCGTCCCGTCGGGATGGCCCAGCGGCTCCTTCAATTCAAACACAGCGACGTGAGGATTGCCAATGTGCGGCAGGATCGCCCAATCGTTATTGCCACCGTCGATGGTCGAAGCGACGGAGTGGGCCTGCCGTGCGTAGTCTGCCATGGCCTTGCTCAGGACTACGGGCCGGGTATTGCTTTCATCTCCTCGGGCCAACGCGGTGACCCGAATTTGACTCAAAACGAAGTTGCCGTTCCCCGCGCGTCCGGGGCCCAGCGCTGGCAGGCTGGGGTCCGGTAGAACGTCCAGGCGAGCGGCAGTGATGCCGGTCAGCTGGGTCGTGAAAGTAAGGTGGTACTGGTCGCACGCCACGTTCGGACCACCGACCAGGAGCGATCCATCGGGCTGCCTGGTCAACGTCGCTCCCCCGGTAGACTTGGCGCTGGACGAATCGACGATCGTCCAGCCTGGCAGTGTCTTGGTTGATCCGGGGAGGATGACTTGCACCACGTCGATGAAGACCGTGTTGTCTCCCCCGCGAGGATTGAGCGCCTGGAACGCAATGTTATGCGTCCCTTCGTTCACCGTGAAAGGACTGGTGGCATTGCGGGCATACTGGGTGCTGCCGGGTGTGAAGGTGCCCATCACGCTGCCATCGATCAACACGCGGAAGGTCTGGCCGCCGCCTTGAGTGTTCTTCCGCTGCGCTGCCAGGAACTCCAGTTGGTAGGTGCCGGCCGACAGGGTCATCGACTGGCTCATGCTCTTGGTACCTTGGAGGAAGGCTACCTGAGTACCTTGCGGGGCGTTGGGATTGCCCGCGGTATAGCCGCTGGCATTGCCGGCCACGCCCGCCGTGCCACTAAATGTCCACGGTGATCCCTTCGCTATAGCGCTGAAGGCATCGTGGAAGCCGACGCCAACGCTCGGAGTTTCGAAGCCGGGGTCTTTGATCGCGGTCGCCGGATCCATGCGTGGCTTGGAGACGCTCACCGGTTCCTTGACGAGGTTCGTTCCACCCGAGGGTGTTCCGGGCCTGAATAGGACGGCCAATCCTCCGAAAACCAGGACCATGAGGCCGGCGCTGAGCGAGAGGCGACCGAGTCTTGGCCCGCCATTTGCCAGGAAGCGCTGCGCAAGGCTGGCCAACCCACCGCGCAGTCGCGAAGGATGCTCCCCTCGCGTTTCGGGCAGATCCAGCGTCAATGCTGCCGCCACTTCGCTCGGCGTCTGGTAGCGGTCACCAGGCCGCTTGGCCAGCATCTTGTCGAGCACCTGGACCGCCGACGCCCGCACGTCGTTGCGGAACTCCCCGATCGGGCGCGGCATGACCGTCTGCTGCTTCATCAGTTTCTCTGTGAGGGTCGCCCCAGCGAAAGGCGGTTGGCCGGTCAAGAGGTAATAGAACGTGCAACCCAGGCCGTAAATGTCCGCTCGGATATTGGCGCGGTGAAAATCGATCGCCTGCTCCGGTGCCATGAAATCCGGGGTCCCTTGCATGACCGAATTGCCGGCCAGCTGGGTCAGGTGCTTGGTCGGACTAGCGGCTGCGGGGTGGAGTAAGCGGGCCAGGCCGAAGTCGAGGATCTTGACCAGCCCCCACGGCCCGGCCTGGTAAACGCTGCTACCGTTCCCGGCCGCGCGCTTGAGCAGCAAGTTGGACGGTTTGATGTCTCGATGAACCAGCCCGCGCTCGTGTGCGTGCTGCAAGCCCAGCGCCGCTTGCCGGATGTAATCGCACGCCGCGGCGCTCGGCAACGGTCCGGAGTCCTTGACCAGACGATCGAGGCTCACGCCGTCGACAAGCTCCATGGCCAGGACCAAGCGATTGTTGATCGGGCCGGCATCCAGTGCATGGACGATATTGGGATGGGAAATCTGGCTGGCGACCTCGATCTCGCGGTAGAAGCGGGCAACGACTTCGGCATCGGCCAGGACGTCCGCGCGGAGGAGTTTGAGCGCCACCAGCCGGTTCATGGCCCGATGGCGGGCCTTGAACACCTGGCCGCTGCCGCCTTCGCCCAGCCGGTCGAGAATGGTGTACGGTCCCAGCACCAAGCCAGCGCCGCCTTGCAAGAGTTGCCTCTGGCTTGATAGGCGGTCAGCCAGACGCGCTCCACGATCGCCAGTGCCAGTGCCTTCGATTCGGGAAACCGGCGCTGCAAGCATCGGTTGAGCTCGTCGAGCTGCGGAGGTGTCAAGAGCTGGCTCTGGCGCAGTTGTTCGATCAGCTGAATCAACATATCAACAGCCATCGTCGCAACCGCTCCGCTGTGAGCCGGGATCCGTCTCCGTGGCGGTCAAATTATAGCTCAAATTTTTGAGCCGACTAAGCAAACACGGGAGGGCGGAGGAGCGGTCGCGTCCCCGGCCGTACCGCAAAGCTACAGGCGTCTGCCGCTTGGCGGAAGCTTGCTGGCGGTGAACAGGGTTGCCGCCGCAACTGTATTTTCGCCCAAGCCACGGGGACTAGCGCGGGGCGAGAGTTTCGCTTCGGACCGCAAGGAGGACATCCTCGTGCTGGAGCGGGCCAACAACCTGGAGGTCGGCTGCCGGCGGTTGGCTGCCGGCACATATTTCGTGGGCTTCGCAGCGGTCAGTCTTTCCGACCTGCGTGACGGGGAGGATGTCGAATTGAAGGTCCAGTAGACGGGCAGAGCATGGCAGCGAGACGCGAGGCCTCCATGTCAGACAGCGGACTTTTGTGCTCCGCTTCATATCCACCTCGATTACGCTGGGTGAAAATAGGCTAGACGAGCAGTTCCATCTCGTGCGGACGCAGCTTGTCCACGAGTACACAGCCCAAAATCCAGGTGTCGTCCCGCTGCGGAGTGGCGTGAATTACTTGAGCTCGCAATGTTCGGGAGAAACCGGCCGAACCGTCGAGGTGAACTCTCAGGAATGCCCCCGGTTGTAATGCCTCGTCACTGATCAGACCGATTCCGTGCGACGAGATATCTCGTAGCGGCACCGCTATTGAGACATTGGCTGGAAGGGTGAGCACATGGCAGGACGCGATCCTCGTGCGGGAAAAGCGCGTCGCAACGCGACGTTCTGCTGCCGATCGACGCGGTGGGACCACGGAGAGGGCTCGCAGGAAGCTTGTCCAGAGCGACATTTTGTGACACCGCCACTTCGGCCCGCTGACGCGGTGGGGCAAAGCCAGTTTTCGGGTGACCGCTGGGCCGGCCAGATCAACGAGACCGCATACGGCGCTGCCAAAGAGCTAACAAAGCCGCAATGGCTAACAGGAGGGCCACGAACATCGCCCATGACCGCCACGTCCAGGCAGGTGATTCCTGAGGCGGCGCAATTTCCGACGCCGTGCCGGCCCAAATCATCGGCTGGACCGCACTCAGGTCGCCGGGAGCGCCGCTGAGCACCCAGGCGGCCCACAGTCGCGGACGTCGTCGGCTGGATGGGAACGACATCGAGGCCGCGCACCCTCGCTCCCTCCTTGACATCATAGAGCACGCTGAGTTGGGCCTGGCGCATCGCTTCCAGGCGACCCATCTTATGGGTCCACAGATTCTCGTAGAAGCGCGCCATCAACTGTTGAGTTGCGGCATCGTCGACCTTCCACAGGCTGGCGACGACGCTCCGCGCGCCGGCGATCTGGAAGGCGCGTTCCAGGCCGAGCAGCCCCTCGCCGGCGGCGTCCTGTCCAAGGCCGGTCTCGCATGCCGACAGCGTAACCAGGTCCACGGCGCTCAGGTCCAGTGCCGCTACTTCCAGTGCAGTCAGGACGCCGTCGTCGCCGTCGAGGGCCAGTGGCCGGTTCGCGCCAGCAAACACCAGCCCGGAGAGCAAACCCGGGTGGAAGCCGCCAACGTCCTTCCGTGCGAACAGCGTCAATCCGTCGTCGCCGTCGGCGCGCGAAGCGACCGCCAGCGCCGCTCGGAGCTGGGGTGGGGCAAAATAGCCGTGCGTTGCGAAGTGCAGGTATCGATGGCGCCCGGCCTGGCGGCGGACAGCGTCCTCGGTCGCGCCGTCGCGTTGCAGTGTCGTCAGCGTGGCGCCGACGTGTTGCACCCGGAAGGAGTCCTGGATCCCAAGGACCTCGGTCCGCGTGCCGGGTAGCGGCGCCCACAGCAGTCGATGGCCAGGAGCGCTGGCGCGCTGCGCCGAACCGGCGGATCGGCTTGTGCTTCCCGGATCGGCCTCAAAGTTGACATCGCCGACCAGTAGCAGGGATGGGGCGCGGTCGGAAACGGACCCGGGCGCCAGCAACTCGGGCAGTAGCTGCGGAACAGGGACAGTTGCCACCGCCTGCTCTTCCAAGAGATACCGGCCCGGCTCACGGCCCGGCAACGCCCCCCACGGGACGCGTGCCAGATCGCCGCCGGGGCAAATCAGCACCGCGCGCACGCCGTCCAGGTGGGTCTCGATCGGTTGCCACACGAGACCGCGCACCGCCGCGGCCGCGGCGTCGTCCAAGGCGGACGCACCACTGAGGACCTGCCGCCAGGCGTCAACAGCCTTAGTCACCGCTTCCGCGGGGCCAAGCTCGACCCGTAGTACCGGGCGGCCCGGTCGGATGACGAATGCGGCGATGTGAAGGACCACGTCGCTTCGCCCCGATGCCGGCCGCCGGAACCGATCGTAGGCAACGAAGTCGACGAGAGCAGTTCCTTCGGGCAGCGACCGGCGAATGTCGGCGGCGGTGCGCTGACGCAGGGCGAGGGATTGTCGGAACGCATCGCTCGCCTTTGCCAACTGCTGCTGGAGGTCGTCGACCTGGCGGCTCAGCGTCTCCAGTTCTTGGTGAAGGTCGCCCGGTGCCTTCGGGTCCGGGTTCGCCCGGGACCGGGCTGCCAGGAGACGCGTCGACTGCTCCAGTTCCGCGACCAAGGTTGACATCCGTTCGTCGCGGGCCGACTGGCGGATGGCGCGCTGGACGAGCGAGACGGGCGTCTTCCATGCCAGCGCCGCAGTGTACACCTCCTCCGCCGTGCTTCCCGAGTCGGCGGTCAAGCAGACGTAGGTATTGAACGCCCCGCGCGTTTGCCTGCGGTAGGCCAGTTGCTGCTGCTCTGATAAGCCGGCCGCGGTCCGCTCGAAATTTCGTCGACTCAAAGCCATGGCCTCGCGGACCCACCCCTCGGCCTGCCGCTGATTGCCGGTGAACGCTTCGTGCTGGGCCAGAAACACCAGCGCGACGGCGCACGCCGGGTGCCCTTCACCCAGCGCCCGTCGATAGATAGCGAGCGCCTGTTCGAGCAGCGGAGCGGCGCGGTCGAACTCACCCCGCCCATCATAAAATCGGGCCAGTTCGATCAGGCTCGTCGCGTAGTTGGGGTGCTTGTCACCCGGCGATTGTTTTCGGATGGCCAGGGTTTCCGATAGTTGCCGTTCTGCCCGCGGGTCTCCGATCGCCACGTACAGCAGGGCAAGGCTCCGCAGGCACTCGGCGTAGTCCCGATGATTGTCGCCCACTGCATTTTTCAGGATTTCCAGGGCCTCCCGATAGCAGGCTTCGGCGCGCACGAAATCGTCTGCTGCCTGGTGCAACTCTCCCAGGTCCATCAAGCTATGGGCATAGTCGGGGTGCTTCTCACCCAGGGCGTTCCTGCGAACTTCCAGTGCTCGACGGAGCAGAGGTTCCGCTCGCGCCTTGTCGCCGATCAACTCATAGAGAGTGCCCAGGCGTCGCAGGCTATGGGCGTAGTCGGGATGCTTCTCGCCCAGCACCTGCTTGCGTACCCCCAGTGCCCGGCGAAGGATCGGTTCGGCCTGGGTGAAATCTCCAAGGTTCATGTACGCATCGCCCAGCTGGCTGCGGGACACTACTGTGCGCGGATGTTTCTCGCCCAGCGCCGCGGTGTAGATGTTGAACGCCTGGCGGTGCAGCGCCAGGGCCGCCTCCATGTCACCCTTCTCGCGGGACAGTGTGCCCAGCAGGCTCAGACTGGTGGCGTAGTCGGGGTGCGTCTCGCCCAGCGCCGCTTTGCGGATGGCCAGGGCTTCGCGGAAGCAGGTTTCGGCCCTGTTGAAGGCGCCCCGAGCGCGGTAGACCAGGCCGAGATTGTTCAGGGGAAAGGCACAATCCAGGTGCTTCTCGCCCAGAACCTCTTTCTTGAGTTTGACTGCCCGTACCAGGAGTTCCTCGGCCTTCGCGTACTCACCCATGCCCTCGTACAGGTAGCCCAGGTTGTTCAGCACGGTGAGGAAGCGCGGATGCTTGTCGCCCAGCGCGACTTGGTAGGTTTCGAGTGCCTGCTGATACAGGGGCTCCGCCTTAACGTACTTTCCCTGGTCACGGTACAGACCGGCCAGGTTATTGAGGATCATGGCATAGTCGGCGTCCTTCTCGCCGACCGTTGCTTTTCGGATAACCAACGCGCGAAGGAAGTAAGGCTCCGCCTTTGCGTACTCGCCCAGCGAATTGTAGTGGGTGCCAAGGTTGTTCAGGCTGGACGCATATCGGGGATGGTGCTCGCCGAAGACTCGAAGCCGGATGTCGGCTGCCCGCAAGAACAGGGACTCCGCCGTTGCGAAGTCGCTCAGGGCGCGGCGCGTGAGTGCCACGTTGGCCAGGCAGGTCGCCGTTGCAGAGTTGACGTCGCCCAGAAGTTCGCGGTAAGTGCCCAGGGCCGTTTCGAGGGCTTTCAACGCGTCGGCGTGCTTGCCCTGGCTGTAGAGCTTCGTGCCTTCCGACTCCTGCTGATCCGCCTCCTCCAGCCGACGGCGCGCCTCGGCGCCGATCGCGGCAAGTCCGTCGGTGTGTTCCAGCGCAAGCCGCGCATCCGTCACGCGCCAGTGACCGGCGCCGTACAGCTGCGCGCGGACGGCCACCGCCTTGAGCCGCGCCTTGCGGGCTGCCGTCCAATCGACCTGTTTCTCGGCCAGCATCGCCAGGATGTCGTGACTGCGGGCGATTTCCTCGTGCGGGCCGCGGTAGACCTCCAGCTCGATGGCCAGCATTTGCCGCAACTTCGCCGCCGCTTTGGCCCACTGGCCTTTGTTGAACAGCTCTCCGGCTTCCTTCTCAATGCGATCGCGTTCTTGGAGTCGTTCCTTCTGTTCGGCGGTCAACGGATTCCGATTTGGAACTTCCTGGCCATGCGAGGGTATGGGGCCGCCGCTGACGGCGAACAACAGTACGAAAACGTTGGCGAGCGGAATCGCACGGGGGATGGAACAAGGCGATCGCACGGGGCGGTCCTCCGGCTCGTGTGTCTCTTGGCGATAGATGAGCGCCGCAGGACGGTCACCACACGCCAGCAGCGACTCCCGATGATAGCACGCGAAGGAGCATTTCGGCCAGCGGACAAGGCGAAGTCGCTGGCGCGTCAACGGATTGCCTGGCAGGGGCCGCGTGGCCAAAGGCTCTCTCCGGGGATCGCTCTACTTCCAGCTCGCAAATGCGCCGTCCAGCTCATTACTGTGGAACCGGTCGTACATCCGGGCGACCATCTCGCCCACGGACGGTTCTTTTTTGTGGTCGAAGTATGTATTGACCCAGTCCGCCCGCCCCGCGTGGCTGCCCGGTGTGGTCAGCGCGTGGCGCACGGCCGACTCAAACGTGCCCATGGCGCTGAACATGGCGTAGTTGGCCGGAGTGACTGGCAGATAATCCGCGTAAATCTTGCCGTAAATCATCTCATTGTATTTCTGCGAGTCATCGAGCACGCAGAAATCCATGCCGCCCTTTTGGTGTCCGTTGGGGTGCAGCAAGTCTTGCACACGGTCCTGTCCCCCGTCGAGGACGTCCGATTGTGGACCGCCGATCAGTGTGTCTTTATCCGCCCCACCGATCAGGACGTTGTGGTCGCTCGCCCCGTTTCGCCAGGCCCCGTCGCCGCTCGCCCAAGCGCTGCCAGAGAGCTGGTCCTCTCCGGCACCGCCGATAAGGAGATCGTCGCCGCCATCGCCGTAGAGCGAGTCGTTCTTCTGACCACCGATGAGTAGGTCGTTCTCCGTACCGCCATAAAGTGTGTTGTTGCCCTCGCCGCCGATCGCCAACACGGCGAAGCGAAACTGGTCGCCACGCGCCTGGAGGTAACGGAAGATGTCATTGCCGGCGCCTCCCTGGAAGGTGATCCGCTCCTGCAGCAGAGACCAGTTGCTCAAGTCGATCCGGTAGACCTCCGTGTTCTGCCCCAGGAGCGGGAGCACACGGTTAATGGTCACGGTGAGGGCCGCGCCCTTGTCCTGGGTCTCTTGGACCTCGACCCGGTCTCCGTACGGGGACGCACCCAGAAACAGGTTGCCCCCGTCCGCGCGCACCCTGGAGAGGACCGGGAGGTAACCCGGCGAGTGAGATACCAGAGTGACGGGATTCGTCGAGGGGACATCACGCGCTTCCAGTTGTTCGACGCTGAGGGTCGTTTGGTTCCATTTCATGGCGATCACCTTTCGGGGAAAGAGGAGCAATCCTGAACCGACCGATCACCTGTGATACGAACCGCGGCACGGCGGCATTACACGGTTTCAAGACCGCAGTATCACCCCCCTCTCTCTTCTGCGGTTTCCCGCTGCGATGCTACGATTTCAGAATGGAACTGCTGCGACCGGGCGGCAATAGATCATCTGACGCGGTCGCGTTTAAGGCTCGGCGGCTCCCGCATCCGGGGGGGCCTGGCCGACTCCTCGACCTCCCGCGGCTGACATTCTCACCCCTGCGTTGAACGCCTTGCCTGGGGAAGCACCTCAGCGCCAGCATCGGCGGTTTCTACGCATACAGGAATCAGCCGGCGCATCCGGGGATACCAGCGAGCCAGGGCCGCCTGGAGCACGACGGTATAGATGCCAGCCTCGCGGAGATGCGCTGGGTTACGGGACCAGTTGACGACTCGGCGTGACAGATCGGGCGAGCGGGTTTGATTTCCGGGCTCCAGCTACTCTTGGTGGGCGGCCATCGCTGGGTAAAGAGGTAGCGGGAGTGTTGTCCGGTGTCGGATATCGGGGAGGAAGTGTGGCAACTGCGCCGAGAGCGCCCTGGGGTCTTGTCGAGGTCCCGTCTCCGCCATCTGCCGCACGAGCTTGCCTGTGGTAACGTCAAATAGGCGAATGGCATCGTCCGCGGCGGCACGGGAGGCGAGCCAGCGGCCGTGGGTCGAAAAAGCCAGGACGGTCACGCCGCCTTCGTGGCCGTCGAATTGCCGAAGTTCTTTGCCAGTGGCGACGTCGTAGAGCAACAAGGACTCGCCCACTCCGCCAATGGCTGCAGTCTGCCCGTCCGGGGCGAAGGCGACGTGCGTTGTTCGCTCTGGCAAGGAAACAATGCCTCGTTGCTTGCCGCTCGCTGCGTCCCAGAGTCGAAGGGTGCCGTCAGCGCCACAAGTGATCAGGGTTTTGCCGTCGAGCGCGAACTGGGCGATTTGCACCCGGCCCGTATGCCCGCCGGAATGCGTGATCTCCTCCCCCGTCGCCACCTTCCAGAAGTGAACGGAGTTGTATTCGCCGCCCGCGACCAGCGTCTGGCCATCCTGGGCGAAGGCAATCTCGGGAGCAGGGTTGCAAGAACCGGCCGGAAAGAGGCCAGCCACTCGAACGCGCGGGTTGGTGCCGAGCTTGCGCACGAGCTGGCCCATTTCAACGTCCCAAAGCCGGATGACCTGCTCGTCCAAACCCTTGGACGCCAGCATCGTGCCGTCGGGAGAAAATGCCAGGCTCCTACTCTCATCGCCGACCTTGAACGTGTGCATCAACTTGTGCTTCTTGACATCATAAACGCGAATGAAGTTGTGTTCGGCAACCGCCAGGCGCTTACCGTCCGGCGCGAAGGCAATCGCCTTTGGAAGGCGGCTGCCAGCGGTTTCGATCCGGACGGTTCGCAGGCCGGCCCTGGCGTCCCAGAGCTCAACAGACGGCGCCGGTGTGTTGTTCAGGTGCTGCATTTCCGACGTCGCCAGCGTCTTTCCGTCTGGTGCAAAGACGAGCGGCGCACGATCTCCGCTCAGATAACGGAGTTGATCGTCGTCTTTCTTTCCGTGCAGCTCGTGAAGTTGCTTGCCGGTGGCCAGGTCGTAAACATGGATCACCGAGGCGACGCCGCGGGTGGCCAGGAGCTTTCCATCCGGAGAAAAGGCCAGGGTACCGATTCTCGCCCGCCTGGCGGGGATCTTACGAATCGGCTTACCGGTCGCGACGTCCCAGAAGCGGATGGCCCAGGTGTCGCCATCCTGGGCGGCGTAAGCCAGGGTCCGGCCGTCCGGTGCCAGGGCGACGGCGGGAGACCCGTGGCTGCTGTCGACTGCCAGTGGTGGCTTCAGGTCACCCACGTCGTCGACCCCGGCGGGCAGCAACGGGGCGATGCGGTGCATTTCCTCGCCGGTCTCCAGGTTCCAAACGCGAATCGTGCCGTCTTCCCCCGCCGACACCACGACCTTGCCGTCCAGTGCGTAAGCGACAAAGGTCACGGTCTCGCCATGTCGCCAGCGAATTGTGCCGATGCGGGCGAGCGCTTCGGAAGGCAACGGATCGCCCTGGGCGTCGCGGCGCTCCGCCTTGGCGTCGGCGCTCGGCTGGGCCGCCGGAAGAGTGGTCGAACCTATGGCCGGCACGTCCGCCACGGCGCGTTGCTCCAGCCAAAGGCACGTGCCGGCCCCCAGAATCGCCAGCGCCAGCACGGCCAGTGCAACGAGTTTCCATGGAGTGCCCGCCATTCCGTTCGCCAGCGCGATTGCCGAGGCCGAAGCGGTCACCGCGACCTTGCCCCTGGCGAATTCCAGGGCGGCCTGGGCGGTGCGCTGGAGTAGCGCGGTTGTCACCACCGCGGCCTGGCCGTTGTCCACCAGGCTGCAAGCACCAATCACCGCCCCCAGCGTCAGCCAACGGCGCCGCAGTCGAGCGCGCAGCAACTCGCGGCCACGCTCGAGTCGGGCCTTGACCGTGGTCAACGACCAACCGAGCTCATGCGCGACCTCGTCGCGCGTTTTCCCTTCCAGGTAGCAGAGCAGGAGCGGGGTCGCGTACTGGGCGGGCAATTGCTGCAACTCCTGGTCGAGCAAGACGCGCAATTCCCGCAGCGTCAAGTTAGCCAACGGATCGCTTCCGGCCTGCTGGGGCCTAGCCGATGGTGTCGGTCGGGCGGCACGAGCGCGGGCTTTCAACGCCAACCGAAAAGCGACGCCATGGAGCCAGCTCGCCACCGATTGTTGCTTGCGAATCGCACCGGCTCGTCGTGCCAGCACCAGCCAGGTGGCCTGGAAGGCGTCCTCGCTGGCCTGCCAGTCCTGGAGCACGCGCCGGCAGACGCGCATGACAAGACCACCGTGGCGCCCCACCAGCACTGCAAAGGCTGCTTCGTCTCCCTGGAGATATCGTTCCAGAAGTGCCTGGTCGGAAAGCGATCCGATGCCGTGCCTGGCAACCAGGGAGCGGACATGACAGAGGGCCAAGTTGGCAACGCGTTGAGCCATGGAAGGGCACTCCAAAAGATCCGATCCTCATTCGAATCGCAACACCATGTAGTGCCCGGATCTCACATCGACGGCCGTGGTTTTTCCGAAATGGTCGTCTACGAACAGTGCACCACGATCCGAACCGCCCCGGTCCGCGCCTCATGGGCAACGGCGCCAACATACCGTCTCGCCAAGGGACGGACGTTCTTCGCCGTCTCCGTCCGGCGCGGGCGGTTCGCCGCAGCCATGATCGCTCACTTTGTCGCCGGTCCAACGGGAGAAGCAGTCCGCTGGCGAAACAGAGGCCAATCCAATAGACGGCCAGGTTCCCCGACATCCGCTTGGCGACAAGGTTCCAGACGGCATGGAAGACCGCAGCCGCAGCAACCAGGGCAAAAGCGGTGGTAGGCATCGTAGGTCAGGCACTCTACCCTGAAGCATCTACAGACACTACTTCTTCTGCAGCTCCTCTCACGGGACCACGTTCGAACGGCCGACCCGAATCGATTTTGCTGGGACTGCACGCTTTCTGATGTATTGGGAAGGGACAACGTATAACCACCGCCCGCAACGTGACCGTTGCAGTGACGATCAAGATTCTCTGGTCGCGCGCCGACTTGCGCGCCGATGTCGCCGGCGCGATTTATGATGACGCAAGGTTGCCTCAGCCCCATCATGGGGCCGTGACAAAGGGCAATCCCGGACGAGATAGGCGACCAGGCCCCTTCTCCGCCGCCCGGTCCATACTCAGGTCCCATACTTTTACCGTCCGGTCCTCGCTGCCCGAAATCAGGCGCGAGCCGTCGGCGCTGAAGGCCACACTCGTTACCACGCCCCGGTGACCGTTCAGTGTGCGCCGTTTCTGGCCCGTCTCGGCCTCCCAGACTGCCAGTGTCACGTCGTTGTCCGCGCCCGCGAGGAATTTGCCATCGGGGCTGAATGCCACGCAGTGCCTGCTGGCCGTCCGTCGCGATTTCACGCAGCTTTCGGCCGGTCTCCGCATCGAATACCTCTATGCGGTGGAAGCTGGCGACCGCGAGGCGCCGGCCGTCCGGGCTGTAGGTCATGTGGCAGGAGCCGGTGAATCGCTTCAGAGTATAAGCCTCCTTGCCGGTGCGCCGGTCTCGCACTTGCACGATGCTGTCATGCTGGCCGATGCACACGGCGAGGTGCCGCCCGTCGCGGCAGAAGGCGACGCCAGCGACGAGCCTGTCGAATCCGTCAAGGGAAACGACCTCTTTGCCCGTGACGACATTCCACAGCTTGACCTGCTTGTCTTCGCCCGCTGTCGCCAGAAGCTCCCCGTCGGCGCTGAAGTTGACCTGGTGGACCGCACCGGTATGGCCCGTGCAGGTGTGCAGCAGCTGGCCAGTCCGCACATCCCACAGCTTCGGCTCGTCGGCGGCCGCACTCGGAGCGAAAGGGTTTCCGCCGCACGTCGCCAGCACCTGGCCATCGGGACTGAAGGCCACGTCGAGCACGGCACTCGTCCTGCCGCGCAGCGACAGCGCCTGCTGGCCCGTGGCCGTGTCCCAGACCTTCACCTCGCCTGGTGCACCACCAATCCTGTCTCCGCTGGCACTGGCGACGCGGTCGCCTCGTCGCCTTCCGACCCGTCACCCAACCTGGGGTGATCGATTTGAGCGATTACCTCGGAAAAGAACCGTCCGTCTTGACTTATCAGGCGATGCAGCGCTTGCAATCCGCGGCCGGTGCGTCGAAGGAACGGAAGCCAATACTACTCGATCCGCGCCAGCTCGGCCTCGTCGGTGGTACTTTTGCCGCGATGCGTTTGGTCGGATTGGTGCGGAGACGGAAACGCAGCCGCTCCGGTTGAACGCAGGCACCGGGCCAGTCACCAGCTTTGCCGGCTGATCGCATGGGGGACAAGCGCCGTCCACCGGGCAAATATTCCCCGAGGATGGACGAACAAGGCTGCGTGGCCGCGTTTTGTCTTTGCGGCAGCAATCCCTGGGCGGTGTCACCCACGGGAGTCCATTCACCCTGAGAATGTGGACCTAAATATGCCTTCCAAAGTTCTGTCCCTCCTCTTGCTCGCTGTTTGTTCACTGGTGCCGCCGCCGCGTTCGGTTGCCCAGGAGCCGTCTCCGAAAAAGCCGTCCTTCGACTCCAAAGGAGTACCGATCTATTATTCGGTGACCGGCCGTCCAGACGGTGAGCCGGTGGTGCTGGTTCACGGCTTCCTGGACAGCATGGCAGGATGGGATCGAGCGAAAGTGAGCGATGCCCTCAAAGACGATTTCAAGGTCATCGCTCTGGATTGCCGGGGCCATGGTCAAAGCGGCAAGCCCGACGAACCCAGTAAGTACGGCAAAGAAATGGTCGAGGATGTGGCGCGGTTGCTCGATCATCTCAAGATCGAGAAGGCCCACATCGTGGGCTATTCGATGGGTGCTGCCATCGCGGTGAAGTTCGCGGTTCGCTATCCCACTCGCGTCCGCACCCTCTCCGTTGGCGGAGGTGCCACACCCGCAAGCGAGGCAGAAAAGATGCTGGAAATGGCCGAATCCCTGGAAAAGGGCAAGGGGCTTGGTCCGGTCATTCTTGCCTTGACCCCCAAGAACAAACCCAAGCCGACCGCCGAAGAGTTGAAAAGGATCGACCAGGCAGTCTTTGCAACCAACAATCCCAAGGTGCTTGCCGCCATCATCCGTGGAGCCGCCGGTGAGGATGGCCTGTTCCTCTCGGACGAGCAAATCAAGAGTGTTCG
>JAIEMG010000210.1 GCA_019752375.1 Gemmataceae bacterium | reverse complement strand
CGCGCGTCGGGCTCGCGGGACGGCCGGTCTATCAAACGGACTGCTGCCGTTTCATCCGCGCACAGGTTGTTGCGGACTCCTGCGCCAGCCAGGCTTCGGCGGGGCCGGCAGCCCACTTCTTCAGCAGCGCTCGTGCTTCGGTCGTCGCGATGCGCTGGAGGACGCGCGTCGCCCGGATCGCCATCACGAGTTCGGCCGGGGGCGACTCGGCACTGGGGCGCAACAGGATCAATTCCGCTCGCCGCAGGGCCTCGAGCGACGGGCGGCTGGCCACGAAGCGGCGCAGCGCGGGCACGGCGACCTCGCCCAGGCGTTCGAGCTCGGCAGATGCGCTCTGTCGAACCTGGAAGCGGTTGTGATCCAGGTCGGCCAGGAGGCGCTCCATGCCTTTTTCGTCGATCACGACCACGGGCCGCAAGCGCTGGTTGAAGAGCTTGACCGACTGTTCGGGCGATGCGGCCAGCGTCCAGGCGGCACGGTGTGACTCGGCGGGGGTCCCGTTGCGGAATTCGGTCCAGAGCTGTTCCAACTCGTCGACGCTATACTCGCGCTGGTTCTTCAGTAGGCCCTGCCGTCCGGTGGCGATGTCCCAGAGCGGGGCGGTGGTTTCGGGCATGCCGGCAGTCGCGAGGGTTCGGCCGTTGGGTGAGAACACCAGGTGCCGTGAAGTATGTGCTGCAGGGATGCTGAGCAACAGCGCGCCGGTGGCCACCTCCCACAGACACAGCTTCTGGTCCAGTCCGCCCGATGCCAGGACCGAGCCGTCGGGCGAGAACGCCACCGTCGAGGCGCCTCCGGCCTGGGCAATCTGAAAGTCTCCTTGCCTCTGGAGCGCTTGCTGGGCGTACAGCGGATGGAGGATCTCCTGGGAATGGCCGATCAGACTGCGCACCCGCTTGCCACTGGCGGCGTCCCAGAGCTGGATCGCGGCAGTGCCGTTGGCGGCGGCCACTAACTTGCCGTCCGGGCAGAAGGAGATGCGTTCGATGGCGCCCCCCGTTTGGCACTGGTGAAGTTGCTTGCCGCTGGCCACGTCCCACACTCGGATGGTCGTGTCATGGCTGCCGGATGCCAGCGTCTTTCCGTCGGGCGAGAAGATCGCCGAACCGACCGTTCCCGCGTGGCCGCGCAGTAGCTTGATTTCCTTGCCTTCCCGCGTGTCCCACAGGCGGATCAAGCCGTCGTGCCCGGCCGAGGCGAGGGTCTTGCCGTCCGCGGCGTAGCCAACGAAGGAGACGGGCGTCCCCTGCCCCCGGAGGTCGCGCAGGGCTTTGCCGGTGTGCGTATCCCAGATGCGGACCAGGCCGTCGTGACTGGCGGAGGCCATGGTGCGGCCGTCCGGCGCGAGTGCCGCACAGACCACATCGCTCGCATGCCCTGTCATCTTCCGCGATGCCTCCCAGGACCCCGCATCGCGCAGGACAATCGTGTTCCCCTCCGACGGCACGGCCAGCGTCTTGCCGTCGGCACTGAAGGCGACGGAGTAAATCGGCGTCGCCGGCGCCACGGGCCGTGGGACCTGGACGGCCTTGGCCAGATGGATCAGGCCGTCCTCTCTCAAAGCGCCGGTGGCGATTCTCGGACGCTTGCCGTCCTCATTGCTGGCCTCCGTGAACGGGCCCCTTCCATCTTCGCCCATGCCATAGGCTTGCGTGGTGCTCCTTCGATCGATGGCCAGCAACTTTTCTTGCACCGTCGCCAGGACGCCGTCTTCGTGCAGCAGCTTGGAGGGCGGCCCCAGCACCGGCTCGGCAAGGCCGCTCTCGCCGTACTTTTGAGTCTGGAGGTGGTATCCTCCAGTTTCGTGAATGGCCTGTGTGGTCGGCACCGCATCGTTGGAGGCCTGGACCTGCGCCTGCAGGCCGAGCAGCCCCGCGACTCCGCACGCCATCTGAACCAGGGCGGTCCTCCGGTCGGGCGATGTGCTTTCGACCGTTTCCTGAGGAGCCTGAATGCCGTCAAATGGATGGCGCATGGAATCTCCTGGCGCAAGTCTCGTGGACCCTGCGGTTTAGCCGTGGTGATTGCCTGAAGGAGTTGTTCTTCTGCTTATCCGACGAGGGCCGAAGGCGGACGGCTTGGAGCGTGTTACAAAGCCGTTACAATTCTGAATTGTTCTTGTCTGGGCGATCGAGTCTGCGACAACATGAAGACATATCTCCAAGGGCATGCATCATGAACGCTTATACGCGACGTGGATTCCTCTGCGGCGCCGGCGTCGGGCTGGCGGCCGGCGTCCCTCTGGCGTGGCTGGGACTGCGCGACCGTCATCCGATGCAGACAGTAAAGGTCGGCACACCCGTTGCCGACGCCATGCCTGGTCCGTTTCCCGGCCGCGTCGTCGAGGTGCATGGCAAGACGGTCCTTGATGACGCCATGCAGTCCTCGCCCGACGTGGTCAAGCAGATGGTCGAGCGCGGCATGCGCGAGTTGGTGGGTGCGGATGGCAGCGACGATGCCTGGCGCCGATTCTTCCAGAAAGGCGACGTGATCGCGATCAAGGTGAACCCCGTCGGCCGGGCGCACAATGACAAGCAGGTGGCGGCGATTTCCAGCCCGGCACTGGTCGTCGAAGTCGTGCGCGGGCTCAAGGCCGCCGGCGTGCGGCCGCAGGACATCATTCTTTACGACCGCTATGCCAAGCAGTTTCGCGAGGCGGGATACGAGGCATTGCTGCGCTCCCGGCCGATGGAGGGCGTCCGCTGGTTTGCCGCCGCGTATGAATACAACAATCCGCAACTCGACATCGAGGGTTACGACGGCTTCGAGGCGCACCGCGATGCGCACATCCTCGGCTACGATCCCGACCAGTTCCTGCACATGGGCTTTTGCTACGACGATCCAACGATCCATCATCCCAAGGACGATCGCCGCTTCCGCTCGCACCTGGCCGTGGTGCTGACGCGAATGGTGAACAAGGTCATCAACCTGCCCGTGCTCAAGGACCACGGCTCGGCCGGCGTGACGCTGGCGCTCAAGAACCTGTCGCACGGCATGTGCAATAACGTCTCGCGCAGCCATCTGCCGAGGTCGAAACGGCAGGACAGCATCAGCGGGCCGAACCAGTGCAACGTGTTCATCCCGACAGCGGTGAACCATCCGCTGATGCGTCAGAAGGTGACGCTGCACATCCTCGATGGGCTCGTCGGCGTCTACCAGGGCGGCCCCTCCACCAGCGACTGCGTCTGGCCACACCGTACGCTCTTCTTCGCCACCGATCCGGTCGCGCTGGACCACATCGGCTGGGACATCGTCGACGCCAAGCGGGTGGAGAAGGGCATGACGCCGGTGGCCCGGACGGGACTGCAGTTCCCGAACTCTGGCCGCGAGGCGTTCGACCGGCGCCAGCCGGAACACATCATCCTCGCCGGCGGCGTCGGCCTGGGCTCGTTCGATCGGCACCAGATCGATCACCGGCGGATCCGCATGTAAGGCGAAAGTGCACCCACGCTAACCCGACGCGCCAGTTTTGAAGTTGCGCTATTGGCTGTGACGGCTGGCTGAAAACAACATCGCCATGCCGCCGGGTACGCTGAAAGCGTTTCGTGACATAGCCCAGGGTTGCCGCGTACTCGCGGCTACCCTGGGTCCACGTCTCTATTGCATCCTACCCTGAAAGGGTTGTGTGGGCCGCTGGCCACACGGTTATGCAACCCTTTCAGGGTAGATGGAAGGGAACGGTTCTCCCCAGGGTAGCCGCGAGTACGCGGCAACCCTGGGCTATGTCACGCAACCCCTTCGGGGTAAAGAAGCTACTCGGCCAATTCAAGCGAAGTACCAGGCCAATGGCGCAACTTCAAAACGCGCCAGCGAGGGCGATTCTCGCTGACGCTCCGGGTTACGGACGGCTGCGCGGCGGATGCCACACTCCGCTCCCCTCCCCCGTGTACTCGGGGGAGAGGGGATAGGGGTGAGGGGTTTTTCATGCAGCCAGTGCAAGCGTCACCCGCTCACCCCCATCCCCTCTCCCCCGAGTACGGGGGTGAGGGGAGCCGGTTTCGTCGCTTTATCCGCGCAGCAGGCAGTAGTGTGGCTTATCGCCACTTGAAGACGCCCAGCAGGTTGCCGAAATCGTCGGTCCAGACGCGAGCGCTGCGTCGCGGACGCAACGGCTTCCAGCGACGGTCTTCCGCGAGCGGGCCGAGGTCTTCCACGCGGTCGGCCATGACGACCCAGTGCGAGGGGATGCGTCCGGCTTCCAGGTCGTCTTCACTGACCCCTTGTGTGGTGTCGTCGCGCGAGTAGCAGACCATGCCGGCGTCGTTGGCCAGATCGGCCAGCGCCGGGCGCAGGTCCAGGTAGCGGTTGGTGATGTTGAACGCCAGCAGTCCGCCAGGAGCGAGCTTTTCGCGGTACATCGCCAGGGCCTGCCGCGAAATCAAGTGCATCGGCACCGCATCCGAGCTGAACGCGTCGAGGATGATCAGGCCTAAGGGGCCTTGCGCGTCGCGCAGGCGCAGGCGGGCGTCGCCGAGCAGCACTTCGACATGGGCGCCGCGCTGCCGCGCGCCGGCGAGATAGGTGAAGAACTTCGGATCCCAGGCCACGCGCTCGATGGCCGGGTCGATCTCGTAAAACGTCCAATCCTCGCCTGGACGAGCATACCCGGCCAAGGCACCGACCCCCAGGCCCGCGACGGCCACGCGTGGCGGCAGCTTGCCACCGTCGATCGACTCGTCGCAACGGCTGTCGAACAGGCGAATCAACTGTCCCATCGGCCCGCGGCGATGGAAGTAGGACAGCGGCTCCGACGCGGGGTCCGGACGTCCCTTGGCATCAAGCCGCTGCAGGCCATGCAGCGTGCTGCCGTGATACAGGAAATGGAATGTGTTCTCCCGGTCTTCCTGCACGCGGATCAAGCCGAAGAAATTGCGTTCGGAATAGAGCGTGCGTCCGCCGCCGGGGCTTGCCAGCGACAGCGTCAGCAGCGCCAGGCCCAGCGCCAGCGTGAAACGCAGCGGCCGCTTCATTAGCAAAAAGCAGGCGACGGCCGCGGTGCCGTAAACCAGGGCACGCAGGTCCGCGCGAGGCTTTGCTTCGAGGCTATCCAGTCCTACCACCAGGCTCAGGCAAAGCGCGCCGACCGCGACCGGCAGCAGCAGATCGAGCCAGCGCTGGAGCGAAGTCGATTCGCGCAGGCTCGGACCGGGCCGCATCAGGCACGCCAGCATCAGGACGAGAGGATATTCGAGGACGCGTCCCTGGAAGATCAGCGGTGCCACGATCGCATTGAAGAGACCGCCCAGCACCCCGCCGACGGAAAGCCACAGGTAGAACTCGGTGAGATATCGCGCCGGCGGCCGGTCCCTGGCCAATTCGCCGTGGCAGACCATCGCCGCGACGAAGAGCGACAGCCAGTGCAGCGGAATCGTCTGCCACAGCGGCGCCCCACGCAGCAGCGTGAATGCGGTCACCAGCGCCACGACCGGCAGGGCCTTGACCATGAAGTCGTGGGACAGGACCTGCCGTCGCGCGAAGACCAGGATGAAGCTGAGCAGGTACAGAGCCAGCGGAATGACCCACAGGAGCGGAATCGATGCGATGTCGGTCGTGATGTAGGTCGTCACGCCCAGCAGCAGGCTCGACGGCACGAACGCGAGGACCACCCAGCGCAGTCGCCGAAACAGGCGGAGGCCGGAGTCCGCTTCAACGGCCGGCGTTTCGCCGCGGACGGTCGTAGAAACGCGCGTATAGCCCAGCACCGCGCAACCGGCCGTCAAGGCGAGAAGCACGCCGTAGCCGATGGCCCAGAATTCGCTTTGTTCTTCGAGCGAAAGCGTTGGCTCCAGCAACAGCGGGTAGCCGAGCAGCGCGATCATGCTGCCGAGGTTGCTGGCCGCATACAGGAAGTACGGATCGCCGGCCTGAGGATCGTCCGTGGCGCCGTACCACTTCTGCAACAGCGGCGCGCTAGCCGACAGTGCGACGAATGGCAGTCCCACCGAGAACAGCAGCAGGCCAAGGACCCAGGGGGCCGGGTCAGCGTCCCGGGGCAGATCGTCGATCAGGAGGTTGCGCGACAGGTCGATCGGCAGCACCAGAAACGCCAGGGCGAGAAAGACCAGGTGAATCACGACTTGGATGCGCGGCGTAAACGAGGTGGAAAGCGCGTGTGCATACAGGTAGCCGGCCAGCAGTGCGGCCTGAAAGAAGACCATGCAAGTGGTCCAGACGGCCGCGGAGCCGCCGAGCAGAGGCAGGATCATCTTCGCGATCATCGGTTCGACGCAGAACAGAAGGGCGGCGCTGACGAAAAGGGTAATCGCAAACTGATAAGGCATGCTGGCCTCCGCGCGGCCCTTCGTTGTATGATGAAGGCCTACTGTTTCGGGCCTGGAATTCCACGGAAGCGAGCATTGTATGAGCGAGACTCCCACCGATCCCCCGGAAAGCGGTTCGCCGCCTCCTAACGACCCTGGCGCGTTTACCCAGGAGGTGCAGCATCAGGCGGTCAGCGCCCGGGTGCCGGAAAAGATCGGTCGCGGCGTCTTCAGCACCGGCGCCTTGGTCTTGCAAGGGCCGCACGAGTTCGTCATCGACTTCGTGCTGCGCATGGCCCAACCGCAACAGATCGTCGCACGTGTGATCCTGCCGCCGAGCATCATGCCGAGCGTGATCGGGGCATTGCGCGAGAACCTCAACAAGTATCAGGCGAAGTTCGGCGCGCCGCCCGCGCTGCCGACGCCGCCGCCTCAGGCCAAGCCGCCGTCCATTGCGGAAATCTACGAGCATCTCAAGCTGCCCGACGAGCTGCTCAGCGGCGTGTATGCCAACGGCGTGCTCATCAGCCATTCAGCGGCCGAGTTCGGCTTCGACTTCATCTCGAACTTTTACCCGCGCTCGGCCGTGTCGTGCCGGGTCTTCCTGTCGGCGCCACAGGTTCCCGGCTTGCTCGCGACGTTCAATGGCGCCTGGCAGCAGTTCCTGGCCAAGCAGCGTCAGCAGGGACAACAACCGCCCCCGTCACAGCAATAGCGGGCATCGGGCAACGGGGAGTGGGGAGCAGTTGTGGGCGAGGGGGGGGCGCCTCAGGGGGCGGGGGGGGCGACACCCCCCGGAGTAACCGCACGCAAACGGGGGGTTCCCACCGGGGGCTCACGCCCCCCGCTCGCCGAGGGAGGCCCCCCGCTGGCCTTCGATCAGATATCGTGCCAGGAGGCGGTGGAAGTGATAGCCGCCTGCCTCGCGTTTGACGCTGAACCGGCCCGTGTCAAAGGATCGACTCGCCAGGCCGCGCTGCACGTCTTCGCAGATGCCGATATCTTCCTGCTGAATCTGCTCCGCCACCGCAATGCTCCGCGCGATGAACTTCTCCGACTCGGCGCCTTCGGTCCTCGCAAAGTAGAAGTCGAAGACGACCCGGCACCGCTGGGGCCCCAGCGGCAGCACGAGGTTGGTGTCCATCACTCCTTGGTAGAGATTGAGCATGAAGTTCGGAAACAGCCACCAGTAGTAGCCGCTGGCGCCGCTGCGCACCTGGCCGACGGCAGCAGCGTCGGCATCGGGCGGCTTGAGCGGGCTGACCTGCACGCTGCACTGCTCGAAGACGTCGGTCCGATACTGGGAATAGTCGATGACGCCGGCCAATCCCGGATGGACCGTGTTGACGTGATACCCGCCGTCCAGGTAGTTGTCGACGAACACCTTCCAGTTGCACGCCAGCTCATACTCGCGGCGGCCGACGAAGCGCAGGGCCTTCAGATCGCGCGTCGATTCGTGCCGCGGCAATGGTGCCAGGAAATGGGTGAGAGGAGGTGGGTTCGTGCCGAGGTGAACGAACACCAGCGGCCCCCAGATGTCCACGGCCAGCGGCGGCAGGCCGTGATCCTCGCGACGAAAATCGGCGACGCCATCGAACTCCGGCGTGCCGCGCAGCTTGCCGCACAGGTCGTAGGTCCAGCCATGATAACGGCAACGCAAGCGCGTCGCCTGACCCTGCGGTTCGTTCATCACCTGGGCGGCGCGATGCCGGCAGACGTTGGCGAAGGCGCGAACGACGCCGTCCGTATCGCGCACGACCACGACCGGTTCGCCGGCGACGTTGGCAGTGAAGTACGAACCCGGCCCGGCCAGTTGATCGACACGGCCCACCGCCTGCCAGGTCGCCCCGAAGACGTGGCGACGCTCCGCGGCGGCGATTTCGGGATCGAGATACCAGGTGCTGGGGATGGTGTGGGCACGCTCCAGCGGCAGGGCGGCATCGAACGGACGCAGCTTGGCGCGCAGGTCTGCGGACATTGAAATCACCCGTTCCCAATTTCCCGAAACTCTCCCTCGTTCCCAAGCTTCGGAGCTTGGGAACGAGGAATCAAACGAGGGAATGCTTACCGGCTCACCACCGGCAACCCGCGTCGGCCCTTCTCGTGGACCACGGGCGGCCCCTTGCATCCGCCATCGCCGTTGCCGTTGGCTGCTTCCTCCTTCTCCCAGAGGTCGATCTCTTCGAGCAAGGCGTCGACCATTTCGCTTTCCAGCACGTTGCGGACGATCTCGCCGCGGCGGAAGATGACACCCTTGCCGTTGCCGGCGGCGATGCCGATGTCCGCCTCGCGCGCCTCGCCCGGCCCGTTGACCACGCAGCCCAGCACGCTGATCTTCACCGCCGTCGTGCGGCCTTTCAGACGCTTCTCCAACTCTTCGATGATGCCTTCCAGGTCGATCGCCAGCCGTCCGCAGGTGGGGCAGGCGATCAGTTCGGGCTTGCGCACACGGCGCTGCGTTGCCTGCAGGATGTCGAACGCGGCCGCGATCTCCGGTACCGGATCGCCCAGCAGGCTGATGCGGATCGTGTCGCCGATGCCGTCGAGGAGGATGGGCGCCAGGCCGCAGGCGGATTTCGTCACGGCATACGGTGCCTTGCCGGCTTCGGTGATGCCGATATGCGTCGGATAATTCGCCTGCTTGGCATAGAGCCGGTAGGCCTCGACGGCGGTGATCACGTCGCTGGATTTGAGCGACACGATGATGTCGTGGTAGCCCTCCGACTCGGCGATTTCCAGATAGCGCAGGGCGCTTTCGACCATCGCGGGCGGGCAGGGGAAGCCATGCTTTTCGACCAACTCGCGCTCCAGGCTGCCGGCATTGACGCCGATGCGCATCGGCATGCCAATGGACTTCGCCTTGCGGATGACCTGGCGGTAGCGGTCGTAACCGCCGATGTTGCCGGGGTTGATGCGGATCTTGTCCACCGGATGGTCGAGGGCGGACAGGGCCATCTTGTAGTCGAAGTGGATGTCGCAAATGAGCGGAATGTGGATGCGCTTCTTGATCTCGCTAAGCACGGCGGCGTCTTCGGGCTTGGGCACGGTGACGCGGACGATCTCGCAGCCGGCCTCTTCCAGCGCCAGGATCTGGGCGACGGTGGCTTCCACGTCGTGGGTGTCGGGCGTGGTCATCGACTGCACCCAGATGGGGTTGTCGCCGCCGACAACCAGGTTGCCGACCTTGACCTCGCGCGTCTTGTGCCGTTTGAAGGTGTGCTGGTAGGCCATCCCATTCCTCGGGTCAGAAGGTGAAGCGGGGGCGCGACTTCGTGCCGCGCTGGAAGTTATCCTAGTTTGCCGGTGCCAAGGGCGTCAAGGCAAGGCGGCCCCTTGCCGGCGCGTCGGGCTCGAGATCCGGCGTCGTAGGCGTCAAGGCAAGGGGGCTTGCACGCCGAGCTCGAGATCAGGCGTCGTAGCCGCCTAGTGCGCCGCGGACGGCGCCGAAGAAGACGCCGATGATTGCCCCCGCCGCGGCCCAGCCAATCGCCATCAGGAGCGACGATAGGACCATCGCCATCACGGCTTCGCCCACTTCGCCATTGCGCAGCAATCGGAACGCGCCAATCAAGACGCCGGGGATGAGGCCGCCCAGCGCTCCGTAGCCGCCCACGCGCATGGTGCCGTAGAGTGCACCCATGACGGCGCCCTGTGGCGAGACCTTTTGCACGCCCTTTTCCGTGGCGATGAGTAAGGTCGGCCCGATGATGCCGCCGACGCCGGCGCCAAGAATGCCGCCGCCAAGGACGACGGAGAGCGCCCCCAGGGCGGTCTCCGCGCCGGACCGGCCGCCCGAGGTCACGACGGCGCCGAAAATGACTCCAAAGACCGCGCCGAGCATGGCGCCGCCGAGGGCCCCGAGCAGGGTGCCGCGCGTTTGCCAGACGGCCTGCTTCGATTTCTTCTGCGTGAACTTCTGCTGGTCGGCCGCGCGGGCGCGGGCGAAGTTGCCGAACTCGGCGGGCGGCGGCCCCTTGGCGGCGGGGGCACTGTACGGATTGAAGCCGAACCCTCCGCCGGCGGGTGGAGGCGGAGGTGCCGAGGGTGCGGCGGCAGGCGCGGGGGCCATGGCCGGCGCGGCCGACATCGCCGGCACCTGCATGTACTGGCCGCTGAACGGGCACTTGCACACCTTGCCGGCCCATTCATCCGCCAGCTGGAGGAGCTGACCGCAGCACGAACACTTGAACTGAATCACGATGCTACCTCGAGATGTCCTTTCGCCCTGTTCGGAGAGATCACTTTTATACAACGGATGCCGCCGCTAATCCACCATGCGCTCGTGGACAATCGAGGCCTTTTCACCCGCGGATGCCTGCTCCATCCCGTGTGCAAAACGCCGGCACGGACGGTCAAGAGCGCTGCCCAGACCGCCAGCCCCGTCCCCGTCCGCCAGCGCGTTTTTGGGGCCGGCTTCCAGCCGGTCTGGCCGGCGGGAAGCCGGCCCCACAAAAGCGCTGGCGGTGTAGAGGTGGGGGTCACCCGCCAAGCCGTTGATGGTGGCGTGATGCCCCTTCCTTCACCGGTGAGGGCTGGAGACTAGAGTGCCGTCAGGGCTTGGATTTAGGTTTTGGCCGGCATAGCCGGCCCTACATGGGGTAGTTTTGTAGGGCCGGCTATGCCGGCCACACCATCAGTAATCCCCTTTTCAAGGCTTCACGGAGACTAGTCAACCTGCACACCCAGTCCCGGCGCTTCGGGCGGCCATAGACGATCCGCCTCGTACCGCAGTGCATGCGTCGAAAGCGGTCGGGTGAAATACACCGGCCCGATCAGGTCGCCTGGAAAGCGCTCGCACTGCAAATTCGCGGTGCAGGCGGTGACGTGCGCCATCGCCGCCGTGGCCACCTCGCGTTCCAGGTTGCTGCCGATGGTGCATGGAATGCCCGCCGCCTCGGCGAGCTTGGCAATCTGCTGCGTGGGACGCACGCCGCCATGTTTGCCGGGGTAAAGGCTGAACACATCGGCGGCCTGGTGGCGAATCACCGCCAGGGCATCCTGGGGCGTAAAGATGCTCTCGTCCGCCATGATGGGAATGCCGCCGCGGCGACGCACCTCGGCCATGCCGACGTGATCGCCGCGCCGCGTCGGTTGCTCGAACAGGGCGACGTTCAGCGCTTCCAGCCGCGACGCCACCCAGACGGCCTGCTCCACCGTATAACCGCCGTTGGCATCGACCGATAACCAGGTGTCCGGCCCGATCGCCTCACGGACCGCCTTGAGTCGTTCCACGTCTATGCGCGGATGCTCGTGGCGGCCGATCTTCACCTTGATCGCCTTCCAGCCGCGTTCGACCATGCGCCGCGCTCGCTCAGCCGCCAGTTCCGCTTCGACCGCGCCGATGACGAACTTCAAGCGAATGCCTTTCGCCGCGACCTCTGTGTCCTTGCCGCCCAGGAGCTTGTACATGGGGACGCCGAGAGTCTGCCCTTGAAGATCGAGGAGCGCCATCTCGAGGGCGCCCTTGGCGAAGCTGTTGGCAAAGACCTTTCGGTCCATTTGCCGGCTGATCCACTCGATGTCAAACGGATCGGCGCCGGTGAGGAGCGGCCCGAGTTCTTCCTGGATGAGCGCGATGACCCCGGCCTGCGTTTCCCCGCTCCAGACGCTGGTGACGCTTGCCTCGCCCAGACCGACGCGGCCGGCATCGTCGCGGATGCGCACCAGCACGTAGTTGCCGACCACGTGCGCCCCAAGCGAACTGATGATCGCCAGGTCGGGTTGGACGGTGCCGGCAATCGGCTCGGCATGAACAGCAGTGATGGGCATCGCGGTTCCTTTGCGGCACGCGGTCCGGTAGGATTGAAGGGAGTATTATTCCGTGGATGGCACGACCAGACCAGCACATTCAGGGTTGGAGCATCTGCCAATGACGAGTGGCGTTACATACCCCCACATTGTGAAGGAAAACGGTGATCCAGCCCGGCTGGAAAAGCATGCTCGGATCCGTGTGGCCCAGATCGTCATGGATTATCTGGCCTACGGCTGGTCAGTTGACGAGATGTGCCGGCAACACGCGTACCTGACGCCGGCCGAAGCGCATGCCGCGATGGCGTACTACTTCGATCACCAGGAGGAAATTGACGGAGAGATCCACGCGGAGGTGGACGACCTGGCCCAAACTCGAGCGCGCGCCGGCGTCTCGCCGATTTTGCTCAAGCTTCGTGCCAAGGGGCTGCTTTAAATGACTGTCGCCCTTTACATGGGCCAGCACGTGCCCGGCCCTATTGTCGCGCAATTGCGACGCCGGGGAATTGACGTGCTGACGGCGTTTGAGGATGGACATGATGCAGCGAGCGACGATGAAATCCTGAGGCGTGCCGGCACGCTTGGCCGCGTCATTTTCACACAGGACATTCGATTCCGGTCTCTCGCCGAACAGTGGCAGCGGCAGGGAACGCAGTTTGCGGGTTTGGCCTTTGGACATCAACTGGGCGGGACCATCGGTCAATTTGTGCGCGACCTGGAACTGATCGCAAGAGCCACCGACCCCTCAGACTGGCTGAACCGCGTTGAATATTTGCCCTACTGAGATTTAAAATGGCCACCGCTTCCGAACCCACGCTTGCCGCCTCCGTTGACCTGGAACCCGCGTCGCCCGAGATCAAGAGTTACCAGCGACAGAAACGCGTCGTCGGCATTGCGTCGCTCCTGCTGACCGTCGTGTTCTTGACCCTGGCCGCATTGGTCTTTGGTCCCGCCGTGGACCGGATCGTGCGTGGCCTGGTCGGCGACAACGCCTGGCTGCGGCTGACTGGCATCGCCTTTGTCTATGCGGCGGGGCTCGAGCTGTTGACGTTGCCGCTCGATTTCTGGTCCGGCTTCGTGCTGGAACACCGCTACCAGCTCAGCAATGAGACGGTTGCGAAGTGGGTCTGGAAACGCATCAAGGCTTATCTCCTGGGCGGGCCGCTCGGACTGGTGATGGTGCTGGGGCTTTACACCTTGCTCTGGTACGGCGGCGCGTGGTGGTGGGTGATCGGCACGGCGGCACTCTTGTGCTTCACGCTTCTCATGGGGCGCATACTGCCGGTGCTGATCCTGCCGCTGTTCTACAAGGTTACGCGCCTCGACGATGCTCCGTTGCTAGAGCGCTTACGTCTGCTTGCCGAGGGCACGGGCCTGAATGTCGAGGGGATCTATCGCCTGCACCTCAGCGAGGAGACGCGTAAGGCGAATGCCGCGCTGGCAGGGCTGGGACGCACGCGCCGCGTCCTCCTCGGCGACACACTGCTGGATGGCTTCACGCCGGAAGAGATCGAAGTCGTCTTCGCGCACGAGGTGGGCCATCATGTTCATAGACACTTGTCGAAGATGGTGGTCGTCAGCGTCTTCCTCACCGCTGCGGGGCTGTGGCTGGTGGACGCGATCCTGCGTGCCAGTGCCGGGCCTCTCTTTCACGCGCCGTTCGACGACCCGGCCGCGTTGCCGTTGGTGCTGCTGGTGCTGTCGATCTTTGGGCTCCTGCTGTCGCCCGCGCAGAATGCCCTGAGCCGTTTTTTTGAAGTCCAATGCGATCGCTACGCCCTCGAACGCACTCGGATGGCCGGTGCGTACCGGTCGGCCTTTGCCAAGCTCGCGCGGATGAACAAGTCCGATCCCGATCCGCATCCCGTGCTCGTGTGGCTCTTCTACGACCACCCCCCGATTCGGCAGCGACTGGCGCTGGCCGACAAGGTGAGCAGCTGACCGGTTGCCGTTGCGTGGATCGCCCGGTTTGGACAAACTATCGCCGATCCAATGCGGGCAAGTTGGGTGGACTCCCCTGCCACTCTGGCAGCAAGTGGCGACCAGGATGGCAGCTTTGCGCGGCAGCGATGGCCGAAGGCTAGGAACTCGGTCGATGCCGATGTGATGTTATGATAAAGGTTTAGGTGTTCATCCCGCCCGAGGTTTCGCGTCGGTACAGGTTTTGCTCCGTCCTTTTCGCACCCGGCAGGCACCGCTCCTGCCGCCACGGTGCCGACGGCCAACCGCCGAACAGGAACGGCCCGAAAGAGGTGAGCGGTATGATGGCAACATACAGGCGACCGTATTCGATCCTGATCACCGACGACGACGTGGGTTGCAGGGAGACCCTCCGTTCGATCGTGGAGCCCGAAGGGTTTGAGACCCGGATGGCTTCCAGCGGTGAGGAGGCGCTCGACATTGTGCGGGAGGCGCCGGTTCATCTGGCCCTTCTGGACATGCACATGCCGACGTTGACGGGGCTGGAGACCTTGCAGCTGGTACACCAGATCAACGCGCTGATGCCGTGCATCCTGGTGACCGCCGACCCGAGCGAGGGGCTGATGCGCCAGGCGTTTCGTGCCCGGGCTTACAGCGTGATCCCCAAGCCGGTCAGCAAGCACGTGCTCCTGTACACGGTGGTCCGAGCGCTGTTACGTGCATACGGGCCGCCGCCCAAGGACGAAGAGAAGCCATAGAGAAGAGGGATGGAGTCTCCGGCCAGACCGGAGGTTTGGTGACCGCAACCGAAGCAATTGGAAGGAGCAACGACGCATGAAGGTCGTCCCCCTGAATGACAAGATCGTGGTGAAGCGTCTGGAAGCCGAAGAGAAAACCGCCGGCGGCATCGTGCTGCCTGACGCAGCCAAGGAAAAACCCAAGCAGGGCAAGGTCCTGAGCCTGGGCGACGGCAAGCTGCTCGATAACGGCAAGCGTGCCCCCTTCCAGGTCAAGGAAGGCGATCGTGTGCTGTTCACGTCCTACGCCGGTAACGAAGTGACGGTGGACGGCGACGAGCTGCTCATCATGACCGAGGACGACATCCTCGCCGTCGTCGACTAATACGCCGCTTGCGGCGACACACTTCGCGCAATCTTCATTGGACCCACGGGGTTTTCCCGTGGGTCTTTCTATTTGCTACACTTCATACAATGACTCCTGACTCTGCGGGAGCCGTTTCCCCATCTCGATGGACAAGAGGACCTCAGCCATGCCTTCTCCACTGCAATCGCTGGTCGCCTCGGGCACCAAGCTCTGGCTCGACTCCGTCGATCCCGACGAAGTCGTCCGCAACCGCGCCCTTGGCGCCTCCGGGGCGACCTCGAACCCGATTATCATCTCCGACCTGATCAAGACCGGCCGCTTCAACGAGCCGATGTCGAAGTTCTTCCGCGAAGGCCTCAACGACACCGATGTCGCCTGGCGCCTGACCGACATGCTGGTGAAGCAGGCCCAGGAAGTCTTCCTACCGGTGTGGGAAGAGACCAAGGGCAACAACGGCTACGTCAGCTTCGAACTCGACCCGCTGCTGGAAGACCTGGCCAACCCGATGCCGGTCGCGGAACGCAGCAAGCAGTACATCGAGCTGGGCAAGAAGTGGAGCGCCGGCCACCGCAACCGCATGATCAAGGTACCTGCCACGCCGGGCGGCCTGGGCGCCCTCGAAGAGCTATGTGCCGCAGGCGTAACGCTCAACGTCACGCTGATCTTCTCCGAGAAACAGTGGGAATCAGCTCGCGAGGCCGTCTGGCGCGGCGCTCAGCGGCGTGCCTCGCGCGACAAGCAGAAATCGGTCTACAGCATCTTTGTCAGCCGGTTGGACGTGTACACCGAGCATCACGTGCCGACGCTGTCGGCAGCGGCCCAGGGGATGGTCGGCATCGTCAACGCCAAGCGGATCTGGGCGCTCAATCAAAAGTTCTGGGCCGACAAGAAGCTGCCCTTGCAGCAGGAAATGATCTTCGCGAGCACCGGCACCAAGAAGCCCGAAGATCCGCCGTGGAAGTACGTCGACGCGTTCGCCGGCTCCGACATCGAGACGAACCCGCCGGCCACCAACCATGCCGTCGAGCAAAGCGGCCGGACCTTCACGCGCCAGGTGGACAAGCTGCCGCCGGCGGACGTCCTGAAGGAAATCGACGCCAAGGTGGACATGACCAAGCTGGAACAGGTCCTGATGGAAGAGGGCCTGAAGAAATTCGCCGACCCGCAGAAGGCGCTGCTGGCACTGATCGCCAAGAAGCGTCAAGAATTGCAGGCTCCCGTCGGCGCTAAGTAGCAATCGTAGGGTTCGCTGTGCGGACCGATCGCGGCTTGCCGCGATCGGTCCGCACGTCAGTTCCCGAGTCACTTCTCCGCATCCACCAGTTGCCAGCGGATCTCCTTGCCAGTCGCCAAGGCGTAGCGCAGCAACGTCGCCATTGTCGGATTGGGCTGTTTGCCGTTCTCCAGCCGGCTCACGGTGGCATTGTCCACGCCCGCCTTCCGGGCAACATCGGTCAAGGTGATGCCGGCCTTCTCGCGCTCTTGCCTGATTGCGAAGAGCAGTTCCTGAATCGCAAGATACACTCCCATCGGTACCGACTCACCGCTCAACTCGCCGCTGGCTCGTAACTCCTCGATCGTTGGCTTGCTACGAGATCGCTCGTGGATGGCATTGTGCGCCGCCTTCTCCTCGGGCGTGCGCTCCATCCGCTTTGTCTTCGGGTTGTATTTCACGGCTCTATGCTCCCGGTTCGGGAACCGCGTAGGCAGTGACAGGATAAACCATCCGCGGATCTTCGTTTGCCAGTTCCCAAACCACAATGATGTACCGCCCTGTATGGGTCCATCCGAATGTTGACGGGCGGCCGCTGGAATCGCTCTCCTCCACCGGGTTATTCCGGTTTTGCAGCACGCTTGCCACTTCTTCTTTAGTCACGCCGTGCTCAGCGATGTGCTGGACGTTGCCATCTTCATCGTCGTCCAGATCCCAGATGATCTGCACGTACATTTCGCTCGCCTTTCATATTCAACTATTGATTAATATGCAACATTTGCATAAAAGTCAAGAGCGGGCTCTGAGGCAGATTACCTCATTCTTTACTTCATCAGCTCCAGCACGCTCCACAAGCTCGGATCTTCCCAGTAAGGGAAGTCCGCTCCCACGCCCAACACCTGCTCACCCAACTCGGCATCGCGCACCGCATAGTAAAAGCCCAGGCGCGGGTTCTGTTCCGGATCGAAGCCATTCAGCACCGCGGCGGGCAAGAATCCTTCCAAGATGTAGCCGCCCTTGATGTGGGCACTCTGAAACGGCACCGCACCGGCAGACGCGATTGGCGCGTCGTTCAGCGCTCGATTGATCTTCGACTGCACGAACGCCGGCTCGTCGTGATCGGGACCGCCGCCGGTTGGAAGGAAGTAAAACAGGTGGCAGTGCCGGCTGGCGCGGTGGCTGGTGCGGGCGTCGCGCGTGTCGATCCAGAGGGCCAGGCCGTCGGAACCGCGCGGTTTGCCGGCGTCGCCTTGCGGTGACTGGTGCTTGCCGCGCACTTCCACCTGCACGCCAATGCCCATGTCGTTCCAGGCCAGGCGGACGTCCGCGAAGTTGCGCCGTTCCGTCATGCCGGCAAAGTTGTCGATGCGGCACGTCTCGGGCAGTTCGAGCAAGCGGTCGTCTTCTTCGTGAGGGATGCCCTTCACGTAGACACACGGGTGAGCGAGGCGAAGCAAGAATTGTGGTGGTACCAAGGTCATGCGCATCTCCTTTGAGTGCTAAGCCGCCAGCGGCTGCGTCCTTGATGTTACCCCGCCGACCGCCCCAGCCGCTAGCGTGCTTGTTACCGTTACTTCCCCACCGTCCTGCTCTGTCCGAACCCCGACGACGGCCGCTTCGCATGCAGTCGCCCCGCCCGTCCGGCCGAAAACAGTAAAGCTGACGAATATTCTCAATTCGCCAGCGACTGCGCAAAACCGAGAGACGGGGCAAACCACGGAAGGCGACGCCCTCGGCGCAGACAGGAACGGGAAGGCAGGATGCGATGACCCCACCCCGAGGTTGGCAACGACTGCTGCCTCAGTGCCTGCTGGCCGCGCTGCTGTGCAGCTCCGCCGGCTGCATGACGTTCTTCAACCCCGTCCATCATCCCGGCGAAGAGCTCATCGAGCCCTGCAAGAACCTGCCGCTGGCCTGCCGCTCGCACGTGTACGTCTTCATCGTCAACGGGCTGGATCCGTGCGACTGGAGCAACCTGTCGGGCCTGCGCGACTACCTGAATTCGCTCGGCTTCAACAAGGTCTACCTCGGCGAGCTGTACCACACCTGGCAGTTCGACAAGGAGCTGCACAAGATCCGTGAGGAAGACCCCGAAGCTCGCTTCGTCCTGATCGGCTTTAGCTTCGGCGCGAACATCGCGCGCAACCTCGCCCAGTCGGCCGCCAAGGACGACATCGCGATTGACCTGTTGGTCTACCTGGGCGGCAACACGATGAAGAACGTGCCGGACGATCGGCCGGAGAATTGCCTGCAGATCGTGAACATCCTGGCGGCGGGCGGTTTCTGGTGGAACGGCGACACGCTGGACGGCGCGGAGAACATGGAAGTCGACGGCTGCTGGCACTTCGGCTCGCCGACGCACGGCTACACGCTGGGCTGCCTGGCGCGGGAGTTGGCCACGGTGGCATCCCACGTGCCCGTGGTGGTGAAGCAGATGCCGAAATCGCCGTACGAGGAAGAAGCTCCGACGCCGCGACCGGTGCAAACGGAGCCGACCGCCGAGCGCGATGAATGGGACTTCCTCAAGCCGGTGGAGCGCTTGAATCCGCCGGCGCCGCGCGACGTGACCGCATCAGGGACGACGCTGCAAGTCAGCCACAAGCCCGGCGAAGAAGCGGGCCGCCCACTCTGGGTCCGCGGTGAGATCGCGCCACGTAAATTGAGCCACTAACGCACCGCTCCGTACCAGCAGCGTCGTCACCTTGAGCGTCTGCCCGGCGTCGGGGATCTCGAATTCCTTCTCGTTGAGCATGCCCTCGTCGATGCCCGCGAGGCGCACCGTCTGCGATCGCGATTTCGCTACGCGTTGCGGGCTCGCCGGCGACCCATTCAAGACTTCGTCCTGCTTGCGCTGCAGGTCCACGGTCAGGCCAAAGTAGGAACGGCCGGCCGCGGCATCGTTCAATCGCACGACGCCAATGCCGAGCTGCGGGCCGGCCATTCCCGTCGGATGCCCGACCAGCGACGCCCCTTCCTGCCACGATTGCAGCACCTGCTCCGCCCGTTCACCGGCTTTCAGCAGCAGCGCCACTTGGCGGACCATGTCCGGCGTCCAAGGCTCGGGGCTCATTTGCCACGTGTTGGGCGGAAAGTTGCTCTCGCGCAGTCGAAAGAGTGCCGCTGCCAGGCAGCGGTTGTACTTCTGCGCCATCAGTTCCGGCTTTTGCACCTCCACCATCCGGCGCGGCGGATCGTTGAAGAGGCGCACCTCCGCATCTTGAAGGTTGAGCGCCTCCAGCGCGTCCCACATCCCCAGGCCCGCGACGCACGCCAGGTGCCGTTGCTTGAGGAGTTGCTCTTCCATTTCCCCCAGGCGCGGCACATTCGCGATTGGTGATGGCGAATCCGAGCGTGCATTGCAGAGCATCTGGAGCCGGTCCATCAGCAATGGGACGCTCGTTCCCCAGCCCATGCGGCCCGCAACGGTTCGGGTGATTTGCATGGCGCGTCCTTCGACCACGGCCTGGAGGGCGCGGAACTCTTCCGCATCGCGGCAGGTTTTCCAGCGTTGGGCCAGGCCGTAACGCTGTTCGAGCACCATGCGCACGACTTCGTGAACCAGCGACACCTGGACGAACTCCTTGCGAAATGCCGCGGGCGGGATTCCAGACGGTGCACGCGATTCCACCCACTGAGCCAGCCAGGGCAAATGCCCCGGCAACAAGATCGCGTCGCTGGCCGGCCGGTGCCGAGCGATGCTGACAGCTGCTAGCGCTTCCTGCGCGGCCGCCAGGGCATCTTTCCGCTCCGGTCCGACCAATCGAGGACACTGCCAGTAGAGCTGGGCTTCCAGCTCTGCATCGGCCAGCTGCCGCAACTCGGCGGGCGATGCCGCGCGGAACCGTGGCGGCTGCGTGAAGCGATGGTTCATCGCGTCTTCAAGGACCGAGCGAACCTGGCCGAAAAGCGTGTCGGCCATTGATGGGGCAGACTGCGGTGCCTGAGCAAGGAGTGCGGTGGTCGTTGCCAGGGCCATGATCGGCAGCAGCAGAATTCGACCAGTTGCAGACATGGGTTGCCTCCGCCGCGGACCGGCAGGATCGGGTGAAATCTCGATGAAAAAAGCGCGCAAATTCGCAGGGTGCTGACTTGCTTTTCACATTGGTCGTGCTACTAATTAATTGGAGACCGAAAGTAAAGGTCTCCTCACTGACGAGATCGAGAGACCGTACAGATTTTGGAACTGAGTGGGCGACAGTTTCGATTTCTAAGTCTCTCGATCTCGCTTTTTTATGCGCTCCTCCTATCCCTGCCGAACCGTTAAGTTCCCCTCGGCCGCGTCAACGACCCAACCATGAAGGTCAAGCAGTCTGCCGAGGATTTCCAGGTCGAAGAACTGACCGATATTGCAGCCACTGGCCACGGCCCATTCGCGCTCTATCGTCTGGACAAGCGCGGCTGGTCCACGCCTGATGCGATGCAAGCCCTACGCCGTCGCTGGAAGATCGAGCCGCGCCGCCTGGCCTTCGGCGGACTCAAGGATCGCCATGCGCGGACGATTCAATACTTGACCATCTTTCACGGCCCGCAACGAAACCTGACGCATCAAGAGGTACACGTCAAATACCTCGGCCAGGTCACGGAACCGTACACGTCCAAGGACATCCGCGCGAATCGGTTCAAGATCGCGCTGCGAGCCGTGGAACCTGCTGCACTACCAAGCATTGCGCAAGCCCTGGACGAATTGCGCCGCGAAGGGGTGCCGAACTATTTCGATGACCAGCGCTTTGGCTCCGTGGCCGATGGCGAGTTCGTCGGCCGAGCCTTGGTGCGGGGCGAATTCGAGGAAGCGCTGCGTCTGGCCCTCGTCGCCCCCTACGAGCACGACCGCGCGTCGCAGAAGCGCGAGAAGACCATACTACGCGAGCACTGGGGCAACTGGGCCGCGTGTCGGCAGCAGCTGCCGCGCGGCGATGCGTTCAACCTGGCGGACTACCTGGCCGTCCACCCAGGCGACTTCCGGGGCGCTCTGGCCCGACTTCAGCCGGAACTGCGCATCTTGTTGCTCTCGGCTTATCAGAGCCACTTGTGGAATCGCATGCTTGCGCGTTGGCTGCGCGACCGGTGCCGGCCGGAGCAGCTCCTCGCCGTCTCGCTCCGACTGGGAGAAGTGCCGATGCACCGCGGCTTGGACGCCACTGTCCTT
>JAIEMG010000176.1 GCA_019752375.1 Gemmataceae bacterium | reverse complement strand
TCAGCAGCGAACTCAAAGACGCCTTAAGAAAGACAAGCGTCTCAAAGTCCTTACGGATCAGCCATTAACATGGTCCAAAGTGGCTTGAAAAAACTATGTTGGGAAAGCAGCTGCACCCATTTCTAATCGCGGCGTCCATTGGGCGGATGCCGCGTTCCTCGAATTCATCCCACTCGGCACCATCGAGTGGTGTTTTGCGGAGATTGAATCGCAATGAACCGACTGCGGATACCCACGCTCGCCCTCGCGACATTTACCGGCCTGGCAATGACCCTCTTTGCTCCAGCGCAGCAAAAGCCGCCGCCGCCCGCACTACCGCCGGCGACCGAGTGCTTGCCGGACGCTTCCTGCAAGAAGGTAGCCGTTCCGGTCATCGAAAACGCGAAACGCACCTGCATCCGCTACGACTGCAAGGAAGAAGATTACTGCCCGACCAAGTGCGTCCACACCTCGATCTGGAGTCGGTTCTGTGGGAGTTGCTGCGGCAAGGATGGATGCGGCCAGGGCGGAAGCGATCCCGGCCACCAGTGCGGCCATCCGCGCACGCGCAAAGTGCTCATCAAGGAAATCGTCACGGAAGAGGTGCCGACGCCGAAGTGCAAGGTGGAACGTGTGTCGGAGCCGTGTCCGCCGGCGCAGACCGCTCCGGTCGTCCCTGCACCGGGCGAACCCATCGCGCCCCCGGTGGATTCTCGCCCGCCGAAGCCCTGACCTGGCTTAATTTCTTCGTCGCCGCAGGCGGCCGTGTCGATCGTCGGGCCCTCCCGAGCCTCGCGCTCGTCACGGCCGCAATGCACTTCTCGCGAGGTGCCCTGTTGTGTTGCTGGCCGTGGCGTGATGGCGGCGGAGGTTGGGCGATTCGTCCTGACAACGAATCGGGCGCGGGCTGGGGCTCGGGCTCGGACTCGAAAAACGGCCTACTTCTGCTCCTGTTCGTGCCCGTGCCCGAGCCCGCGCCCGATTCATGGCCAGGGACGAACGTGTCGTTCTCTCAGAGTTTGATCTGGCCAGCACCGGGAGAACGCGAACCGTGGAAGCGACGGCGTCGCGCCCAACTCCTGTCTTGCCCAAATCCGCCATTGGCGCAACAATAGAGGCGTCTCCATCGGCCACCCTCACCGGAGTGCATCGGCCATGCCGCGACCTCGTTCGTTGCTTGCTCTCGTTCTCTTCCTCCTTCCCGTAACCCTCACCGCTGCCGAGCCGTTTCGCTTTCCCGAGAAGGAACACGGCAAAGGCAAGTTGAAGTACGTCGACAAGACCTTGCCGGTCTTGATCGTCGAGGGCACGCCGGACGAAATCGGCGAGCAGACCGCTGTCCTGGCCGCCAAGCCGGCGGACAAGATCCTCGACTATCCCCGGGCCTTGCTCGATCGCTTTCAGGTCCCCCTGGGCTGGCAGGTCTTTTACCGCGCGGGCACGGGCATGTTGCCGCAATTCCCGGCGGACCATCGCACGGAGCTGGAAGCGATGGTGAAAGCCGGCATCGACCGCGAGAAGCTGGTTGTCGGCAACACGATGTTCGATCTGAAGAAGTCGATCGCGTGCAGTGCCCTGCACGTCGGCGCGGAACGCAGCGCCACCAAGAACCCGCTGTTCGGCCGCAATCTCGATTATCCCTCGCTCGGCTACGCGCACGAATACGGCCTGGTCACCGTCTACCGGCCCAAGGACAAGCACGCGTTCGTGTCGATCGGCTTCCCCGGCCTGGTCGGCTGCCTGTCGGGCATGAACGACGCCGGCCTGGCGCTGGGCGTGCTCGAGATTTACACCGTCAAGGAAGGCGTGGACAAGTTCGACGCCAAGGGCGTGCCCTACGCGCTGTGCTACCGCCGCATCCTGGAGGAATGCACGACCGTCGCCGAGGCCGAGAAGCTGCTGCGTTCCATGAAGCGAACCACGACCAACTGCCTGGCCATCTGCGACAAGGACGGTGCGGCGGTCTTCGAGATCACGCCCAAGGAACTGGTGGTGCGCCGGCCGGAGAATGGCATCTGCACCTGCACCAATCACTTCTGCACCAAGGAGCTCAAGCCCGAGAACCAGCAGAACCTGTTCCGCAGCATCGACCGCATGAACACGCTGGACAAGACGCGCGAGCAGGACAAGCTCAGCATCGAGGACGTGCACAAGAGCCTGCACGCCGTCGCCAACAAGACCAACACGATGCAGACGATGATCTTCGAGCCGAGGACATTGAAGCTGCACGTCGGCATCGGTACACTGCCAGCGACGGCCGGCGCGCTCAAGGTGCTGGACCTGACGCCGTTGTTCAAAAAATAGGGTTCCGGACACGAACGCCGGTCGACGCGTTCGTGTCGGGTTCCTGTGCGATCCGCTCTCTCCATCCGAGGTGGCCATGCAGCCGGAAATCAGCTTTTCCACAGGTACGCTCCGTCAGCCGGGCGTCTGGGGCAAGATCCTGAAGCCGCCGGCCCACGGCATCTACGACGTGGACCTGATCTCGGACGAGTTCATGGTGGTCAAGGGCTCCACGACCACCGTGACCCCGCAGCACCTGACCGAGGGCCTGCTGCTGGTCTTCGGCATCAAGGGCTACAAGCAGGCGATGATGCTGACCAGCGTCTACGTGCTGATGCGCGTCAAGGCCGGCGCGCACCTGGACTGGCAGTTCCCCGGCCACCTCGCCCGCTTCGAGGGCAAGGAGGTGGAACTGCTGGCCCAGTCCGAGAACGACCTGGCGCCGATCTACACGGCCGTGAAAGACGGCGGCTACATCGACGTCGACCGCGTACGCCAGACGCTGCGCAACGAAGGCAAGGACCGCGGTTGAACCGCCGCCTGGACATGAAGCTCCGCGACAAGACGACCGGCCAGATCCTTGACGCCGTCCTGCGCGACGACTTGCCGGACGACAACCTCGGCTGGGGTCGCACCGTCCTTGTGGTCAGCATCGACCTGCCGAGCGGCGGACGCGCGCAGGTGGTAATTGGGCCGGAACAGGCAGTCGAGCTGTACGAAGTGGTTTGGGCTCCTCCTGAAGAACTGCCTGGCCTTCGGTTGCTGTGCGATCGTGCGAGCAACTTTCGCGACCAGCGCCGTGGGACGGCACGCTTGCCCGTGAAGGAAAGGGGAAACCCGATCGGCGCCCTGGTTCTTGCGTCGAATTGCGATCCGACCGAAGAGATACCAAGTTCGATTGAATGGCGAACCTTTCCTAAAACTTCACCCAGTCCGCCCGGTGATCGCCCAGGCCGTGGGGATTTTCAATGCGCGTGCACTGGCAGGCCTGGCGGGTGGACCTGGTCGAGTCTCGCAGAGGCGGGCTTGCTGGAAACCGCCGGCGCGGTAGAATTCCTCTCGGTCATGGACACGCCTTTAACCAGCCTCACAGCATCACCAGGGGCTCGGCCGAAGCGCGTCAGCGCCAGGCAAAGCACCGGGCGCCGCCTTAGCTCAGCGGTAGAGCACAGCTTTCGTAAAACAGAAAGGCCTTCTAAACCCCTGGAAAACAGGGGTTTTTTCGTTTCTATTGACACCAGTTGCCCCCAGAAAACCCCGCTAGCGGGTGTCAACGGGTGTCAGACTCGGGTGTCACGCTGGAAACAAAACCGCCCCCTGGGGCGCCAACCCCAGGGGGCTCTCAATCCCGCCGCTTCCCAGCGGAAGAACTGGCCCCGAGCCAATCCCCCCAACGGCGGGCCGAACCTCAGCGATGGCGGGCGAAACTGCGAAACTCGAATCAACATTCCATTTAATTGCCGTCCGCGCGGTCAGAAGCGAACCGCGACCCGCACGGCCTTCCCATCATGCGGGCGTATCGGCCAGGTCGGCGACTCCAACGCTTCGAACACCATTCGCCGTTGATTCGCCGGATCGGGTGAGATGACATCGCGGGGATCATCCTCGTGGAACAGCGACTCCCCGCGCTCCAGCCGTTCCATCATCACGGCAATCTTCTCTTCACTCCCTGGCGCTGCTGTCGTGGCCCTGGTCGGCGCCCGGTGGCGATGGGACACAAGCCCCGCACCTCGGCGGGCGAACTTGCTGGTGGACGGGTAAAGCCCGCGCACGCCGGGCTTGTAGTAACAGGACCAGCACAGGCCCCGTGGCCGGGTGACGTGTGCCTGGTTGCAGTGGCGGCATTGCATGGTTAGACCTCCTCGGCGGCGCCACAGCGCCGACAGACGGCCAGAGCCCGGTAGATCAGGCTCCGGTGGAACGGGCGATGGTCCAAGCCACGGTGACGGCAGTTGCCGCAGATCATCTTCCGACAGGCCAGGCGATCCGTGGCAAGGACGCGCGTCTTGCAGTACGGCGGCGGGCCCGCACGGAAGCCAGCGGCCAGCAGATCGGCTTCGAGGGCCTTCGCTGCGGCCCGGGTGCTCAGCGGTTCGTTCGGAACGGTAGACATGGGTGAACCTCCTTGAAGGCCGGCGGCGCGTCGGAGAACCCAGCGCGGCGCCGGCACAGAGTTGCGGTGTCAAATCCCGGTGCGTTGCATCTCTTGCCAGTAGGCTTCCGGGTCGTTGCGTGCCGCGTCGGTGGTGGAGCGGTGCTTCGACGCGCGAGGAGCAACGCGCAGCGCCATGATTCCGTCCACGTGCTTGCAGTGGCCGTGGCGCAGGAACCCAAGGCATTCGCAGGAATGCTGGCGGTGGGGGCCGACGTCGATCACGACGTGATAGCTCTCGCCCGTCTCGGTCAGAGCGGGCGTCAGCTTCTCCAGTTCGTAGCCGATCAAGGCGCCGCCCAGGTGGCAAGGCACCTGGCGGAACAGGTAGGCGGTGACGTTGGGGCCCACGGCGATCTCGCAGGCGCCCCACCCCTGGCAGGAGGGGTCGGGCAGTTCCAGCCAGCGGATGAACCGGGCGGGCTTGCGGGTCTTCCGCGCGGCGCCTTGCTGGACGCGCGCAGGGGGAGCGGATAGGCTGCTCATGGATTCGGTCTCCTGGCAAAGGGTGTCGGGTCCACCAAGAGGGGGCGGACGGTGCAAACGTCCGCCCCCTCGCTTCACGTCACTCGGGCAAGCCGCACAGCTGCCAGCTCACCCACGTCGTGCCGTCAAATTTGAAGTAGGGCCAGTGCTCGCCCGCGTGCTTCACGTCCACGATGGTGCGCACGGCGCGGTCGAAGACGACCTGATCACCGGGCGTCATGTCGAACGCGCTGGCGAAGCCCAGGGGGACGCACTCGATGAAGAGGCGCTGTCCCTCGCAGTCGGGGCGCGGTTCGGGCTCCGGTGCGTCGTCCACGTCGAACAGGTTCCGCTGTCGTGCCACGGACCGCGCGCCCGGTCCGAACAGCATGCCCTGCCAGGTGGGGACGAAGTCAGCGCACTGCTCGCGCAGATACTCCTGCGCTCCGTCCGAGTTTTCTCTCAGCGTCATGGGATCATTCCTCCGCTTGGGTGACAGACCGGAACCGTCCGGCCCGGGGCGACAGACCAGGTGCGGAGGGTCCGCACCTGGTCATCACCGCGGGTCGCAACGTCACTTCATCCGGTTCACCACCGCGTGACCGGTTTCGATCTCCGGGTACAGCAGCGCTACTTCGCTGTCGTCGCACTTGGTGCGGTTGCTGGCGCTGACGAGAATCTTCGCCTTGGCGCTGTCGCTGATCGGCCACGCCGCGCGCGTCTCGATGCAATCGTGGATGGCTTTCGGGTCGCCGACGAGGTTGAAGCATGCATTGCCGGCCATCACGCCGCTGCCTTCGGTGTCCGTGTGGAACGGCACGTCCCAGCCGCCGAGCAGGATGTCGTCGGCGCCGAGGTCCAGGAAGAACTCCTTGCGCTTGCCCTTCTGCCGGACGGTGGCCACGCGTTGGTGGCGGCCCTCGTAGCCGGCCGGTTGCGGTTCCACCACGGACCGAATCTCCAGCTGGTAACGGTGGCACATGGCCATCATGTCGTCAATCTTCAACAGGGTGACACGTTGGCCGACAGTCAGTGCGTTCATGGTTTGCTCCCAGAGGTGAAGGCCGGAAACGCCCGGCCCAGGTGAAGCCCCAACGTGCAAATTTGCACGTTGGGGCATGACAACATCGCCCAGCCGTCAAATGGCCCGCAACCGCATCGACTCACACACTCGGCCACGCGCCCGCATCCAGGCCGCCTGCTCGATGCCGGTTTCCGTCAACCACTGGTCCGCCGACCGATACCCCACGTTCAGCCGCTGCATCGCGACCAGTTCCAGCTGATGGACGCGCTGCCGTGTCAGGCGCTCGCCGTTCGGCTTCCGCAACCGCTCATCCCGTGCGATGGCTTCGAAGGAGCGCCCGCGCAGTCGTTCCAGGGTGACGAAGCGCAGGTTGCCGGGAAGCCCGCTGCCTTCGACCAGCGTTTCCATGTCGGCGGGAACCGTGTTGTCGGTGAGCTGCACGCCAGCGTGCGGGAAGAACGTGTAGCCGTGCTCCTGGGCCTTCATGTCCTCGCGCTGCTCGGCGATCAGGCGGGCGAGTTCGGCGTTGCGTTCGGCGGCTGCGGTGGTAGAACGATCCATTGTGACCCTCTCCCATACAGGGGGTTGCCACGGGGCAGGACGTTGGCGCGTCGCTGCCCCACTTCATGCGCCCGGACAGCCCGGTCGCTTGCGGCGCCCCCGTCCGGTGACAGGGGCAGCACAAGGGACCGCAGCTCACTGGTACTGCACCACCTTCACCGCGCCCGTCAGGCCGGCTTCGGCCACGTACCCTTCCAACTCCTCCCGGCTGTCGCAGGCCATGCGGATGCCCGGTGCGCCGTCTTCGTCTTCCGGGTACAGGCAGACGTAGCCGTCTTCGTCGTGGCACAGCCACCACCAACGGCCGCATAGCTCCACGCATGCACCCCAGTAGGTCGGCTGCGCCCGGGAAGCCCGGTCCCAGTCGGCTTGCGTCGGTCCCAGCTCTCTCGCCAGCGTCGTCGTCATGGTCCGTCCCTCTCGCGTCGCGTCCGGTCCGAACCGTTCGGCCGATCAGCGACGGGTCGGAGCATGCCAGGGGGTCTGAGACGGAGTCAAACGAGGGGGGACAGACGACAGGCAGAAGGCAGGGCAGGCGCCAGGCAGGAGGGGGAACCCGGATCGGGAACCGGGGTCGCCGGCCAGGATTGAACCAGACCCGTGGGGGGTCGGAAGGCAGGGGGGGAGCGATTTAAGGTGCTGTTTCAGTTTTGGCGGGATCAGGGAGAAATGAGTCATGGCCCAGTTTGAACCAGACCCCTGGGGCCTTGTCAGGGGCAGGGGAGGCTGCTTAACTCGCTGTTCGGGTTTTGGGCTGAGCTGAAGAGATGCCAGTCTCCGGCTGAGCCAGAGAGTCGCCAAGCGTGGGTAGGACTGGAAAAGCAGGCACAAGGAGGGGGTTGGCCTGCCATGCTAAGATGGATATGCGCGGTTCCTCCCCGTCTAGATTTCGTTTGCTGCGCCTGATACAGCGAAGTACGCTGAGCGTCCTGGCCGATGAACAAAAACGAACCTGGTGTGATTTACCGTGGCTGCGCCCGCCCCTGGCGAATGGATCGTCCGCCGCTGGGACCCGCGTCACAAGCATGCGCCGCCGGCGGCCAGCCGAGATTGGGAGGACGTGGTCGCGCAAACGGGCGAGCCTCAGCAACATGCGAAGTACGCCCGGGGCCTGCTTCCGCCAGACATCGAGGCCCTGGACATGCGCTGCATCGACGACGGAATTCAACTCCCGACCAGAGGGAAGATTCGTCGCTATTGCATGGAGTGCGGGTTTGTCGTGGGGGCAAGCGCGGGTGAGGAAACGACCTGGGTTTACGTTGAGTGGGCATCAGGGGGAGCCGTTCACGGAAGGCCGATTACGCGAAGTGAACTTCGCCAAAAGGGACTGCCGGCATGAAAATCAACATTGAGAGAGCTAAGGTCTCTGGAGAGATTTACCAGCCTGTCGAGATCGACATGCTGACACAGGACATGCTCCAAGTAGTGCTGGATAATGGGGTCATCATCGACGTTGGCTGGTATCCGGAGCACGATCCGGATGGCGAGTACGTTGTCATTGTCTTCGATGGCGATTCGGACAACCAGCTGCGCGATCCGGTGATTTTGGATTCGCCGGGCGACGTGGTGGCCACGGTGATGGAGTTGGCTCACATTTTCTCAATGCCCGGTCACAACGCATCGAGTTCTGGAGTTACGGTCAAGGAATTGCGGGAACCGCGCGTTTATGCCTAGGCCTCTGTACATCATCTGTTCCGAATCTGGGTCGGAAGACAAGCTTTCGGGCCTGGTCAGCTTCTATCGCGTCATCGACGCATTTCAAATTCACAAGACGAAGAAAGGCCAGCCGCCGCCACCGACCGGTGCGCTCACGGTTCCGCTTCGAGTGACGGCGGCTTGGCGGAGATCGCAAGACGATGTTCCCACCCAGGAATGGGACTTTCAGTTTGTTTTCAAGTTCTCGCCTGGCGACAAGGTGGACGTTGTGTCCGAAGGCCAGTTCACCTTCGACAAAGGGACTCGACGGTTTGTTCTCGTTTTGCCTGGAATCGCCTTCAACAGCCCCGGAACCTTTCAGGTGGAATCTCGAATCCGTAGGTCGGGCGACCCGCCTGGCGAATGGATTTCGCAAGACTACCCCATCAGCGTCGATGACGTGACCCAGGCGCCTGTAGACGCAGCCGGCGACTAGCCCCAGGCTCACCACCTGGGGCTTTTTTGCGCGCCGTCGCCGCACCTACCCCTCAGGAAGACCGTTAACCCTGCCTTTCATTCCATCCTCCGAGGAGAACAAGCCTCAGGGCGCAGGTTTCCTTCTCCCTTCCCCAGGCGCGGCTCCCGCCCGTCCTTGCCTCTCCCGTAAGGAGTCTGGCCGGGAAACTGCCCTGCGAAAAGACCCCGTGGTTATCCCCGCCCGCCCCTCCGCTCGCCTCTCCCATCCCAAAAGCCGCCCTGGAAACAGTACCAGACGTCCCGAACGGCCCGAAAACTCGAGAGTCTGAACCGGCCCCGGCCCATCTGTAGGTGCTAGCTAACGGCGGTTACGTGTCACTTAGCGGGCGTTAAGGAGTGATTTGGAACGGATTTGGGAGCGTTCGGGCTTTGCTTGAACCCAGGGCTGCCAGGTCGGTAGGATGGGAGCTGGATGAGAAGCCAACGGAGCAGAAGGGGGCAGAATGGCTACTGAGCAGCAGCGGAGCAGCACCGAAGCGCCAGCGGACGGCGAGCCGGCTTCCGGCCAACCCAAGAAGCCACGGGGGAGGCCCTTCACCGGGGCGGACGATCCCCGGCTGAGGCAGAACCTGGAAACGGCGCCGCCCCTGGAGCCCAGCGAGGACGATCAGGACATGCTGGCGGCGATGCGCTGGGTCCAGAGCCATGCGAAGTCCCAGGACCGCACGGAACTGCAGAAGGACTGCCGGCAGTGGAAGTCCAAGGACCTCAAGGGGTTCATGGCGAAGCGGGCCGATCTGGAACGGGCCGAGATGGCGGCCAGGGGGCAGAATTCGACCATGGCCCAATCTTCGGCGCCAGTGGTCGACGAACCCGACGCCACGGACGACTTGATTCAACGGCTACTGGATGAATGCCACGCGGAGACCGCCGCCGAGGATGCCCGGCTCGCCGCCAGGCCGGATGCGGCGAACATTGGGGCCAGTCTACAACGCAGTCTGAATGAGTCGCTGGAGCGGGAGAAGATGCTTCAAGCAAGGATCAAGAAACTGGAGGTCAGTCCCGTGGGCCGCCCATGACGGGGAAAACCGTCCGATTTTTGCCAGTTGGCAGCTTGCTACGGATCGTCAAATTTCGACCCGTTTTCCCCCGACGTAGCGCCCTGGAGTCTCGCTCGTGCCAAACCACCGCTTCGAATCGAAGCCGCCGCCGAAGTGCAAGGCGGTGCTCTTGTGCGATGAGGTGTGCTTCGACCAGGCGACGAAAAAGCTGGACATCAAGGGCGTGCGGTGGGGATTCACCGTGCCGACGCTACCGGCCCAGACGCCGCCGTTCACGGTGTTCGTCCAGCTCGTTGGCGGCATCGGCCGGTACCGGATCGTGGGGGAAATCCACGACCTTCAAACCGGGCGCCCCCTCTTCGCGAGCGAGGGGTTCGACGCCGACTTCCCCGACCGGATTTGCTTGGAGAGCTTCCCGATCTGCTGGCCCGGGTTTCCGGTTCGGCACCACGGGGACTATGACTTCGTCCTCTTCGCGGACGGTCAGGAAATCGACCGGTTGAAGTTCTCCGTGGTGAAGGATGGGCGCGAAGAAGCGGTGGAGTTCGTGCCGGCGGCGGAATAACTCGAATCAAGAGTCGAATTAAGCTGCCTCATCCGTTCCGCAGAGGTACAACGGGAGGTCGGCGCATCACGCGCCCGCCTCCCTTCCGCATCAGCCCGGAGCCCACGCCCAATGGCCGACGATCGCATCCGCTTCCGATGTGTTCACTGTAACAAGCTGCTTGGAATCGTCCGCCGCAAGGCCGGCTCGCTCATCATGTGCCCGATCTGCTCGGGCCGGGTGACGGTGCCCGAGGGCGAGCCAGCAGCCCCATCGCCCGCGTTGCCTGATATCGGGCTCGATGATCTGGCAAAGCGTCGGCACTCGCCCAAGGAAGACTATGGCGTGCAGGTAGGCCCGTTGTCTGACGCAGGGCAAGATTTGACGAAGCGTCCTTGTCGCAGCGTGTAGAAGCTCAGGCCGTTCCCGCGATACAGCTTCAAGGCTTTGAGCAGCTTCGTCGTCTCCTTGCTGATCGGGCTGTCTTCGATCTCCTTGTGCCAGCTGTGGCCATAGCGCGTGAGGAACGCCAGGCCCGCGTTCTCGGCGTCCTTTGGCTCCGGGCGGCTGGCCAGGGCATCGCGGATTGCGGCGACGGTTTCCGGCCACAGTGGGCAGCGTCTCGGCGTCCCTGTCTTCGGTCGCGGGTAGTTCACCCATCCGCCGGCCAGGTCCAGCGCCTTCACCGGCAGCGTGCCGCAGTCACTGTTGCCGAACCCGCAGTTGATGCCGAGTAGGATCATCGCCCTGAGCGGCTGACCGGCCTTGCGGATCAAGGCGCGAATCTGCGGCGGCGTAAAGAGCTTCGGCCCCTTCCGCGCCCGATCCAGGCGAAGCACCTTCTTGCTGGGTCGCGCGAAGCCAGGACCGAACCGCGTAGGCCGGTCCAGGAGGTCGGCTTCCAGAGCATGCTTGAAGACGCTTCGGATGTGCTGAATGAAGTCGCGGACTCGCAAGGCTCCCCACCGTTTTGACATGGCGTTCTTTATTGCGGTGAAATCGTCCGGCCCGACGTCAGTCGCTGCCCGGTTCTTTCCGAGCTTCTTTACGAGGAGATCGGTCACCTGCTTGTACTTCAACCACGTGACGGGAGAGAGCTCGCCCGCGTCCACCTTGTTCTGTTTGTGGGTCAGAAACGCATTGGCCACGTCCTTCACTGTGACGGCCGCCACGTCTGGGCGCGCCTTCCGTCCAGCGTGAAGATCGTCCTTCTGGTCCAGGTACTTTTTCAGCGCCCCATCGGGATCGGACCACGGGCCGAAATAGTGCATCGTGCCGCGAATCTTCTTCGCCCATCGCTTCGTGGCATGGGGGAAGAGCGGGAAGTCTGGGTACAGCTTGGCTGGCTTGCTCGGGGTGGTGTCTGACACCTCTGCGGGTGTCAGGCGGGCGGGCTTGCTCGAAATGCCGCGCGCTGTAGAATTGGACTCTGGCATGGTGACCTCACTAATCCGGTGTCACTGTGCATTCCTGGCCGGCTGCTACAACAGCCGGTCAGTTTCATGGATGAGAAGTTAGCTGGTGTCAGAACGGGTGTCAACAGGCGGGTGAAGCAATGAACAGTGGACGCGATTTGATCTGACACCGAAACGATTTGCGCCGCCTTAGCTCAGCGGTAGAGCACAGCTTTCGTAAAGCTGGGGTCCAGGGTTCAAATCCCTGAGGCGGCTTTTTCACTGAGGGCCCTGCAAGTCAAGGACTTGCAGGGTTGCTTCTTTTCGGCAGACGACGGTTGTCGAAGCCCAATTCCACCTTCACTCTACCTTGACGCCAAACTACTCGTCAGGCGTACATATCTTCCAGCCGGGTGGGGGATGCGATTGCCATCGCCAGGGATAAACTTCGGCTACGTTCTCAGAGTCTATCTGCAAAGAAACGCTTGAAACTAGGGGTATCCTGGAATTGCGATCACGCCTGAATCGCGTTTTCTGCTGGATATTTCGGCGATCATCCGGTTTCAGGCCCCGCATGAATCACCAAGGCCCCCTAATTTCATGGGAAAACTCTCCGGATAGACTCTCAGAATTCAGTGCGGCCGAAACGCCGTTTGTTGACGGTGACCATCCGCGCCTCCAACGGCCCCTTCACCGTTACCCACCGTTGGTGACGGTGGCGCCTGCCACTTTGGCATGTACACCGACTCCCCGCCGGGATGCCAGAAGCGGCTCCGCCATCCTTCAGTCTGAACTCCGGACGTACGGTCAGTCAAGTCCACCTGCAACACGAAAAACACACGGCAAACTTGACGCGCCGGGCCAGCGGGAAGTCGCCGACAAGATCCTTGACCGCTGAAATGAGTAGATAGAAATGCAGTGCGTCATCGAGTAGCGCAGTGAATCCGTATTTGCGGCAGAACGCCGCCGCCGCTTCATTAAGAGCATGCGCCACAACGAGAGGAAACCGAGACATCCGGGACATCCCTGGTTGGTTTACCAAATACACCTGGGATGTCTCGGATGCCCCTCGCGGATGTCCCTCGACACGCAACACGAACCATACACAGGGTCGAACTCGGCGGTCAACGACCGGATGGCCGGGAACCTCTTCCAGCTCCCGCCAGCAGTCGGGCGCATCCCCTTTTCAGCCCCGGCGGTAATTTCGCCAATTACCGAGGATGTCCCGGAGGCGCTCCCCGGTTGTGCCCGTTTCCCCGCGGTCTTCTGGTGAAGCAAAGGGTGACCTCACGGGTTGCTTTCCGGTACTACCATCCTTTCGGCCCATTGGCCCCTGTGGTAGATTCTCCATCACTCAGTTACTCGGTTTCCTTACTACACCCAACGGGTTCCGCTGCCCATGTCCTCAACGCCCAGTCATTTTGTCCAGCCTGGCAGGATCATCCGCGGACCAACCCTACCCGAGCCGGTGGAAGTCCTTGCCGTCGTCGCGCTTGGTGATTCACTGAAAGTGATCGGCAGAGGCCTTAACACCGGCCTTACCCATGATCCGGTTCTCACGCCCGATCAACTCGCGCGACTGACGATCTCCGCCGACCAGGAGCCCTTCGATGGCGACGCCCGCCTCTTCCGGCTCGGCGTCGAGGCGCATCGCCTCGGCCTGGCGTCTGAATACGACCCGTTCTTCTCCCTCTCCATCGCGCGGGTCGATCCGCTGCCACACCAACTCGAAGCGGTTTACGACTACTTTCTGCGCCTGCCCCGCATCCGCTTTCTCCTCGCCGACGACCCTGGCGCTGGCAAGACGATCATGGCAGGCCTCCTCCTCAAGGAGCTGAAGGCCCGCGGACTGATCCGGCGCACGTTGATCGTGACGCCCGCGAACCTGACCTTCCAGTGGCAGCGCGAGCTGGCCGACAAGTTCCGCGAGAAGTTCGACATCATCCGCGGCGACGTGCTGCGGGCCAACTATGGCCAGAACCCCTGGCAGGAACGCGACCAGGTCATCACCTCGGTGTCGTGGGTCTCGATCGTCGAGGACGCTCGCGAGAGCCTGCTCCGCTCCCGCTGGGACCTCGTCATCGTGGACGAGGCCCACAAGATGAGCGCTCCCGGGGAAGATCGCAAGACCTTCGCCTACCGGCTTGGTGAATCGCTATCGCGGATGACCGATCACTATCTGCTCATGACCGCGACGCCCCACAAGGGCGATCAGGACCATTTCCGCCGATTCCTCGCCCTGCTTGACGCCGACGTGTATGGCAGCATCAAGAGCCTGCAGCACGCCATGCGGGAACACGAGGCCCCATTCTACTTGCGGCGGACCAAGGAGGCCCTGGTCACCTTCCCCCACCCGGATACGGGCGAGGTCCACAAGCTCTTCACCAAGCGCGAGGTGCGCACCGCCGCCTTCGACCTCGACGGCGACGAGCTCGACTTCTACGACGAGCTGACTCGGTACGTCGAAGACCAGTCAATGGCCGCCGCCGGCGATGCATCCGCCCGCGGTCGCGCCGTTGGCTTCACGATGGCCCTTCTCCAGCGGCGCATGGCCTCATCGGTGTACGCCGTCCGCCGCAGCCTGGAGCGGATGCGCGACCGTCGTGAGAAGATTCTGGAAGACCCGGAAGCGTACCGTCGGGAGCAGATCGAACGTCGTGTCCCCGACGATTTTGACGACCTCACCGAAGAAGAGCAGCAACGGATCATCGGGCAACTCGAAGGCGAAGTCCTTTCGGCCGACCCGGCCGTCTTGCGTGATGAGATCGGCCGGCTCACCCGCTTGATCGACCAGGCGAAAGGCCTGGAGGGACGCGACGTGGTAGGACGGATTTCCAATCCGTCCGGCCGGGACGGATTGGAAATCCGTCCTACGGGGAAGGGGGACGGATTGGAAATCCGTCCTACGGCCAAGTTAGCCAAGCTCAAGGCGGTGCTGACGGAGCACGGCCTTTTCAACGACCCGAAAATGCGCTTGCTCGTCTTCACCGAACACAAGGACACCCTGGACTACCTCGCCGGCGACGGCCGCGATCACCGTCCGCTCGGCAAGCTTCGCGAATGGGGTTTGACGCTCACGCAGATCCACGGAAGCATGAAGATCGGCGACCGCGACACGCCGGGCTCGCGCATCTACGCCGAACGCGAGTTCAAGGAGTCCGCCCAGGTCCTAGTCGCCACGGAAGCCGCCGGCGAAGGCATCAACCTGCAGTTCTGCTGGCTGATGATCAACTACGACATCCCCTGGAATCCCGTACGGTTGGAGCAGCGCGTCGGCCGCATTCACCGCTACGGCCAGGAACACGACTGCCTCGTCATCAACTTCGTCGCCCAGAACACGCGCGAAGGACGCGTCTTGCAGAAGCTGCTCGACCGCCTGCGGGAGATCCGCCGCGAGCTGGGTACCGACCAGGTTTTCGATGTCGTCGGCGAGGTGTTCCCTTCGACGCTTCTGGAGAAGCTGTTTCGGGACATGTATGCCCGCCTGACCGACGAGCACAAGATTCAAGATCGCATCGTCAAAGACGTGAGCCCGGACCGGTTCCGCGCGATCACCGAGAGCGCGCTCGAAGGGCTGGCCAAAAAGGAACTTAACCTCTCGGCTATTGTCGGCAAGTCGGCCGAGGCCAAGGAACGCCGGCTCGTCCCCGAGGTCATCGAACAATTCTTCGTGGGAGCGGCCCCGGAGTCCGGGCTGCAGCCGAAGCAGACGGGCGCGACGAGCCATGTGTACCGCGTCGGCAAGGTGCCGCGCAATCTCATCCCCATTGGCGACCGCCAGGAAGGCAAGTTCGGACGACTCGGTCGCGAGTACGGCAAGATCGCCTTCGACAAGGCCGTCATCCCGACTGACCCCACCCTGGAATGGGTCACACCGGGCCATCCACTATTCGAAGCGGTCCGCACGGACATCCTCGGCCGTGTCGACGATCATCTGCGGCGCGGGGCGGTCTTCCTCGATCTTCACCGCGAGCGGCCAGCCGTGCTGGACGTGTTTGCCGCATCCATCAAGGACGGACGTGGCAACACTCTTCACCGCCGTCTTTTCGTGGTCGAGACCTCCGCTGCCGGCGAAATGGCTCTCCACGAGCCAACCATTTTCCACGACATCGTGCCGGCCCCTGTAGGACGGATTTCCAATCCGTCCGGAGCTGGGGACAGATTGAAAATCCGTTCTACGCAGGAAATGGTTCTACCGGACCGCCGCAGTGTCGAGCAGTTCCTGTACGAGCGAGCGCTCCAGCCGTGGGCCGCCCAGTCCTCGAAATCCCGCGTGCATGAAGTCGAACGCGTCGAACGGCATGTGGACATCAGCCTGAATGCCCTCATCGACCGCCAGCAGTTACAGCTCGGCGAGTTTCTGAACCGCCAGATCGAAGGCCAGACCGTGGCCGGCCTGGACGGTCTGATCGCCCAGGCGGAACAGCACCTTGACGAACTCAACACGCGGCGCGAGGTCCGCCAGCGCGAGTTGGAGTTGCAACGGCACTGCTCCATCGCCGACATCACCCACATCGGCCGTGCCGAGGTGTTGCCGCACCCCGAACGGGCCAGCCCGCAACTGGCCCCGATGGTGCGCGACGACGAAATCGAACGGATCGCCGTCGCCGAGGCCATCCGCCACGAGCAGGCCCGCGGCTGGATCGTCGAAAGCGTCGAGTCCGAGAACCGGGGCTTCGACCTGATCAGCCGGCGGCCGCATCCCGAGGATCCCAAGACATTCATCGAGGTCCGGTTCATCGAGGTGAAAGGCCGCGCCGGCGTCGGCGTGGTTGCGCTGAGTGAGAACGAGTACCGCACTGCCCAGCGATTGAAGGGGGACTACTGGCTCTACACGGTCTTCAACTGCGCGGGGACGCCAGAGTTGAACACCATCCAAGACCCAGCACGACTCGGTTGGAAACCTGTCGTCACGGTGGAACACTACCAGATCGCGCCCGCCGCGATCCGTCAGGAGTCCAACAGATGACACGAGACGACCTTTTGGAGTCCATCGCCAGCACGATCTCTAACTACCGCGCCGATTGACGCCGCGCACGTGGAGCGGTGGATCAAGCAGTTCGACAAGACCGTACGCGATCCGATTCTCGCCGAGATGGATCACGTATTGAAGCAGACATACATACCAAAGCCGGCCGTGAAGAAGTTCCTGGCGAGCCTGGTAAAGAACGAAGACCTCGCCACTGCTGACCCCTGCGCCTTCTGGCGCGACGTGGCTTTTCTGGACATCCAGCAGGGCGGTAACAGCCAGCATGTCATGTTGACGATGTTCGACGAGGTTCTCCACAAGCACTGCGGTTTCCACACTAAGGACTGCGGCACTAACCCCAACGCGTTCGTCTACCTGGACGACGCCATCTTCACTGGCAACCGCGTGCTAAACGACATCCGCGCCTGGCTTCAGACCAACGCTCCTAAGACGTCGAAGCTCCATGTCATCACCGTCGCCTTTCACCGAGGCGGTCAGTGGTATGCGAGTCAGAAGATTCAAGAGGCTGCGACCGCTGCGGGTAAGACGGTTGACATTTCCTGGTGGCGATGCCTTGAGATCGAAGACAGAAAGTCCAGCCTTCATGTCTCGGACGTTTTGCGGCCAACTAGCTTGCCCATCGACAAGCTCACAACGGACTACGTCCAGTCCCTGAGCTATTCGCCGATTCTCCGCACGCCCGGCAATCGGGGCGAGAACGAATTCTTCTCTTCCGAAACGGGCCGACACCTGCTCGAGCAGGAATTCTTGAAAAAGGGCCTCCACATCAGGTCTGTCTGTCCGCACCTGAACAAATACCAGCGCCCGCTTGGCAACATGGTACTTGACACGCTGGGCTTCGGGTCACTGTTCGTGACGTTCCGCAACTGTCCCAACAACTGCCCGCTGGCGTTGTGGGCGGGAGATCCCTGGTATCCGTTGTTTCCACGGAAGGTCAATTGATGAGTACGGTAGTCGAGTCACGTTCCTATAAGCGTCGGGAATCGGCGGTCTTCTGCAAGACCAACGAGGAGTTCGGTGGCTTGTCCAACATGGCCGCCGGCTTTCCCCTGCGCGTCAACGGGGTGGACATCCTGACTTCCGAAGCGATTTACCAAGCTTGTCGCTTTCCCCAACTACCGGAGGTGCAGCGCCTGATCATCCAGCAGAAAAGCCCGATGACTGCGAAGATGAAGAGCAAGCCCCACCGCGCCAAGACGCGCGCGGACTGGGATAGCGTTCGCACTCGCGTAATGCGTTGGTGCCTGCGCGTGAAGCTCGCGCAGAACTGGGTGACGTTCCGCGACTTGCTGCTCTCCACGGGAAACCTGCCGATTGTCGAGGAGTCGAGAAAAGACGACTTCTGGGGTGCGTTCGCCCAGGAGGACGGCGCACTGATCGGTCGCAACGTGCTGGGACGGCTGCTGATGGAACTGCGAGAGGAATTGAAGAAGCCAACCTGTGAAGCGCTGAAGCGTGTTGAGCCGATCCCAATCCCCGACTTCAAGCTCTACGGCGAGCCGATCCAGGCTGTCCAGGCGTGGCGGATGCCCACGGAGCCAGTAACCGATCCAGACCTCGCTCCTGCGAATGCAACCTTGTGGGACAGCGTGTCGGAGCCTCAGCCGACCGAGGTTGCGGGGTCGCCCATCGTGGATCGTATTCCCGAACCTGTTGTCTATCAACTGCCCGCCGCAGCAACGGTGGTAGAGGCGTCGCCAGTCCAGGATGCAGCCAGGGAGGGCGCAACAGTGGTTCGTCGCCTCATCGAAGTCGATCTCCCTATCGCCCGCATCTCCGCCCATGCTCGGCGCGAAAAGTCGATCCGGCACGGGCACATCTCGACGCTGCACATCTGGTGGGCGCGGCGGCCCTTGGCGGCGTGTCGGGCGGTCATCTGTGCGGCGCTGTGGCCCGATCCGGCCGACGAACACTGCCCGCAGTCCTTCCGCGACGCGGCGGCCCGCCAGCTCATCGCATTTGCCGGACGAGTGAACCCGGACAAGATCACCGACGAAAAACGGCAGCTTCAGGAATCGCTCTCCCCGGAAAGTCGGGCACGGTGGGAAGCGTTCGCCCGCCTTTCTGTAGGACGGATTTCCAATCCGTCCGCCGACGCCGGACGGATTGGAAATCCGTCCTACGAGGGAAACCTCCTCGACCCGGCCGACCCCGCGCACCAGAACCTGCTGCGGTTCGCCCTGCTCGACTTCATTGCCGACTTCGCGAACTGGGACAACTCCACCGTTCCCGCCTACCTGGAGACAAGCCGGGCGCTGACCCAGGCGGCCCACGAGGCGCTCGGCGGCGAACCGGGCACGCGCCCGCTGGTCGTCGATCCGTTCGCCGGCGGCGGTTCGATCCCGCTGGAAGCCCTCCGCGTCGGTGCCGACGCGTTCGCCAGCGACCTGAACCCCGTCGCCGTCCTCCTCAACAAGGTGGTGCTGGAGTACATCCCCAAGTACGGCCAGAAACTTGCCGACGAGGTCCGCAAGTGGGGCGCGTGGATCAAGGAGCAGGCCGAGAAGGAACTGGCGGAGTTCTATCCGAAGGACCCCGATGGGGCGACGCCAATTGCGTACCTGTGGGCACGGACGATCCGCTGCGAGGGGGTCGGCTGCGGGGCCGAGGTGCCGCTGATGCGAGCGTTCTGGCTGGCCAAGAAGAAGAACAAATCAGTGGCATTAAGAATCGTACCGAAGCCTAACGCCAAGCGCGTCGATTTCGAGATCGTCCAGGATGCTAGGGCGGAGGCCATCGGCGAGGGCATAGTCAAGCGCGGCTCGGCGACATGCCCCCTGTGCGGATACACGACGCCGGTCGCCTCCGTGCGCAAGCAACTGAGAGCACGCCGCGGTGGTTCTACGGACGCGCGCCTTATTTGTGTAGTAATGACACCGCCGACGGGCCAAGGGCGTTACTACCGCCTTCCTCAGAAACGCGATTTCGACAGTGTTCAACAAGCTGCGAGCGAACTATCAAAGCGCTTAACTGCTCACCAAGAAGGGTTGTCGTTAGTTCCAAATGAACCAACTCCCCCAGGCATTGGGAAGGGCGCCGGCCGCGCGTTTTCGCAACGAATCTACGGTATGGAGGTTTTCGCTGATCTGTACACACCGCGCCAGCTTTTGGTTCTGAGTACCCTGGCAAGGCACATCCGGGGAGTAGGCAATCCTCTGGATGTGCCCACTCAGCTCTTACTCGCATTTGCTCTCGGCCGTGTGAACGATCAAGCAATGACGCTGTGTCGTTGGCGTATCACTGTTGAAGCGATTGCGGCAGCAAATGGCGGGCAGAACAAGATGCCGATGATCACCGATTTTGTCGAGGCAAACACCTTCGGGGATCGTGGCGGTGATTGGATGGGGCAAGTAGAGTGGGTGGCTCGCTTTATCGAGCATGTAGATGCGACGCATATTCCGCAGGGACGTTCGCAACAGGTTAGCGCTCAGACTCCGGTTCTTCCAAATGACACCGTTGATGCATTGATCACTGACCCGCCTTACTACGACGCCTTTCCGTACTCCGACCTTTCTGACTTCTTTTTCGTCTGGTTAAGACGTGCACTACCGGCAACCATCATCGGTGATAGCTCTGAGCTTGTACCTAAGGACGACGAAATTGTCGTGTACGATGTCGTACATGGGGAGGACGGTCGCAACAAGAATCGCGACTTTTTTGCCAGCGAGATGACGAAAACGTTTGCCGCTTGGCGACGGGTGACGCGCCCGAGCGCGATCGCCGTGGTCGTGTTCGCCAACAAGACGACGGAAGGGTGGGAAGCATTGCTCAGCAGCCTGATCACGGCTGGTTGGGTCGCAACAGCTTCTTGGCCCATCGATTCAGAACGGCCCGACCGCCAGCGTGCCTTAAATTCTGCCGCACTCGGTTCGTCTGTTCACGTTGTCTGCCGCCCTCGCATCTCCGACGAAGTCGGCGACTGGCGTGACGTGCTGTCTGAGTTATCCCCCCGAATGCACGATTGGATGCCCCGCCTCGCCAGCGAAGGCGTGGTCGGCGCCGACGCCATCTTCGCCTGCCTCGGCCCGGCTCTGGAAATTTTCTCTCGCTACTCCCGCGTCGAAAGAGCCAATGGCCAGCAGGTCCTTCTCCGCGAATACCTGGAACACGTCTGGGCCGCGGTGTCGAAGGAGGCCCTCTCGATGATCTTCCGCGACGCCGATGCCAGTGGCTTGGAACCCGAAGCGCGGCTGACGGCGATGTGGCTCTGGACCCTCGGCGGCGGGGCGGCGCCGGCCGGCGGCAACGGCAAGACCGCAACGAGCGAGGAAGAGGAAGACGATAGCGCGGAGGACAATGAAGAGAGCAGCGGCAAGCCGGCGGCGTCGGGCGGCTACACCCTGGAATTCGACGCGGCCCGCAAGATCGCGCAGGGATTGGGCATTCACCTGGAGCGCTCCGAGTCGGTGGTGGAAGTATCCGGCAAGACGGCCCGGTTGCTTTCGGTCGCGGAACGGACGCGCCACCTGTTCGGCAAGGACTCGGAATCGGGGCCAACCAGCGGCACGCGCAAGAAGAAGCCGCAACAGCGCAGCCTGTTCGAGCAGCTGGACGAGTCCGAAACCACCGAAGGCGGCTGGGGCGAGCTGAGGGGGCCGCCGCCTGGCACCACCGCGCTCGACCGGCTCCACCAGGCGATGATCCTGTTCGGCGCCAGCCGGGGCGAGTTGCTGAAGCGCTTCCTGCTCGACGAGGGCGTCGGCAAGGATGCTCGCTTCTGGAGCCTGGCCCGGTCGCTGTCGTACCTCTATCCCGCGGGGACTGAAGAACGTCGGTGGATCGAAGGCGTGCTGGCGCGGAAGAAGGGTCTGGGGTTGTAGCGATTCGCTTGGAGGCCAAGTGAGTAGGACGGATTTCCAATCCGTCCGTTTGGGCCGCCGCCTGGACGGATTGGAAATCCGTCCTACAGGGTAAAGCCCAAGGCATCGAAGGCGTGCTGGCGCGGAAGAAGGGTCTGGGGTTGTAGCGATTCGCTTGGAGGCCAAGTGAGTAGGACGGATT
>JAIEMG010000275.1 GCA_019752375.1 Gemmataceae bacterium | reverse complement strand
GCAGCTGCGCCCGCTTCCATAAATTCCGCAAAAAAGCGATGCTTTCCGGCATCTGCCCGCAGAGAATGGACAGCTACGTTTCAGTCGGCGCGTGCTGCGTCGACTGGGCGAAGGCGGCGTGCTCGTTGGCGTCGATTGTACCGAGGGGCTGTTGAACCAGGCACGGACGGCGCTGGACGGCGTTAGCGCGGCTCGTTTTGAGCCGGTGCTGGCCGACGTGGCAAGCTTGGGTTCGTGGCTGGACGGTGCGGATGCGGTGGTCGCACGGACCATGCTGCACCACGTTCCAATGGTGGAACTGGTGCTGGGAAAACTGCGTGCGACGCTGCGGCCAGGCACCCGGCTGGGGTTCCTGGAGCCCGATTTCCGAACGCCGCTGGCTCAGCTGGCGTATCTGGAGTGTACGGTCCGGCCGGAGCTGGCGCCGCTGCGAGTCTGGGCAACGGCGATCAATCAGCTTTACCTGGCCCGGCGGATCTCCCCGGCGGTGGGCGCCAGTCTGGCCCGCACGCTGGAATTTGCCGGCTATCGCCGCGTGCGCGCCGACTGGGTCGCCGGGCGCGCCGATGGGATGATGATCGAGAACATGCTGATGTTCTACGACGAGGTGCGCGAGCCCCTTCAGTCGCTGGGCATCCTGACGGCCCCTGAAATCGACGAGCAGAAGCGATTGCTGCCGACGCTGCACTCGCAGTCTCTGCCGGCGGCATGGGGGATCCACTGGGTCGTCTGCGAGACGTGACGGGACCGGAAGCGCAAGTCCCGTTCCCGGGCGCGTCTCACTCCAGGCCGAGCGCTGAGCCGCGGTCACGCGCGTCGCTCATTCGGATGCCATTCTCGACGTTCCTCTGCATTCTCCGCGGTAACAAACGTGTTACAATTCAACTCCATGCGGCGCATTCGATTCGTGCTCGTCGTCCTGTTCGCCGGCCTGGTCGTGACCGGCTACTTGATGCTGCGCGCGCTCGGTTTCTTCGGCAATCCTTCGCTCGCACGCCCCCGGCCGGTCCCGCGGGGACACCAGGAGATTGCTTACATCCAGGCGGCAACGAACGGCGCTAGCTGGGAACGGTTTGTCGCAGGCATCCGGCGCCTCCGGCAGGAATGGCCCGAAATCGAAGTCGTCGACGAGAACGCGTTTCCCGAACAGACCGCCAAAGTCCCCGAGATCGCCCTGGGTTTCAAGGGCTGCGACGCAAAGCTGTGGTTTCGCTGGTACAAGATCACCAGCGAGGTCGGCATCAAACAATGGGTGCAGGAGCTGGCACGTCGGGAGCCCGCGCCGCTGGCGATCACCGGCGCGGGCAGCAGCGACCGCGCCCGCGACCTCTCCGAAGCCCTTGCCGCGCAAATGGAATGGCAAGGGACGCCGCCCTTGCACCTGCTGACCACCGCGACCGCGGACGAGATCTATCTGCAGGATGACCACGCACCCCAGCCGATTGCACAGCCGTTGATGGCTCTCTATCCGGGACGCAGCTTCCGCTTCTGCTTCGCCAATCATCAGATGGCCGAAGCGGTGCGCGATTTTCTCTGGACGCATCCGAACCTCTGGTCGGTCGACAGCGTCGCGCCATCGCTGTCCGGTGTGCCCATGGCCCTCTCCGGCGACCTGCTTGGCAGCCTCGCGCCCCTGACGCTCGGCTCTCGCCTGCAGCTTCCGGACGTCCGTATCCTCGAATGGGCCGATGATCCCTACTCCACCGACCTGTCCAAGCAGTTCCGCGGCGTGCTGAACCAGCCCGGGTACGAAGCGAACTCCGTGGCATGCTACACGCTCAAGTACAGCGTCGGCGGCTATTACCGTCCCAACCCATCCGAAGCGGGTGGTATCAAGATCCTCGTCGATCAGATGACCTATGCGCCGGACCAGCGTCATCTCCTCGTGCTGCCGGCGATGGAGAAACCGGCGCGGCGCATCCTGCGCGGACTGACGGCCACCGCACCCGGCGAGATCCGCGACATGGTGGCGGTCACCGGCGATTCGATCTCGTTCAATGTCATTTACCGCGACCGCGACATCGCCTGGAACATTCAGGACATGCCAGTGCCGTTGGTCTTTTTCACGCATCAGAACCCGGTGGCGTGGAAGGAAGGGCCCGCTCACTCTCCGGCGCGGGCCGAGAGCGGGACCGACGACGAATTGCTCAATGCGGAGATTGTGCGCGTCTTGCTGGAAGCCACGTTTGCCGGTTGCGCACGGCGGCGCGCGACAGGCGAGCCGAAAGGGCCCGCGCGGCTGGTCGCCAACTCCGACGACCTGGCACGCGAGCTGCGAGGCACCTTACTTCCGGATGCCGAGACGCCGTATTTCCGCGACGACGGCAACCGGCAGGGCGGCAGCGGCGAGTACGTCATCTGTTTGCGCCCAAAGATCGACCGAGGACGGGTCTTGCCGGAGGCCACCATCGAAGTTTGGCGCCGTCAGGCGAACAATGGTCATGCGCCGCGCTGGGTGCTGGTGCGCGAGCCGCTGCGCGTCAAGTATGCCGACTCCCCCCATCAGGGAGGGACGCATGCCGACTTCTAGGCGCGCGTCGGATTGGAAGTACGTGCGCGGTCTGACGCCGCCCGTCCTTGTCCTGGCCGTGCTGGTCTGCTGGCTTGCTTATGCCCTGCACGCGAAGGTCGAGTGGTCGCAGGACGCCGACGAATACAATCTGCGCGAATGGCTGAGCGAGGCGCGTGTCTTCCGCAAGACCCTGCCCGACCTCGTGCGCGAATACCTTGCCACCCGCAATCCCGACAAGGCCGAGGAGATCTATCAGCAGATGGACGCGCTGGGCAACCCCACGCGCATGTACCAGGAACAGCTGCCGTTGTTCCCCAACATCTATCGCATGGAGGTGCGCTTCGCCGATCGGCTCAGCCCGCCGGAGCCGCCCATCGTCTGGGATTATGGCACCGGGTCCGGACAGGGCCGGCTCATGAAGTACCGACTCCTGGGCGAACACGATGATCGGGCCGAACTGTACGTTGAATATCAGTTGCACGCCTACAACAAGCGCCAGCACGACGAGGAGCAGCGGCAGACGTTCCTCCTGATCGTGAGCGGGCTGGCTGCAGCCGTTGCCGTACTGGCAGGCTTCTGGGTGTACTCATTCCTCAAACGCGAGCGCGAACGCGAACTGCAGCGCATCCGCGCCGAACAGCAGATCGAGCACGCCGAGAAGCTGCTGCTGGAGAACGAGCTCAGCCGCCAGGAAGCGGAGCATCGCCAGCGCGAGACGGAACGTACGCTGCTGGAGCAACGGCTGGCGACCCAGAATGCGGAAAGCCAGGCGCTGGAGCTCAAGTCGCAACTTTATGCCAGCATCAGCATCATGGCGGGCAGCTATGCGCACAACATCAAGAACCTGCTGGTGCGCCCGAACGACCTCCTCAGCCGCTGCCTGGAGGCCGACGGACTCTCCAACGATCAGTCGCACATGCTGAGCGAGGTCCGCGAAACGCTCGGCACCGTTACCGAACGCCTGCAGCAGATCCTGCGCACCGTGCGACGCGACCCGAACCGATCGGAACTGAGCCGCCTGGACCTGAATGCCGTGGTGGCCGACATCCATCGCACCTGGGAAGACCTCGGCCGTGAGAAATGGAAGCTGACGCTCTCGCTGACGACTCACGCCGAGCCGTTGTGGATCGAAGGCGACCTGTCGCACTTGCAGCAGGCGATCGAGAACCTGGTTTTCAACGCGCGCGACGCCACCTTCGAGATGCGAAATCAACTTCGCGAGCAGGCGCGCCGTGCCGAGGGGCTCGATTCGACCGGCCGCCGCCAGGCCTTGATCGAGGCCGCGGCGTGGAAAGGCTCGGTGACGCTGCGCACTCGCCGCCAGGGCGACCGTGCCGTGCTTGAAGTGCAGGACAACGGCATCGGCATGACGGAGGAGGTACGCCGCCGTTGCATCGAAACGCACTTCACCACCAAGCGCGACAACGCCGTCTACGAAGGCAACACGACCGGCATGGGGTTGGGGCTGTCGTTCGTCGTGGTCATCCTGGAGCACCACCACGCCAAGCTGGAGATCGAGTCGGAGCCCTTGCGTGGAGCGTTATTCCGAACGAACTTTCCGCTCAAACAAAGCGATGGCGTGGCGGACAAGACCGCTGCGATTGTCGCTCGTTGAGACGCGTTATCGCCACTGGCGAGCCGGGAGCGTCAGCGACCGGAGTTTATACTGCACGCGGTAGAGAATGATTGTGTCCGGTGGGCCAGACACTCTTGTCTGGCTAGCCAGACAAGAGTGTCTGGCCCACCTTGCCAGGTATCAATTCGGCCCGCGTGCAGTTTAGCAAGCGCTAGAGGACTCCGGTCGCTGACGCTCCCGGCTCGCCTATTCCGCCACGACTTCCACCAAGTTATCGAAGAACGTCGCCCCGGCGCCCAGGTCAGTCAGGCGACTGCTTGTCGTTGTGTTGCAGTTGACGCCATCGGCCGCGTACTTGTTCCACCAGATGCCCTGCGTCACCAACACGCCGACCTTGACGGTCTCGCCCACGACCGCCTTGGCGCGAAAGCTGCCGCGATCGTTGAAGACGCGCACCGGCTGGCCATCGGCGATGCGCCGGGCCGCTGCGTCGGCCGGATGGATCTCCACGGTTGGCTCGCCGGCCGCCTTGCGTAACGTGTCGATGTTGACAAATGTCGAATTCAAAAACGACGGCGCGGGCGGGCTAACCATCTGCAGCGGATAGCGTGCAGCAAGCTCGGGACAGGTCTGGGGGTCTTCGGCCGGCGGCGTATAGGTCGGCAGCGGATCCATACCCTGCTGGAGCATCCACGGACTGTAAAATTCGCACTTGCCCGACGGCGTGCCGAAACCGCCCTGGGCAAACGGCGCGTAGTTCTCGGGCACGTTCAGCCGGATGGGCCCCTCGCGGTGCAGTCGATCGAGACTGAGGTCCTGGAACGCCTGCGGCGGCGGAAAGCCGCGCGCCGAAGGCGCGCTCTCCAGTGCTTCGGCTGCCAGCTGCTCGTCGGTGACGTCGAAGGTCTCGGGCTCGAAGCCCATTCGCCGTGCCAGCAGACGAAAGACGTCGTTGTTTGATTTCGCTTCGAAGAGGGGAGCGATCGCCTGTTCGTTGGTCTGCACGTAGAGATGGCCGTAACTGCCGTGGAGGTCGAAATGCTCCAGCTGCGTCGTCGCGGGGAGCACGATGTCGGCGTAATCGGCCGTGTCGGTGGCAAACTGCTCGTGGACGACGGTGAACAGGTCTTCGCGCTTCAGTCCTTGGAGCACGCGCGCCTGATCGGGGCAGACGGCTGCCGGATTGGAGTTGTAGACGTACATCGCACGAACCGGAGGGCCCGGCAGCTCGCCGTTGAGCGCCTCGGCCAGCTGCACCATGTTGATGGTGCGCGTGCCGGGCGGGATCAGGTCCGGGCGTTCGAGCCGGGCGTTGTTGAAGGGGTAGAGCCTGCTGGTGCTCAGCAGCGCGCCGCCGCCCACGTGACGCCAGGCGCCGATGATTGCGGGCAGGCAAACGATGGTCCGCACCGCCATGCCGCCGCCACGGTGGCGCTGCATGCCGTAGTTGAGGCGAATGAGTGCCGGCCTCGTCGTGGCGTACTCGTGGGCCAGCTTTTCGATGTCGGCGACCGGAATGCCGGTGATGTTCGCCACCTTGTCCGGGGCATAGTCCTTGCGGGCGCGTTCGCGCAGCTCCTCCGTGCCCGCGCAGTAGCGCTCCAAGTAATCGTCGTCCTGGAGGCCGTCGCGCCAAAGGATGTGCATCAACCCCAGCGCCAGGGCCGCGTCGGTGCCAGGACGGATGGGGACCCACCAGTCGCTGCGTGTCGCTGTTTTGCACCGGTAGGGATCGATCGTGATGATGCGCGCGCCGGCCTTGCGCGCCTGGTGCATCAGCGTCCACAGATGCATGTTCGTCACACTGGTGTTGGAGCCCCAGTTGATGATGTAGCGCGAGTGGACCACCGCTTCCGGATCGAGCACGGCGCGGGTGCCGAGGGTGACGTTGCAGCCGACGCTCCCCGCCGTCGCGCAGATGGTGCGGTCCAGCAGGGATGCGCCCAGCCGATGAAAGAACCGGCGATCCAGGCTCGAACCTTGCAGCAGGCCCATCGTGCCCGCGTAGCTGTAAGGCAGGATTGCCTGGGGACCGTCGGCACTGGCTGCGATCTCGCGAAAACGGCGGGTGATGGTATCGAGCGCCTCGTCCCAGGAAATACGGCTGAAGCGGCCTTCCCCCTTGGGGCCGACGCGCTTCAATGGCCATTTCAAGCGGTCGGGATGGTAGACGCGCTCCAAATAACGTGTTACCTTTTGGCAGAGGAATCCCTGCGTAAATGGATGCTCCTTGTCGCCGCGCAGCTCCACGGCCTTGCCGTCCCGAACGGTGACGACCAGACCGCACGTGTCGGGGCAATCGTGGGGACAGACGGCACGAACGATCCGGGACATGGCAAGCCCTCGCAAGGATTCGTGCTTCGATGATAGCAACGTCGCGCCTCACTCCCCAAGCGGGAAGTGGGCATTCGGGCGCTCGCGAAAGTGAATTTTGTGGCGAGCCAAAAAAATTCACTAAACGCTTGCAACGTGGGTAGGTGACTGGCACACTCTATCGGTTTCACACACGCGAGAATTCTTGCGGATTTTAACGGCGCTCGCGATATACTCAGACGTTAATTCCAGCGGCATTTTCGCGCCCATTGGATGGTCGGCAGGGCAACGGAATCCGGCTGCCCGTGCTTGGGGAATGGTGGCTTCCCCGAAAGGTAGTGGCAATGGCCGCGCCCGCTTCGGCTGATGAGTTCCTGGACCTCGTGAAAAAAAGCGGCGTGGTGGACGAAAAACGTCTCGACGCTTACGCGCAGCAGCTGCGCGCGTCGGGCGGATTTCCGGACGAACCGGGCAAGTTTGCCGGCCTCATGGTTCGCGATGGCCTGTTGACGCACTTCCAGGCGGAGCAGTTCCTGCTCGGCAAATGGCGCCGCTTTACCATCGGCAAGTACAAGGTGCTCGAACGGCTCGGCTCGGGCGGCATGGGCTCGGTCTACCTCTGCGAGCATAAATTCATGCGCCGCCGGGTGGCCGTCAAGGTGCTGCCGGCCGCCAAGGCCGAAGACCCCGCCAGCCTCGAACGCTTCTATCGCGAAGCTCGTGCCGCCGCCGCACTCGATCATCCAAACATCGTTCGCGCTTATGACATCGACCAGGACGAGAACCTGCACTTCCTCGTCATGGAGTACGTCGATGGCGCCAGCTTGCAGGAAATCATCAAGAAAACCGGGCCGATGCATGTCCTGCGTGCATGCCACTACGTGCGCCAGGCCGCCATCGGCATGCAGCACGCCCACGAGGCCGGCCTTGTCCATCGCGACATCAAGCCCGGCAACCTTCTCGTCGATCGCACCGGCACCATGAAGGTCCTCGACATGGGCCTGGCGCGGTTCTTCCACGACGAGGAAGACATCCTCACCAAGAAATATGACGAGAGCGTGCTCGGCACCGCGGACTATCTCGCGCCGGAGCAGGCGCTGGACAGCCACGGCGTGGATATCCGGGCCGACATCTACAGCCTTGGGGCGACATTCTACTTCTGCCTGACCGGGCAGCCCCCGTTCAACGAAGGCACGGTCGCCCAGAAGCTGATCTGGCACCAGACGCGCCAACCCAAGCCCATCCGCACCATCCGCCCTGAAGTGCCTGAGCAAGTCGCCGTCGTCATCGCCAAGATGATGGAAAAGGACAAGCTCAAACGCTATCAGACGCCGGCCCAGGTGGCCGAGGCGCTGGCGCCGCTGACGACGCGCCCGATCCCGCCTCCGCCCGAGGCGGAAATGCCACGGCTCAGCCCAGCCGCCATGATGCCGGTAACGACCGAGGCCAGCATCAACATCTCGCCGCCGACGCCGATGGTGCAGCGCCCCGCACAAGCGCCGGCCGCCACTCCGGCGCCGCGTCCGCAGCAGCAGATTGCCGCAGCGATGCAGGCCGCACCGCGCCCGCCGCAGCAGTCGGCGCAGCCAACACCCGACCCGCGCCGCGTGGCAACACCGCCGCCAAGGCCACAGTCCGGACACCGTCCACCGGCGCCCGCCGCAAGCAACGGGACGTTTGCGCCGCCCCATGCGTCTCGCGGGGATGAGCCTGCGCCAAACTGGGGCGACATGGCCGCGGGCAGACCTGCCGGTGTGCCCCGCTCCTCCGTGAGCCGCGCCCCAGCCAGGCCGCGCGGGAAACAACTGGTCGATGCCGTCAAGAAACGCCCCGCCTTCTGGGCCATCGTCGCCGGCGGTGCACTGCTGATCTTCATTGCCATGGTCGTCGTCCTGGCCATGGTGTTCACCAGCGGCAAGCCGAAGACAAACCGTGCCCAGGACGGCGGGAAGAAAATCGTCGTCTCGCGCGATCCCGCCAAGGGAGAAGTCCGCACGCTCCGGCAGGCGATTGAAAAGGCGGGCCCCGGCGATCGGATCGTCCTCGCGGACGAGTTCATCGAGGAATTGCCGCTCGAACTGGGCCCCTCCGCATTGAAGCCGCCGAAAGACCTGACCATCGAAGGCGACAAAAGCCTGGGTAAGCCGGTTGTTTGGCGACCGCCGCCTTCCCTTCTCTCCGGACAGAGGGCCAGTCAGTTCATCTCCCTGTCTCACTGCGACGGTTTGACCCTTCGGGGTTTGCACATCTTCGCCCAGCACGGCTCCAACCAGTTTCCCGACGCAGTGACCATCTTCGGCCGTTGTCCCGGCCTGAAGCTGGAAGACGTGCGCATTCAAGGGTTCGTCAGCGCCGGCATCAGGCTCATCAATTGCGCCGGCGAGAGCGGCCGCCCGCTGACCTTGCAGCGTGTCGCTGTCCTCCAACCGGCGCGTCCCGATGCCGTCGGGATTGCCGTCGACGTTTTCCGCCGCTTTAGCTCCACCGTCGCCTCGCTGGAGCACGTGCGTGTCGACGATTGCCGGTTTGACGGCCCCATCCGAGCCGGCGTGCATTTGACGGTGGAAGCCGGCTGCGAGATCGGCAATCTCGACGTCCAGCGCAGCCGCTTCTTCCGCGCCAATGACGCGTTCCTCTATCGCAAGCAGCCCCAGAAGACCGTCGTGCGCATGAACGTCGAGTCGAACACCATCTGCGAATCGGCATTCGGTCTGCATCTGGAAGGCCTCCCGGACGACAAGAGCCAGATTGCGATGAAGAACAACCTGTTCATCAAGACGCGCACGGTCGCTCAGCTGGACGACGATCCGACTTTGTCCATCGTCCGCCAGCCCAAGGAATCGCCGGCGCAGTGGATCTGGCTGAATGAAGGCGACCCCGCGAAGGACGCGCCGCGCGGCAACGCCTATTTTCGCAAGACCTTCAATGTTCCCAAGGACTTTGCCAACGCGACGCTGGAAGTGCTGTGCGACGACAAGTGTTCCGTCTGGATCAACGGCGGCACCTGGACCAGTGGCGACCTGCCGCTGGGGGGACGCATGCACTCCTTCAACGTCACGCCGCACCTGCGTCCCGAACAGACGAACTCGATCGCCGTGGTGGGCTGGAACGAAGCCGGTCCGGCGGGGCTCCTCCTGCAACTCAGCGGCACCGTGGGCCCCAATCCCGCACGGCAGATCATCCTGGCCAGCGACGGGTCGTGGAAGTGCACCAAGGAGAATCCGCCCCTTGGCTGGCACGAGCTGCAATTCAAGGAAGACGACAAATGGCAGCCCGTCAAGGCGTTCGCCGCCTTCAATGCGTTCCCCGGTCGGTCCCCGGTCTGGGATTCGGTGGTGCGCGAGAATCTGGGAAAACTGGTGGAAAAGACGGTGCCGCCGGACCTCGGCAACTGCCGCGACGCAGGCAGCTTGGAGGGCACCATCTTCATCCGCGCACGCATCGTGGACGTGGCCAGCGTGATCTACGACGAAAAGAGCGAAACCCAGTTCCTGCGCTATGCGAAGAACAGCCCCCTCGCGCAGGAGGGACCGGACAAGAAGCCCGTAGGTGCTCCGCCGGTCGATTGATTGGCAACAAGGATTGAATACGAGCCGCGAAGAAACGTCGTGCTACGTTTCCTCGCGGCTCGTGGTGCGTCAGAGACGGGATCCCAGGCCACGATCATTCCGACGTGTGACCGAACAAGGTCAATCCAAGTCCGAGCACTGTTTTCTGATCCCCCGCCGTCACGTCTTCTTTCCAGTTCAGCACCCAGATGCCGTTGCCCTTGCTGACGAACTTGGGAGCGTCTTCCGGCTTGGCGTTGGGGAAGAGCAGCATCGCCGCGGGATGGCTGCCGCCGGGGATCGACTTGGCGCTCAACTCGTGCAGGGCCTTTGCCTCCAGGATCGCGGGCTTCTTGTCGTCCGCGGCCGGAGCGAGCAGGCAGAACTCCGTGTACGGCGCTGTGCCCATGTGGTCGCCGTCCATCGGCTGGAAGCCCATGCGCAGCGTGTAGGTGCCGGCCTTGATGCTCTGCTTGCGGAAGTCGGTCCACTGCTGGGCAAAGCGGACGGCGCCGACGACCGTGGACTGCTCCAGATGGCGATAGTTCAGGCCTTTCTGGACTTCCTGCGGCGTCGCCTTGGCCGCGAGTTGCTTGCGAAACCACAGGTCGCACACGAGCTTGTTGTCGCCGTCGAAGACCTGGATCGCGCGATCGCTCAGCAGCGTGCGGACCGGCTCGGCAATGTCCTTGGGCAGCTCGACTGTCGCGCTCTTGATGCTCCACTTGGAAGCGTCGGCTGCCTGCGCCGGCACGGCCAGTGCCAGCACCAACAGCCCGGCGCAGCAGAGGGTACGTTTCATGAAGCGTCTCCCAATAAAAGGAGCTATCAGCCAGCAGCAATCAGCCATTAGCCGGAGTGGCTCTTTTCATTTGGCTGATCGCTGATGGCTGATAGCTGACCGTTTTGTCTCGATTCGTTAGCGAACGTCAAACGTGCCCAGGTAAGCGCCGCGGCGTTCGCCATCCTTCCAGGTCTCGTTGAAGCCCTTGCCGGTAAAGGTGTGCTCCAGCGCCACGGCGGCGCGGGCGTCCTTGACGTTCTTGGCCAGCGGTGGGTACAGCGCCCACTCGTTGCCGCAGGTCTTGTCGTGCTTGTCGTTGATGCAGCGCGTCTCGACCTTGGCGATGCCGGCGTCCAGACGGGCGCAACCGCCTTCCTTGCACTCGCAGGATTCCATGACGATCGCGGCACTCTGCACGGAGATGACGTTCTTGACCAGGTCGCCGCCCTGCTGCTTGGCCAGGCGGATCAGGGCTGCCTTTTGGGCGTCGTTCGCCTTCTTGTCCACGATCAGGATTGCCTTGCCTTCGCCGGTCTGGCGCAGGCCCAGGGTATCGCTGCCGGCAACGACCGCGACGACGGTCAGGCCGTCCAGCGACACGTTGTCCAGGCTGCCCTTATCGATTCTCCAGGCCATCAGGCCATGCCGGCCGACGAGGCCCGTGTCGGCATTGCTGAAACAGGGTCCGGTGAAGACTTCGCAGGTGCGGGCTTCGAGATACTGGCCGGTAATGCTCGCCGCACTCGCCGGCGCGGCCACCACGAGTACCAGGGCGATCAACGTGAGCCAGCGCATAATCCATCCTCCGAGGGAAGAAGCGGGGTGCCAGTTAGGTGGGAACACGGACTGTGTTATTGTTGCCCAAGCGAGGTGGAGTCGTCAAGGGGCAAGCGCGCTCGGGCGAAAGCGCCGAACTCGGCATCAGGAAGTACGCCGGAACTGGACTACCCGTGCGACGTTCATTTCCAGTGGCACGGACATTCCTGTCCGTGCGTGGTCCCGGCCGGACAGAACTGTCCGGCCCACCCTCCTCCGTCGAGGAACATGTCCACGTCGAGGAGTTGATGATAGACGAACCCAACGGCTTCGAGCCCGGTTCGGGCAACGAACACCCCAATTGCTACGGCCCCCGGCGAATACCCACCGCCAACGTGGCGGCCATCAGACAATTTTTCAGGTAGTCGTACAAGACCGTGAACACCACGGGCATCGAGGCTGGGTGCGGCTAGCCAGATAAACGGCAAACGGGAGTTCCGTCCGGCGCGGCCGAGGTGGTCTGAAAGGGATGATCGATGCGGACCGGCCAACCGAGTCGACAATCCAATCTCGTCACTTCCCCTTCATTCATCCGCTCGAGTTCCTCCAGCTGCTCGACCATGGCAAGGAAGTCCTCCGCGTCGTCGGGGCGCACCAGCCGCACGCACGCACGGAAAATCGCGGATCACGGGCAATGGAGTGCGGCCAGGACTCGATTCGCTCGCGACCGCAGGTCCTCGGCCCGTTCGACGCCAAACCGCTCCGTCACCCAGGTGAAGCCCACCGACAGACCGGAACAGCGCCCCAGGTTGTGGGCATCGGTGGCAAGGACCGCTTCGGGATAGGCCATCAGCAGTCTCTCGGCGGACGTTGCAGGGTCCCGTCCGTGGTTGCCGAGCAGCGAATCGACGGTGATCTGGAGCCATGCGCCCTCGGCAACAAGCGCTGCCAACCGGGCCGGATCGTCGGCGAAATAGTGGTGCCGTTCGGGGTGGGCCACAATGGGCGTCATACCCCGCGCGCAAAGCCAGGCGGCCAGCTCCGGAGCGTCGGGAGGATACATCTCCGCCTTCCAGCTGAACTCCAGCAGCGTGTACGCGCGCCCGTCGCCCAGGTGGCAGTACAGCCCTGCTTCGAAGTCGCGGCGGTATTCGGCGACGTCCGTGACTTGGATCTCCGACCCAGGCAAAATGACCAACGGCACCGCGGCCTTGGCGAGCTCTTCGTTCAGCCGAGCGACGTGCGGCAGGACGTCGTTCCGCAGCAACCGGCAGCGGCGATGGCAGTGCGGCGTGGCGGTGATATGGGTGATCCCGTCTTGCACGCAGAACCGGGCCATCGCCAGGGCCTCGGCCAGGGACGCGGCCCCGTCATCGACCTCCGGCAGGATGTGGCAGTGCAAGTCGAGCATCTTGCTACCCTATTTTCCAGAACGAATCGTCTGCACGGCGGCAGACACGTCCTGGCCCAGCGCCTTGAGGTCCTGGGCTTTCAGGTTCTTCATGGCCACTCCCATCGCCTGGCCATCGTTCTTTGCGTTCAGGATGTCGGCACGCACCGATTCCAGGGCTTTGACGATCGCCGCTGCGTCCAGCGTCCGCGGCAGGATCGACTTGAGGAAGGCGACCTCCCGTTCCAGCACTCCAACCCGCGGGTCATCGGCCAGGTTATGGGATTTCAACTGGGTGAGCGTCTCCGTGTTGCTTTCCACCAGCTTGCGAAGCAGCTTCTCGACCTCTGCGTCCGGCACTTCCTTGCCGCTTCGGGCTTCGGCGGTCGAAATGTCGCCGAGAATGACCGAGAGCAAGTTCTTCTCTTCCCGCTGGCCCGCACGCTTGGCATCCTCGAATTTCTGCCGGACGGTGTCTTTCAGACTCATCACAAACTCCCTTGGGCGCGGACTGGCTGAATCTTGTGGCTAACGTACCACCCTCTGGACACCAGCACAACCGCCCGAGTTCGGTCCCGTTTTCCTCCGCAAGCGCGGGCCTGGCTGGACAGGAATGTCCGGCCCACCCCGGCCATGGTGCGTCGATAGCGCGGTCAAACGCCGAAGGGCCGGCTGCATCGGCCGCTGGGTTGCTCCCAGACGGCCGACACGGCCGGCCCTACGAATTACCCTTTGGCATTACCGCCGTGGGTCGTTCTCGTGGAAGTAGTTCTTGGCGTTGGGATTCACGCCGGGGACCAGGTAGCTCTTCGTCCATTCCGGCCGCGGCGGCAGCTTGCCCTCGCGGATGTCCTTGCGCCATTCGGAGTCGGACTTGCGGGCCACGCCCGACATCTCGAACTCGTAGTGGCTCATGACCGGACCGGCGTAGACCATCTTGTCCGTGCCGTTGTCGATGGCGATCAGCATCATGTCGACGTTGCCGACGCCCTGGTGCAGCACGCAGCCCGGATCGCCAATCTGTGGATTGGGCACGTCGGTGTGGACGTCGGCCACGATGGCGTCCCATTTGCCGGACTCGTCGTCCCCCTTGTAGAAGAGCTTGGGATACCAGCCGTTGTAGCGGGTGAAGCCGCTGCCGCGCTGGATCTGCATCACGTCTTCGAGGAACTTCGTCTCCACCGCGGTCAACGGCTTCTGATCCAGCTCCTTGACCGCGATCTCCTTGAGCGTCACCACCTGCTTGGCGAAGTTGCGGAAGAACGTCGCGTGCTTCTTCTGCAGGTCCTTCACGCTGATCTTCTGCTCGAAGCGGTCATTGACCTTCTTGGTGACGATCCGATCGGGATAGGGCGTCTTTTCCATCAGGTCGCCGGCCTTGTTCGCCATCTTCTCCAGGCGAGCCCAGAAGTGCGGCAGCGGTTCGACGTAGCCGGCGGGGTAGTAGCAGCCGGCCCGGTCGGTGTACGACTGCTTGACGTAGAGGATCGTGTCGTGGCGGAGCTGGGCCCAGCTGGCGAGCTGCGTGTTGACCGTCTTCATTGCCCAGGCCCGGCTGCGCATCGCCTCGGGGTACTTGGCATCGGTCGTCGGCTGCGACAGCTCGCGCACGGTACCGAGCCAGTTCATGTAGAGGTTCTCGTCCCAGACCGCCTTGTCCTGGGCGTCGATGACGTTGCGGACGGCAGCCAGGTTGTGCTGATAGTTCAGGCCGTCGCGGAACTTCCGGCCCTGCGTGTTGTTCATGCGGCCCACCAGGTCGGGCACCACCTGGTCGTTGCCCAGGGCAGCGAAGGCGACGTCGAGGCAGCTCGGGACGCGACGCATCACCTTCTCTTCATCCCAGATCACGTCGCTGTAGACAACCTTGGCCGTCACCCAGCTGTCGACGACGAACTTCTGGCCAAGGACCGTGAACGAGCGGGGCAACTGCACCTTTTCGGGGCCAAAGGGCGGGGCGGTGTAGATGTCGCCGCGGACGTGCTGCATGCCGATGTTGCCGGCCAGGATTTCCTTCTGCACGTCCTGGAGCGTGGTCAGGTGCTTCACCTCGGCGGGGCTCTTGATGCCGGCCTTGGTGAAAACGCCGTCCAGGTGAGCGAACGTGGCCGAGTCGGTCTTGCCGACAAAGGTCTGGATCATCTGGTCGAACTGCTGCCACTGCTGCATCTTGCCGGCCTTCTTGATCAGGTCGAGCAGGACGAGGGCGGAGCCCAACTCGCGGGCGGCGGACAACTCGCCGTACTGGTAATCCTTGCCGCCGGCGATCCGCATGTCGGTCCGACCGCACCACATCATCGACTTGAAGTACTTCTTCAGGAGCTCCGAGTTCTCGTAGTGGCCGCGAACCTTGAACTGGGAGAAATCCATCTCGCGCTCACGGCCGAACAGCTCAAACTTCTCCATCTGGAGTGCATCGCACGACTTCAGCGTCTGGGTGACGCGGGCCTCCTGGTCGAGGTTCGTCTTCACCTGCTGACCGGCCAGCAGCGAGCGGGCGACAGCGATGAAGTAGTCGGCATCGCTCAGGCTGTCCTTCAGGATGCCGTCGCCGTATTCCTTCTTCGCCTGCGGGATGCCGGCCGCCATGCCGCTCAGGATCTCGTCAAGCGAGCCGGCCAGGTAAGTCTCTTCTAGCTCTTCCAGCATGGCGTCGTAGCTGCGATGCCAGGCGTGCAGGATAGCATCGGCGGACACGTAAACCGGCAGGTCGCGGATGTAGATGCGGTAGAACGCTTCGCCGAAGCTGTCGGCGCCCATGCGCTCGCTGACGACGAAGCCGTTCTCCTTGAACTTCGCCAGTTCCTGCTCGTCCATCCGGAAGTCGTAGCGGCCGAACTTCGGGGACTTGTTCGGTTCAATCGTCTTCGGGTCCTTCTGGAACTCGCTGTAGAACTTGGCCGTCGTCGGGTCCCAGGTCATCTTCTCCGCGTACTTCGCCTTGCTGCCGTAGCGCTTGCCAAACTCCTCCGGGCTGATCTGGCCGATCTTCTTGACTTCCTCGTCAAAGGCGGCGCTGTAGCCGAAGACGTCGCCATCGGCCGGCTTGCCGGCGACGGGCTTCTTGGCAGGATCGTCGGCCTTGACTGGCTGCTTGTCGGCCAGGGCCGTCTGGTTGCGGGTCAGCGCCATGGCGCCGACGCTGACGCCGACGCACAGGAGCACGGCAGCGGCAATTTTGAGCTTCGTCAGGAACATCTTGTTTAGACCTCCTTCAACCAAGGCGGCGACCGGCGCGGACAGGCCCGATGCCTTGCCCGCGACCACCGCGGCCGCCGACTTGAGGGTAATATCGAACAGGGGAACGGGCACCGCGGCCATCGCATTGGCTTCGAGCAGTGCCGACAGGCTCACCGCGGACAGGGCCAGGCCGCGCCGGGTGAGTCGCTCGCGGAGCAGGTCGCGGGCTCGTGCCAGCCGGCCGCGAACAGTGCCGGCCGGCCAGCGCAGGTGCGCTGCCGCTTCTTCCTGCGTCTTGCCTTCCAGGTAGCAGAGGACCATCGGCGCCCGGTATTTCTCCGGCAACCGGTTCAGTTCCTCATCGAGGACGGGACGCAGGTCCGACCAGTTGGTTTCGCTGCTGTCCGAAGCGGAAGCCATGTCCTCGACCTGCCTTTCCTGACTGCGCCTGCGGTCGGCCCGTGCCTTGGCCCGCAGCGCCACGTGGAATGCCACCCGGTAGAGCCAGCTGCCGATGGAATCCTTGCGTCCAATGGAACCGCCCTTGCGGACCAGGATGAGGAAGATGGCCTGAAAGGCATCGTCCACGTCGTGGGCATCGTTAAGGATGCGCCGACAGACGCCGTGAACCATCGCCCCGTGCCGTTGCAGCAACGCCTCGAAGGCCGATTGCTCGTGAAGATTCACGAAGCGCTCGAGCAACTGGCCGTCGGTCACTTCGCACGCCGGTTCGCCGGCAACGAGGCGGCGCAGATGACTGACGACCCGAGTAAGTTGTCCGCTTGGCATGAGACTGACTCTCCCGAAAGGCGGTGGCGACTTCTATCTCTAACAGAGACGAGACGGGGGCGGGGCACTACAGATTTTTTGAAGAATCGCATGAGATTCCACGCCACGCGGCGTAACCCAGGGATTTGCAGGATGTTCCGGAGAAACTCCGTGAGCCCGACGCGCCAGCACGGGACGACGTCGTCCCTTGCTGGCGCGTCGGGCTCACGAGCGGTAGGAAAGGCTGAACATGAGTGGGGCCATCGAATTCAAGTCCCAGCTGGCACGAGCGTCGATTGCTGATTCAGTTCGTTCCGGTGCCAGGTTGGCTTCTTTCGTGTCGGTGTCTCTTGCTTCATTTCGCCGTGCGTGAGATTCGTCGGTGTGATCTGCTTCAACACTTCCACATCGAAGCGCAGCACGCCATCCGGCATTACGATCCAGACAATCTGATCGTTACCAAGATTGGCTTCGACTGCTTCCATCGGCACCGTCAGCACGGGCGTCACGGGATTGTTTGCGGCACCGTTCAGGAAACGATCGATCAACCCAGCGATCACGTAGAGCCCTTCGGTTGTCAGAATGAACAGGTAACCCTGAGCGCTCAGCAAGCGGTAGACGTCGCCTTTGATGGATTCATACTTGACCGTGCCTGGTTCACTGTCTTTCAGTACGTCTCGAAATAAGATCAGCGTCCCGTCGCGTCCTACCGCCACTGCTCCACCAGGTGCGGCTTCGACGTTCAGAGGGCAGATATCAACCACGTCCAAGCCATCGAACGTGAGCGCGCTCAACTTGTGCTGTTCGTCTTCGCCGTTGAATTCCATGGCCGCAACGCCACCCCGGCGCAAGGCAACGGCAATGACTTCCTGCCCCATGAAAGGCTCGACGATCGCCATTCGGTAGAAATAGGCGTCATCCATTGCGCCAGTGCTGATTGATACGGCTTGCTCGCGTCCGGCATCTGGTCGACAGACCATCACGCCCTCGCGGCCAAGGGGTGCGAAGAACTTGCCGCTACGTGCTGCGAGCACACCATGCGCGCCGATTGGGAATGGGGCGCCCATCAATTTCTCCCCATTCTTCACAGGAAGCGTCCAGAGCATGAGTTCGTTTCGCGTGCTAACCATCAGCCATCGCTGCACGAACGCGACGCCATTGATCGCCTCTTCGGACACCGTCACCCGCTGTGGTTGCGGTTGAACCGTTCCATTCACATCCGCAAACAGAATACGGCCATCGTCTGAACCGAAGCAAAATAGGTCCTTGCGCAGCGAGGCGCCAGCCCAGGAAACGTCAAATTTCTCAAACTGAAGAAACGAGATCAGATCATGTTGGCTCGGACCGATCGGAGGGAAGATTGTCACGTATGGTCCCCCTTGTACAGGCGCTTCCGTTGCCTACGGCTAATGAGTCCGGCCTGCTCCATCTTCTGAAACACGTTTTTCGCAGGCCGTACTCTTTCACCAGACCGGTTGGCGGGCGCAAGTCCGTTCACCGCCCAAATCGGATATCCGTGCCAGGGCACGCCATCGTTCGCGCGAGGAAACTCGGCCACCTGCTGTTGCCAGGTCCCAAGGTCGCGCAGGTTGCCATCCGCATTGCGAAGCACGCCGTAACAGCGACCGTCATCGTCAAAAATGTCGTGATCGTCCGCTTCATCGAAAACCGTGAACTCCTCGACTCGGCTCACATTCAGCGCCCACCGGGCGTCTTTGGCGGTGCCACCGCCGTGATGCTTGGCGGCGAACTGGTAACGATACCCGCGCTTTCGAGTTGGGTCTGGATGGATCGGGTCCGTCATTGTTGGATTCTCTCACGGATTGCGGCACCCTGTCCACGGCAACAGATCTGCCACTTCCCCGCCTGTCAAACCCGCTCTTCCTGCTCCAGCGCCTCCGCGTTGCTCGGCAAGCCGCGTTCCGCCCGAATTCGGTCCACCTCGCGCAGCACCTCTTCGAGCACCTGGGAATTGCGGTCCACGTTGCGGTATTCGACACGAAACGCCCACAGGTTGATGACCAGGGTCAGCGTGGCCAGGGTGCCGTGGACCATCCAGGACCATTCGCGCAACTGGGCGCCGGCGCCGGCGGCTGCGGTCGCGATGGCGATCAGCATCGCGAACAGCGCCGGCGGGAACGTCTTGCGCTTCAGCTCGCGCGTCTCCTTGTGCCATGGCTCGTCGGGCAAGTGATAGGCCAGGGTCACTTCCTTCACCCAGCGGCCGGTGCCGAGAAAATAGGTGAAAATCAGGCAGTGCACCAGCAGCGTGCCGATGGCGGTGAACAGGCCGAGCGTGAAGTGGATCAGGTACGTCGGCTCTGCCGTGGTCTGCGAGGCATCGCGCAGCTTGGAAACGACGCCAGTGAGGTAGCTGGCGATCAGGGCGGCGCCGTTGACATAGGCCAGGAAGGTGAAGATGCGTGTCATGGTAATCCGTACTTGAAGCGCTGTGGCTGCGGAATGCGAATCTCTTTGCACGGCGTGCCGACGCGTGCCGTCCGGAACGCCCAGACCCAATGTGCGCCCTTTGGCGCATGAGACCCCCGAAACGTCCCCTGCCAGTTCGGCGGATTCTAGGCGCATCGGAGGATCGCGCGCATAATAGAGCACGAGCGCGGCACTTGGGGCTGACGACTCGGTAACGCCGCCTCAATCATCGCTGTTCCGGGTCGCCCCGTTCGAGGCGCCATGATTGCAGTCGTCGTTGCCGCGAGCACCCATGTCAGCCGTGAGGTCCCGCAATCGCTCCTGATCGGAGTGCTGGTCCTCATGGTCGTATTGACCGCGGCTGCCGCGCTGATCATCTGGATCGGCCGGTGGCTCAAACGACCGTCGGCCAGCTCCGCGGATGATCTCACGAACTATCGCTCATTGTATGAAGAGGGCCTGTTAGGCCGCGAGGAGTACGAACAGATTCGGGCCAAGCTGGGCCAGGCCCTTCGCAAGAAGCTGGACCTGCCCACCAAGGACGGGGAGACGCCGGCCGAGCCCTCCGGGGCCGCGGACGAGCGGATGCAGACCCGGCCCGGAACGATCCCTCCCTTGCCCGCGATCAACCCTGCGATCAAGGAAGAGCCCCCGGAAACGCCCGCTCCGGAACGCCCGAAAGACTGAATCCGCGCGAAGCTGCTTGCCGGCGCTTGCCAGGGGCGCTAGAATCGGGCAGCAGCAAGTGGAGACGCAACTGGCCGGAGCGACCGGCCTTGACGCAGATATCCCAAACATCCCATCCCGCACCCCTTTGCGGTTCGGACCGACACAGAACTCAAGGAGATCGCATGGCGAACAAAGACTCCGGCGCGGGCAGCGGTGGACGGCGGCCCACCGGCAGCACGGGGCGCAATCGCAACGCTTACTGCAGCTTCTGCCGTAAGAGCTACCGCGACGTTGGCCCTCTCGTCGAAGGCCCCGGCGACGTGTACATCTGCGGCGAATGCATCGAGCTGTGCCAGTCGATCATCGATCAGGAGAAACGTCGCCGCGGCGTCTCCAAGACCCTCTTCACGCACATCCCGTCGCCGCGCTCCCTCAAGGAGAAGCTCGACGCCTACGTCATCGGCCAGGAGCGGGCCAAGAAATCCCTTTCCGTGGCCGTGCACAACCACTACAAGCGCCTCAGCCTGGCCGACGGCGCCCACGGCGAGGTCGAGGTGGACAAGAGCAACATCCTCCTCATCGGACCCACCGGCAGCGGCAAGACCCTGCTGGCCCGCACGCTGGCCAAGGTCCTCGACGTGCCGTTCGCCATCGGCGACGCCACGACGCTGACCGAAGCCGGCTACGTCGGCGAGGACGTGGAAAACCTGCTCTTGAAGCTCCTGCACGCCGCCGACTTCGACATCGAAGCGGCCCAGCGCGGCATCATCTACGTCGATGAAATCGACAAGATCGCCAAGACCAGCCAGAACGTCAGCATCACCCGCGACGTGTCCGGCGAAGGTGTCCAGCAGGCCCTGCTGAAGATGCTCGAAGGCACGGTATCGAATGTCCCGCCGCAGGGGGGCCGCAAGCACCCCGAGCAGCAATACATTCAGGTCGACACCAGCAACATCCTGTTCATCTGCGGCGGCACGTTCGTCGGCCTCGACCACATCATCGCTCGCCGCGTCGGCCGCAAAACCATCGGCTTCGGCAGCAACCCGGAAGGCCGCGAGCATCGGCTCGGCGACCTGCTCAGCAAGGTGACCAGCGACGACCTGATCGAGTTCGGCATGATCCCCGAGTTCGTCGGCCGTTTGCCGGTGATCGCACCGCTTGACCCGCTCGATGAAGAATCGCTGATGAAGATCCTGACCGAGCCGCGCAACGCCCTGGTCAAGCAGTACCAGAAGCTGTTCGAGATGGAAGGCGCCGAGCTGGAGTTCGACGGCCTGGCCCTCCGCGAGATCGCTCGCAAGGCCAAGGAACGCGACACCGGCGCCCGCGGCCTGCGTTGCATCATCGAGGACGTGATGAACGAGGTCATGTTCGAGCTGCCCGACATCGAGCAAAAGGGCAAGTTCCGCGTGACCGAGCAAGTCGTCCGCGGCGAGAAGTCGCTCTTCGACAAGAAGACGGCGGATAAGAAAAGCGCGTGAGAAGATGACAAGGTGACAAGGTGACAAGGTGACAAGGTGAACGTGGGCCGTCCAGTTTAGCGCTGGACGGCCCTGACTACTTCAGGCACCTTGTCACCTTGTCACCTTGTCACCTTGTCACCTTGTCACCTTGTCACCTTGTCACCTTGTCACCTTGTCACC
>JAIEMG010000359.1 GCA_019752375.1 Gemmataceae bacterium | reverse complement strand
TAAGTTTGGCTGGCGCCTGGCGGGGGGGGGTTGAACCCGCCCGGTTTTTGTCCTCACACCGGGGTCTTTAACCCGCCCCGCTCGCCTTAAGTAAATGCCATTCGCCCCTTGGTCCTTGATTCGTCATTCGGGCTTCCTCATTCATTGTTCACTCAATGTTCCCTTCCCATCATCCGCCTTTACAGGTCGGTCGCGTTGCGTACAATTGGCCGCTCGGTTCCTGCCGCATGTCTGCGCACCCCGATTTTTCCCATCTCTCCATCGTGAGGCCCAGTGCCGTGGTTTACCCGCTTTTCCTGACCAAGCTCCTCATCCAGAGCGGCATCGCGCGGCTGGTACCGGCCATCCGACGGCTGACCGATGGCGGCGGTGCGTTCCTGCACTACTATAGCAATCGCGTGCTGGCTGCCCCGCACGCCGAGTTGCGCGGTGCGGGCGTCTTTCTCGAACCGCACGCCCCCGATACGATCGACCTGGGGCTGGGCGCTCCGCGTTTCGACCTGATGCCCACTGCCAGCACCAAATTGCCGGCGGATCGACGCGGCTGCCCGCCACTCTGGGGCCTGCCCGAACTGCATCGCGCCATCGTTGACAAAGTTCAGATGGATCATGCCGTGCAGGTCGGCTCACCGGACGAGGTGCTCGTCACGGCGGGCACCGCCGGCGCCTTCAACCTGGTTCTCGATGCCTTCCTCAACCCTGACGACAAGGTAGTCCTGTTCGACCCGACTTCGCCACTTTACCGATTTGCCCTGCGCCAGCGCCGTGCCCGTGTCCGCTGGGTGCCCAGCTCGCTGCAGGACGGTCGCACGCGCTTCCGCCTGGAACCGTTGGCGCACGCGCTGCGCAACGCCAAGCTCATCGTGCTCGCATCCCCCAACAATCCAACGGGCGGCGTTTTCGCGCCGGAAGACCTGGAACAAATCGCCTGGTGGGCCGACCGCCGCGACGTCTTGATCTTCAACGACGAAGCGTTTCAGCGCTACAGCTATGAAGACCCCCTGCCAAGCATTCTAGCACAGCCAAAGGCCCGACGCCGGACGTTGACCGCGGGCAGTGTGAGCAAGAGCCATGCCCTGGCTTCCCTGCGCGTCGGCTGGTTGACGGGGCATCGCCACTTGATTCGGCCGTGCGCGCTGACAGCGGTGCTGCAAGCGGCCCTGGTGCCGACCCTGTGTCAGCAGCTGGCTGCGACCGCGCTGCGCCAACCGGCCGACACGTTCGAGCCGATCCGCCAGGAATTCGATTCTCGTCGTCATTACGTGCATGAGCGCTTGCATGCAATCGGACTGCAACCGTCATTGCCTGTCGGCGGCTTCTTCTTCTGGCTGCCCGTCTGGACACTGGGACTGAGCGGCCGCGAGTTCGCCGACCGACTGCTGCACTCGAAGAAAGTGCTTGTCTGGCCTGGTGAGTACTTTGGGCCAAGCGGCAAGGGGTATGTTCGGCTCAGTTATGCGGTGGAAGATGGGCGCCTGCGCGAAGGACTGGCACGGCTCACGGATTTTGTGCGCGACGTGCAAGTGGCGTCAGCCACGGGAAAGGTCCGACGCGCCGCCTAGCTAGTGCGGCAGCGTTAAATGTTCACCTTCAGCGACGAGAGCAATGACGTTGCAACTTCGTCATTGGGGCTTGGTCGTTGATTCGTCATTCGAGCTTCGGCATTCGTCATTTCCAAGTCGGCTTCCACCTTAGAATCGGGCTCTTCGGTTCTCACAGGTAGTCTTCCCGGATCGGGCAGAAGATGTCGATGGCCCGCACCTTCGCTTCCAGCGCCACGACCCGGTGCCGCACGTTGCCGGGAATGCGGTACAAGTCGCCGGCTTGCAGCGTCTTCTCTTCGCCGCCGATGTAAAAGGTCGCGCGGCCTTCCAGCACCATGCCGACCTGCTCGTGTGGGTGTTGATGCTCCGCGACGACCGCGTGCGGGTCGATGTCCACCACCGAAATCATCATCTTCTCGTTGGCGCAGGTGTGGATTTGCACGCCGGGGAAGATCGTGTGCCGGGCGCACTCGTCCACGGTTGGGAAATACACGCTCATGGCAGCTCCTTGGGTGATTATTTCTTTGCAGTCGCCTTGCGCTTGGCCGGTTTTTCCGGGGGGCCGAACTCGGCGTGGGAAAGGACGCGGCGCATCTCCTTCAGCAGCGGCACCAGCGGCTCCTCGCATGCGTCCGGCGGGCCTGTAATGCCAACTTCGTCCATCAGCGTGCCGAGGAAGTTTGCTTTCGCCAGGACTTCGGCGTGAACGAACGCGCCTTCCGACTGAATCGGAATGCGTTGGAAGACAGACCGGCGGAACAGCTTGAACGGACAGTTCACGTCGTGTAAGCGCACACCGGTGCAAGCGAACAGCACCCAATGATAGAAGCGACTCTGCCAGCCCAACCATCCCGGCAGCGGCTCCAGGGCGACACCAAACACGATGCGCACCACCAGGCGATAGATGCGTCCCAGCCAGCGCAGTCCTCCAGGCACCGAGCGGTGCGTTCGGCAGCCGGACACCAGATCGACGCGATCGATGCGATCCAGGAGTTTCTTCAGATCGGCCGGAGCATACGCAGGATCGCCGCTGACATAACACAGCAGTGGATGCCTGGCCGCCGCGATGCCAGTGGCGAGCGTCGCCCCGATGCCGCGCGGCCTGGGATGGTTGTGAACACGGACGCGGGCGTGTTGCTTCGCCAGGTCGCTAGCGAGGTCGGCGGTCGCGTCGGTGCTGCCGTCGTCCACCAGGATGATCTCGTAGTCGCACTCGCGCTGCCGAAGGGCGGCTTCCCACGTCGCGACCACGTCCTTTACCGAGGCTTCCGCGTTGAACAGTGGTAAGACCAAGCTCAGGGCCGCGTTCGCAATCGGCGGAAGTTCCGGCGGTTCGGACATGAAAGGGGTTCACCACGTCGACGTCGGTTTGGACTTGTCCGGTGAATGCTCTCACGTCCGTAGCCGCGGGCTCGGCCCGCGGAAACGGCGGCAAGCATTCGCAAGGCGTTCATTGTAGCGGCGATTCGCCCGGTCGAAAGTGCGGAACCGTGCGCATCAGGACCAAGGGCCGTTCGTGGCGCCCGCCGGTGAGATCGGTATTGCGCAGCACCTCTTCCAACTGACCCGAGCGAACGTGCTCGCTCCAGACGCGGGCGCATTCCAGGGGCATGACAATGTAGTGATTGCCGGGCCGGCCTGCCCATACATCCAGGTTCTCCCATTCAAGAAACGTGTGAATCGGCCGTCCCAGGTGGAAGTACAGCGCGTGCTCCTCGGTTCGAAAGAACATCACGGGATGCGGAGTCGGCACGACCTGGCGGATCGCGACGGCAAACGTGCGCTGTTCTCGCAGTGCTTCTCGCTGAGGCAGCACGAAGGTGACGTGGCCCCACCAGCCGGCGACGCAGCCGACGAGGATCACCGCCAGGCCCCCGACCAGGCGCCGGGGACGTGCCGCAGCGCGCACCCAATCCTCCACGGCGCAACCGATCAGCAACGCCGCGCCTGGATAGGCGGGCAGCAAGTAGTCCTGACGCTTGAAGCTCAGACAGGAGAGCAGCGCGGTAATGCCCAGCAGCCAGACCCCGCCGAAACGGGCGTCGGCGTCCGCACGCCAGCGTGCCTTGCGCATGAAATGCCAGATTGCGAAGGGCAACAGCAGCGACCAGGGCAGCAGATCGACAGCAAGATAGGGGACGTATAGCCACCAGGGGCGTGCGTGCATTCCGCCCGTATCGTCCGAGCTAAAGCCGCGTTCGACGTTGTGCTTCCAGAGAAAAACGCGAAAGAACTCGCCGCCGGTCTGCTCGTTGGCCCACCAGAACCACGGTACCGTCAGCGCCAGCGTTAACGGCACGCCCCACCACAGGGACGAGCGGAAAAACGCATTCGGCGAGTGGGGGGCGTTGGCGTTCGGCGAGCGTGGGGCGTTGGCGTTCGGCGAGCGGGGGGTGTTGGCGTTCGGCGAGCGGGGGGCGTAAGCCCCCTGAGGGTCGCGGAGCCTCAGGGGGCTTACGCCCCCCGCTCGCCGATTCAAAAAGCGCTCCACTAGGTCACGAGCAAGAAGCACCACCGTCGGCAACACGACACCGATTGGCCCTTTGAGCATGACCGCGGCCGCGATGGCAAGGTATCCAATGAACTGCAGGCCCATGCGTTCGATGGACCGAGTACGGTTTCTGGCCAGGTAGAAGGCGCCCAGGGCAACACCGACAGTCAGTGTCAACGGCATGTCAATGCGGCCGACGCGCGCCAGCCAGGTGTAGTGGCCCATCGTCGCCAGGCAGGCCGCGGCAGCGAAGCCAGCCACGGGGCGACCGCGGCAGGCCAGGAAGCCATAAAGGGCCAGCACGCCGAGCAGTGCGGACAGTGCCGCGGGCAGCCGGACCGCCCACGCATCGACGGTGCCGCCCCGGGCCGCGCCCGCGCCGGCCACTAGCCAGTAGTAGAGCGGCGGCTTTTGCAGGTCGAGCTTTCCGTCGATCAGCCGAGGCAGGCCCCAGCGGCCATCCAGGAGCATGGACTGCGCATCCTGCGCGGCGCGCGCTTCGTGGCTGCTCCACAGGTCACGGTCCGCGAGACGGTAGAAAAAGAGAATTGAACTGCCCAGACAGAGGGTCAGCACAAGGAAGCCACGGCGCGCGGAAGGAGCGGACCAATGCACGGTATTTGCTGCCTCTCCGCTCTCTTCTCTGTCCGCTTGCATTCGTCGAGCGTTGGGATGCTTCACGCACAGCGGCGAAGGATGTGGGCGTCGTTCAGTCGCTGATAGACCTGGCAGCTGTGCATAAGTTCCTCGTGCTTGCCTATGGCGATGATGCGGCCGCCGTCCATGACGACAATGCGGTCGGCGATCTCCAGCGTGTTCATGTGATGCGTGATGACAAAGGTGGTGCGGCCCTGCTTGAAGTCGCGCAGGAACTCGTGCACTTCGGCCTCGCCGACCGCATCAAACTGGCTGGTGAACTCGTCCAGGATCAGGATGCTGGGGTCGCGCAGCACGGCGCGAGCAAAGGCGATGCGCTGTTGCTGGCCGCCGGACAGCTTCGACGCGGCCTCGCCGACGCGCGTGTCGTAGCCCTGCGCCAGCTTCATGATGTCATCATGGATGCGTGCTTGCTTGGCAGCGCGTTCCACGTCTTCGCGCTTCGCCCGGCGGTTGCCGTAGGAAATGTTGTTGTGGATCGTGTCGTCGAACAGCGTCGTCTTCTGCGTTACCAGTCCGATCTGCTGGCGCAGGCTGCGCAGGTTGACGTTGCGCACATCGCGGCCGTCGATCAGGATGGAGCCGTGGTCGGGATCGAAGAGCCGAGGAATCAAGCCGAGCAACGTTGTCTTGCCGCAGCCGTTCTTGCCGACGAGTGCAACGATTTCACCGTGCCGGCAGGTCAACGTCACGTTCGTCAACACCGGGCGGCCCGGTTCATAGGAGAAGCAGATCTCGCGGAACTCCAACGAGGCTTGGTGCCGGGCCAGGCGCTCGCAATTGCTGTTGGGCTGCACACGCGGCCGACGATCCAGGTAAGCGTAGATGCGGTCCGCGGCGGCGGCGCCGGACTGGAGCCGGGTGTACACGCTCGACAGCTTTCGCACCGGGTCGGCGATGGCGGCAAGCAGGCCGTAGAGCGTGAGCAGGCCTTCCATCTCCAGCGGCTGATCGATCATTCGGATGCCGAACAAGTGCGTGCGATGCTCGAGGACCAGGTACGCACCGGCAAGCAGGGCGGCCGCGATGGTCACGGTGCCGAGCAGTTCGATGATCGGGCTGGCCAGCGCGTCGATGTTCACGACCAGCATGGCCTTGTGATAGTAGTCGCGCGTCGCGGTGTGGAAGCGGCGCCGTTCATAAGGCTCCATCGTGAATGCCTTGACGACGTGGATGCCCTGGAAGCTCTCCTGGAGGATCTTGTAGATGTTCGACATGCGCTCCAGGAGCCGGCGCGTTGCCCGTTTCATGACCCGGCCGACTTTCGTCAGAACGAAGACGGCGATGGGCACCAGCACCAGGACCATGAGCGTCAGCTGCCAGCTGATCCACATGGCGACCACGACGCAGCCCAGCGCCTTGAGTGGTTCCTGGATTACCTTGCCGAATAGCGTCTTGGCGCCCTGGCCGAACAGCTCCATGTCATTGGTGAACCGCGCCATCAACTCGTGAGTGCCTTGTTCGGTGAAGTCCTGAACGTCCAGGTGCATGACATTGCGATAGAAGCGATTGCGCAAGTCGTACAGCGACAGGTTGACGACGCTGCCGACCAGCGATTCCTGCCAGAACTCGAAGAAGCCCTTGATGGCGACGGCCGCGACAACCAGGCCGATGACCCAGGCCAGCGTCTTGAAACGATCGTCGGGCAGCCACTGGACGATGTATCGTTTGGCGGTCTGGTAACGCCACAGCGCGGTTTGAGCTCCGGCCAGGCGGCTTTCCAGCTTGGCCATGCTGGCGGTCACGTCGCGCAGGCGTTTATCGCGTGCCGCCGACTCGGCTTGCTGGTCGAGTTGCTTCGCTTCCTTGACGTGGATGTCCAGGTCGCCTCGCCACTTGTCGAGCTGGTCCTGCGTCTCGTGAATACGCCCCTCGATCCACTCCTGCGGCGTATCCTCGCTCCCCAGGATCTTCAGGACCGGATAGATAGCGGTGAAATTCAAGCTCCAGAAGACCGCCGCAAGCGTGGCGCAGATGATCGACATCATCAGCCGGCGGCGATACGGCCAGGCGTGGCGAAGGGCTCGGAGAAAGTTTTTCATTGCGTATGATTTCCCGGCGCCAGCGGGTCCATATGAGCGTATTTCCAAGAGGCCGCCGGGTTGTAGCAGAACCGGCCGGGAAATGACAAGCCGACAAGATGGCAGGGCGGCCGGGCAACGCAGACCTGGCAATGCAGCGAAAGTGGGCGAGGCGGCTTCAGCTACCCCAGCTTGCCTTGTCGTGCTGGCGCTTTGCATTTCCCGAAGGGATTTGGCATTCTTACAAGGATTCCCACGCAGGCAGGAGCGTCAAGCAAAGACATGAGCCGCGAACTGATCTGCGCCTGGCTGAAAATTCGGCCCGAACCCTGGCCCCCCGACCACTACACGCTGGTGGGGTTGCCGCCGGGCGAATCGGACCCTGCGCGCATCGAGAAGCACGTTCACGAACGGCACGAAGCACTCCAGCGCTATCAGCTGGCCCATCCCGAGGTCGTTACCGAGGCACTAAACTGCCTGGCGAATGCATTTGTGTGCCTGACCGATCCCGAGGCCAAGAAAGCGTATGATACAGCCCTGCTGGGTGAGCTGTTGCCGGCTGCAAAGGCCGCCGTCGCGCCGCCCCCAAAGGCCACCGTCCCGCCGCCGGCCCCGCTTCCTCCTACAGCACCTGAGTCCCCGTCTTCCGTGCCCGCGGCATCGCCTCCCGCCCCCGTGTCCGCGGGCAAGGACCCGCTCGCGTGGTTGTACGGCCCCTGGACGCAGGCCGGGCGCGACACCCTGGCGACCGTGCCGGCAGATGCGACCCCCGTCGAAGGCTCGCCCGCACCGACTCCTGCGTCCGTCCAATCAGCGCCGATTACCACGAGCAGTCCGACGGCCCCGCCTCCGCCGGAGCCGACGGACCCGGTCCTCGAAGCAGCCCGCAGCCCAATTGCCCGGCGCGGCCTGAGCACCAAGCGAGCGCTGTATTATCGCATTTCGCGCACCCGGCAGCTGCTGCGAGCGTGGGTGCTGGTCGGCAATTTTGTCGGCAACGCCACCGCGCCGCTGACCAAGCGTGCCGATGCCGTGGACATGGTGCGTCAGCTGACGAATATTCGTCAGTTGCTGCAAGGGTTTCCCCCGCTCCTCGGCCAGGCCGGACAACCGGGCTACCTGGTGGTCGCCTTGTCTCGGCAACAGATGATCCTCCAGACGTTCCTGGCGCTCTTGCCCAGTCAACGCGAAGCGCTGGTGCGCGACTGGCAGGCGGGGCTGACGCTCCTCGCCGCCCATCGCCTGTTCCTTCGCGAGGAACTGCGGGTGCTGCGACGACGCAGTCGGATCGGCCGCACCCTGCGAGCGTTGGCGGCGATGGTCGCGGACCATCCCATCATCTGGCTGTTCTTGACGGGGTTGGCCGCATTGAACCTGGTCTACGCGCCTCTGCTGGAGCTATGGCCGTTCCAGCTCGCGGGATTGGCGGCGCTGCTGCTGATCCTTGGCATTCGCCGCCTGTTCTCGCCGCGCCAGTCGTGGCTGCGACGCAAGGGACGAGCCCGCCGGTAGTTCCAGTTTGTTGGATGCACGCTCGTCGGCGTCCGTGGCGCGTCAGCGCGTTCCAGCCGCATGATCCTGATATCCGGCACGCTCGTGCGCAGACAGCGTCTCTTGCCTGTGTTTTCGATTGACGCCCCGATGTCAGTGACCATATAGTCATAATTGCCTATTTGCATACGGAATTGGGTGCCGTCCCCACTCCCCGCCAGGGGCCGGCCATCGGCCGCACGAGAAGGGTGTCCCAATGGTTGCCACCGGTCCCGGCGTCCGGCTTGAAGAGGTCGCCCGGGAAGTCTTCGAGGTCCTGACGCAACTCGGCCTGACGGTGCCGCCGCGCCGACGCCGCGCGGGCGACCTGAAGGAAATCGAGTTCCTGACGCTGTCGCTACTACAGGGCCGCGGCACCATGATCGTCGGCGACATTCAGCGCGTCCTCGGCGTGCTGCCGGCGCAGATGTCGCGCATCATCCGCGCCCTCGAAGATCGCGATCGGCCGATGATCGTCTGCCACATCAACTCGCGCGACAAGCGCAAAGTGGACGTGCGCATGACGGCGGCCGGCGAGAAGGCCCTGGCCGAGTACCAGGCCGCGCGCGTGGTACGTATCACCGAATCGTTGCGTGGTTTGCCCGAGGAATTACAGGAAGAAGTCGGTCGGCTGCTCGACAAGCTTCGCGAGCACCGTTCGGCACTTCGCGGCGACGATTCTCCCATCAGGAGTCCGGGATCACCCGTGCAGGCGTGATCGGCAGCAGCGCCGGTTCGCTGGCATGGATGATCGCATCGTCGCCATTCGATTGCGGCGTGCTGTTCGCCATCTTGATCGACGGTCCCGAATACAGGAAGTCGAGTCGAGGCTCCTCGTTCAACTGGAGCGGTAAGCGCACGGTAAACGTGCTGCCGCGGCCCAGCTCGCTGCGTAACGTCACTTCGCCACCCAGTAGTTTCGAAAGCTCGCGCACGATTGACAGGCCCAGGCCGGTGCCGGCGTGCTCGCGCGTCAGCGGGTTGCCCGCCTGGCGGAAGCGCTCGAACACCAGCTCCTGGTCCTCGGGAGCGATGCCGACACCCGTGTCGGTGACGGTCAGCACGACGTGGCGAGGTTCGGTCTCCGCCTTGAGCAGCACCCGGCCTCCCTCCGGCGTGAACTTGATGGCGTTGGACAGCAGGTTCGAGAGGATCTGCTGCAATTTGACCGGATCCTGCTTCAGCATCGGCAGGCTAACATCGACCTGGCTGCGCATGTCGATGTTTTTCTTCTGCGCCAGCGGTCGGAACATGTTCAGCTGACCTTCGCACACGTCGGCGATGCGCAGGTCTTCCGGACGGACTTCCATCTTGCCGGCCTCGATCTTGGCGAGATCCAGGATGTCGTTGATGAGGTTCAGCAGCCGTTCACCGCTGGATTGGATATTCTGCACCCAGCGCTGCTGCTTCTCATTCAGCTGGCCGCTCGAAAGCAGGACCTCGCTGAAGCCCAGGATGCTGTTCATCGGCGTCCGCAGCTCGTGGCTCATGGTCGCCAGGAAGTCGCTCTTGAGACGATTGGACTCGTAGAGCGCCATGTTGGCACGAGCCAGCTCGTCCACCTTGCGGTCGAGATCGGCGTTGACTTTGCGCAGGCGGTCCTGCATCGAAACCAAGTTGCGCAGCATGCGGTTGAACGCGTGGCTAAGGTCCTCGAACTCATCGCCGGTCTGGATCTCGCTGCGGACGTTGAGTTCGCCAGCCGAGATGGCGTCGCTGACCGCCTTGAGGTGCTTGACCGGCTTGACGACGACGTAGCGGACGATGAGCCAGCTGCCGGTCATGATGAGCAATGCTGTCACCAGGGCCGTGGAGATGAGCACGGCACGGTTGATGTGTACGGCGTCTTCAATGGCCGTGGTGCGCATGCGGATGCGGACGATGGCCATCAGGTCGCCTTCCTGCACTTCGCCGGGCTCTCTGCGTTCCTTTGCGAGCTGTCGATGGCACTCCAGGCACGCCGGGCTGGCGCGAACGGCGCCATAGTAGACGAAAAACTGCTGATCGTCGGGGTCCTTCGTGTGCCGAGTCTCCTCCGTCTTGTTCGGGTCTTCCAGGAAGTCGTTGAGGACCTGCCGCTCGAAGCGATCGGCGGGGTCGTGCTCGGGCTTCAGCGCGCCGGGCTTGATAATGTGCGGTTCGTACTTGCTGAGCGCTTCCTGCCAGTTCTTCTCGGTGCGACGTTCGTACTCGGCGAGCGCCAGCCGCCACTTCTCGTCCTTCATGTGCTGCTTGGCGACAATCTGGCTGACGCGCAACCGGCCCGTGTTGATGGTCTGGTCTTCCGCCAGGCGTTCGGTGCGCAGGGCGTACCAGTAAAAGCTGGCCGCAATCAGCACGAGGATTCCGGCGCCAAGCAGGAAGCGACACTTTCGCTCCAAGCTCGTCTCGCCCAGCAGGTGCTTGAAGGCCCGGTAGGACATATCGCTGTCCCCAGCAGTCGAGAGCGGAGAGCCAAGAGTCCAGAGCCGATCACCAAGAGGTTAGCGCTTCCGGCTCTTGGCTCTAGTCTCTTCGCTCTCGACTTTCTGACACTTCGGACAAAAATGGGTGGACCGGCCCGCGAGGCGGATGCGTTCGATGCCCGTTCGGCAGCGCGGGCACGGTTTGCCGGTGCGGCCATAGACGCGGAATTCTTCCTGATACTGCCCTTTCAGTCCCGAGCCGCCAACGTAATTGCGAATGCTGGAACCGCGCTGGTCAATCGCACGGCGCAGGACGACTGCCACGGCGCGACGTAGTCGATCCGCCTCGCCGCGAGGTGTGTCGGTTCCCCGCTGCGTCGGCGGTAGGCGGGCTTCGTACAGCGATTCGTCGGCGTAGATGTTGCCCACGCCCGCGACCAGCTGCTGATCCAGGAGCGCCGACTTGAGACAGCGCTGCGTCGCGGCCAGCCGGGTTCTCCAGTACGTCGGATCGATGTCAAATGGCTCCGGTCCGAGTCTGCTTTGCGTGAAGAACTCCTCCAGCGCGGCCGGGTCGGCAAACAGCGTGACGCTGCCGAAGCGGCGGATGTCGCGGAAGCGAAGTTCGTTAGTGCCGTCGTCCAAAGTGAAGACCAGGTGAGTATGCGAATCGTGTGGTTCGGCTGCCGCGATCGCGCGAAGCTGACCGGTCATGCCCATGTGGAAGACCAGCGAATGTCCCGAGTCCAGCGGCATGACGATCCACTTGCCACGCCGCGTCACGTCCAGGATGACGCTGCCCTGCAGCTGCGTTGCCCAGGCCTTTTGCCAGCGCCGGCGCAGCGGTCGCCGGCCAGCCCGGACCGACTCGATGCGGCGGTCGGTCAGGTGAGGCCGCAGGTCGCGCACGATGGTTTCGACTTCCGGCAGCTCTGGCATGCGTAGAATTATAAGCGGCAGGCGTTTTTCGTACCACGCCGGTTCGCGGCGCTTGCCAGGACAAGAGAATTCACGACAAAGACCCAAGGGACACAGAGGAAAACTGGGCCACGGCAAATCCGATCCGATTTATTACTCGTGGCTTGAATGGATGTTTCTTTGTGACAGTGGTCCCTTGGTGGTGAATCGCTCCAGGAGAATTCCATGCCGGCTGCAGTGCCAGACGTGCAAGGCCGATTCGGTCCCTACGGCGGTCGTTTCGTGCCTGAGACGCTCATGCACGCCCTGGAGCAATTGACGATCGCCTACGATGCGGCGCGCGAAGATGGCGAGTTCCAGAAGCAGTTCGACTACTACCTGCGCCAGTACGTCGGCCGTCCATCGCCGCTCTATTTCGCCGAGCGACTCACGCACGAGGCCGGCGGCGCCCGCATATTCCTCAAGCGCGAAGACCTGAACCATACGGGCGCCCACAAGATCAACAACTGCATCGGCCAGGCGCTGCTGGCGCGGCGCATGGGCAAGCCGCGCGTCATTGCCGAGACCGGCGCGGGGCAGCACGGCGTTGCCACCGCCACCGCGGCAGCGCTGTTCGGCTTTCAGTGCCAGGTCTACATGGGCGAAGAAGACGTACGCCGGCAGAAGCTCAACGTCTTCAAGATGCGGGCGCTGGGTACGGAGGTCGTGTCGGTCACCAGCGGCAGCCGGACGCTGCGCGACGCCATCAACGAGGCGATGCGCGACTGGATGGCGACCGTGGAGCACACGCACTACATCATTGGCAGCGTCGTCGGACCGCACCCGTTTCCAATGATGGTCCGCGATTTCCAGTCGGTCATCGGCACCGAAACGCGCCAGCAATGCCAGGAGCAAGTGCATCGGCTGCCGGACGTCGTCATCGCCTGCGTCGGCGGCGGCAGCAATTCGGCGGGCATGTTCTATCCGTTCGTCGGCGACCGGGAGGTGGAGCTCGTCGGTGTCGAGGCCGGTGGGCGAAGTGCTGTGGAAGGACAGCATGCCGCTACGCTCAGTCATGGCAAGCCAGGCGTTTTGCACGGCAGCTACAGTTACGTGCTGCAAGACGCCGACGGCCAGACGGCCCCAGTGCACTCCATTTCCGCCGGCCTGGACTACCCCGGCGTTGGCCCGGAGCACAGCCACTGGCGGGACACCGGCCGTGTCCAGTACACCAGCGTCGGCGACGACGAAGCGCTCCAGGGATTTGACTTGTGCTCCCGTCTCGAAGGCATTTTACCAGCACTGGAGACGTCCCACGCGATCGTCGAGGCGATGCGGCAAGCCAAGCGGCGGGCCAAGCAAGACGTGGTGGTGGTGTGCTTCTCCGGCCGCGGCGACAAGGACTGTTTCGAGGTGGCCCAGTTACGCGGACAAGAGATCGACTGAACGGCTATCCAGTTCTACCGAAGGAAACAGGCTGCGCAAGGGTTGAATCTGGGCTAAAATGGCACAGCCTGCCTTGACCTGATCGGAGATGATCGTGCCCCAGACCACAGGGAAATCGAAAGGAACCAAACCTTCGACGACGCCGGCCGCCTTGCCGGAAATCCTGACGCTGGCCGAGGCAGCCGGCTATTTGCGCGTGACGCAAGCGGAGGCGCTGAACTTCATCGAAAATCAGGGGCTCCCAGCGCGAAAGGCGGGAACAGATTGGCGTATCTTGAAGCAAGCGATTGACGATTGGCTGGCCAGCGCACCCCGCCCCGCGCAAGGCATCTGGGCGTCAGTCGGGGCTTTCAAGGATGATCCGGATTTGGAGGAGATCGTCAAGGAAGCCTATCGGCGCCGTGGCAGGAAGGTGACAGAGGACGATTAATGTATGTCCTCGACACAGACATTCTGTCGCTCGTCTACACCGGTCATCCGAAGGTGGCATCGCGGAAAGCCACTGTCCTGGCGGGGGAAGTGGCGATCACGGTAATCACCTGGATCGAGATGCTGCAAGGTCGCTTCGAATTCCTTTTGAAAGCGGCTGACCGCGAGCAGTTGCTGCGGGCTCAGAGCCTCCTCATACGGACGAAACAGCACCTGGAAGAGATTGAGACCATCTTGCCCATCAATGCGGCTGCCGCTGTTGAATTTGAGCGGCTGACGCAGGACAGGAGGCTCAAGAAGATTGGCCGGGCTGACTTGCTCATCGCCAGCATCGTCCGGGCGGAGAAGGCGACCTTGGTGACGTGCAATCTGCGAGACTTCCGCCAGGTGCCGGGCCTCCAGATCGAAAACTGGGCCGACTAGGGGCGGGACGTTAAAGCGGTTCGGGCGAACTGACCCATTTCGCAATAGCAGCTCGGAGGAGACGATGCAGAGCCGTGAATGCACGATTTCAGTTAAACGGCTGCCCGGCGGCGGCTTCCACGCCAGCTGTCCAACGTGGCCCGACTGCGAGGCGACGGCAGCGACCGAAGAAGCGGCACGCCAGGCAGTGGAACAGGCGATCGACCAACTGACACGTCGGCAAGCAGCAAATAGCGCCAAGGAACCGCATGAACCCGATTGACCAGCTCTTCCAGAAGCTTCGCGCCGAGCGCCGCAAGGCGTTCATCCCTTTCATCACGGCCGGCGACCCGAGCCTGGCGGCGACCGCAGCTTTTGTACGCAAACTCGCCGAGAGCGGCGCCAGCCTCGTGGAGATCGGCTTCCCTTACAGCGATCCCATCGCGGACGGCCCGATCATTCAGGCGTCGTACACGCGAGCGCTGGAGCGCGGCATTCAGGTGGACCCGATCCTGGCGACGAGCCGGCAGATGGCCGGCGACCCTGCACTCGCCGCTCGCGGCATTCCGCTGGTGGGCATGGTGTCATACAGCCTGGTCCATCGTCGTGGTCCGCGGAAGTTCCTGGAGCAAGCCCAAGCCGCCGGCTACAGCGGTGCCATCGTGCCCGACCTGCCGCTTGAAGAATCCGAATCCCTCGCTCGCCTGGCCGCCGCACTCGATTTCAAGCTGATTCACCTGGTCACGCCCACAACGCCTATGGACCGCGCAGCGCGCATCGCCCGCCTCTCAACCGGGTTCCTCTACTGCGTGAGCGTCACCGGCGTCACCGGCGAGCGCGACCGGCTGCCGGACCAAGTCCTCGATCAACTGCGACGACTGCGTAAAGAGACCGATGTGCCGCTATGCGTCGGTTTCGGCATCAGCAAGCCGGAACACGTGCAGATGCTGCGCGAGGAAGTGGATGGCGTGATCGTCGGCAGTGCGTTCGTGCGCCGGCTGGCGGAAGCCGGTACGCGGCCGTTGGAAGACGTCGTGAACGAAATGGGAGCGCTCGCGAAACTGTTGGTGACCGCGCTCAATCCGTTGTGACATGTAGTGAACAACTCGGCAGCAGCATTGTGGCGTTGCGCAGGTATCCGGCCCATGCGGAAAGGCGTAATTCCTGATGAGCCTCTTCCATTACACCGATCAAGCGGGATACAACGCCATCGGATCACAGGTCGTTTGGCACTTCCTGGCAGCGCCACCCCTGGTCAACATCCGTTCGGCGCTTAGAGTCTATCCGGAGAGTTTTCCCATGAAATTAGGGGGCCTTGGTGATTCATGCGGGGCCTGAAACCGGATGATCGCCGAAATATCCAGCAGAAAACGCGATTCAGGCGTGATCGCAATTCCAGGATACCCCTAGTTTCAAGCGTTTCTTTGCAGATAGACTCTTACTTCACGACTGCGGGACGGTCCACAAAGAATCTCGCACAGCGATTGAGGGTCCCGAGGACAAAAATCGGATGCTATTTTGAGTTTACAGACGTTGGTGATTTGACCCCTTTGCCCGGTGGTCGCGGTCAATTCATCTGGTATTCGTCCGCCAACTACGACGTCGATCAACCCAGGCAAATCAGCCACGGTGTAACATGACGAGTATGGTGAGTGGCACTGACTTGATCTTTGAGACGGCCCGGCATGGATTCACCGTGGGCCTGATTTTGGATGCCGTATTTGAGGTTTGGCCTGACGGTCTCTTTCAAGACGCCGAGCACGACGATCTCCACCCGCTGAGCGCCGCTCCTGTGGACCAGCGTGCTGATGAACCTCACGAGTTCTTCGTCTACAAGGATCAGTCAGCTGCAATCAGCTGGAATCGGAACGGTTGGACGGAAGAATTCGGAGACGACATGATCCATTTCCTGTCGGCGGAATGCGCCGCACGGCCCGACGTGGTTCAATTGACTCTGGTGATCGGTACGGCAACGAGCGAGACGCTTCGCCTTGTCGCTACGGTCTTTGATGCGCTGACGCAGATGGCGGCCGACGATCCAGCACTCCGACTACATTCTCGTCGCGTCGATTGGGACGCGGAGCTCCAAGCCGTCGGATTCACGTCGGGAAAGGAAAATTTCTATGCGAAGGTCGAAGGGATGAGCAAAATCTTGTTTCCAGGCTGGACGGCGGATGAACTTGCTTGTCACCCGCACGAAGCGCAGCAATTGTGCGAAATAGTTCGGCGCCTGGTAGCTCCAGTGCCGGACTACCTAGTCATGAAGGCTCTGATGAACCGTCGCAAGCAACCAAAACGGCCAGCGAATACCGCAAAGCCGCGACTCATCTGGCGTGCCTGAGGCAAACCTCTGAACCGTTCGCGGAAAACCGCTAACTTGCCTCACTCCGCCTCCATCGAAACCTTGAGCCCTCGGTCGGCGAACTGCTCGACGAACAACTCGGCACGCTCGCGGTAGGTGCTCAGCAGCACCGAGCGGCCGCAGTGGTGTGCTTCCCACATCTTGTGCGTCGCCTCGGCCCGGCAGAAGCGCGTCAGTTCCATGACCGTGCGGACGACGAACATCAGTTCGCGTGCGGCATCGTGGTGCAGGATGACTTTGTAACGCGGCAGGAAACGTCGCCGGGGCTGCTCCTCGGCGCGGGAAGGGTCCGCGGGGTCGAGGGGCTGCTCGTGCGAACGGTCTGCGGGTTGCTGGCTCATCGGTTTGCCCCTTCAAGAAGGGAAGAACGGTGAGTGCCGTTCGGGGCAGGACTCCACAGCCGATTTTACCTGTGCGCTGCGATAGCCACGTCATCGTCGGTTGCGGAATCCCGGCAATGTAACGGCGTTCGCGGTCCGGAGCTAACGATTGCAACGAACGTGACGGACAAAAGTGGTGGTTCGCAGGCCGGCCTATAAGCCGGGTTCTGTATCGCGCCAAAGGCACGCGACGGTCATTTTTCTAGCCAGCCGGTTGCCCGGCTGATCGAGCGGCCTACCCGAGAGTCATAACGGGCCGGACCGACCCTGCTCCCATATTTGGCCTTGCTCCCGGTGGGGTTTGCCGAGCCAGCCTGTCGCCAGGCTGCTGGTGGGCTCTTACATTAAGGGACCGAAGTCCCCCCACCGTTTCACCCTTACCTTCGAGCAGGAATCAGGAGACAGGAATCAGGCGCAAATGCTCGCATGGATCCGTTCCGACCCCTGATTCCTGCCTCCTGCCTCCTGCTCCCTGCTCGATGGCGGTATACTTTCTGTTGCACTTTCCCTATCCTACTTCCCTCCGAAGAGGGAATCGGACGGTGGGCGTTACCCACCACCGTGTCCTGCGGAGCCCGGACTTTCCTCTCCCCGCGCGGTCCGTGCATCCGAAGACACACGGTTCGTCGGGCAGCGACCGTCCAGCCGGCCTGCGATCCACCTGTAAACATTATACGCGTTTGGCAGCGCCTGCTTTGGATGAATCCGCAATGTCTAAGTCATTGGACCTTGGTCATTCGGCATTCCAGCAGGCTGGACGTGGTGCCCTTCAATCTCCATCATGAAGGAATGAGGAGGGACGCAATTTTCCCTTCGCCGCTGGATCATCATGGGCATTGAACGCTTTTCCTGCGAGGCCACGCCGCCGGCGAATTGCCGGGACGGGGCGGTGGCAATCGGCAATTTCGACGGCGTGCATCGCGGCCATGCGTCGCTGCTGGCCGAGTTGCGCCGACGCGCCGATGCGGTTTCCGGTCCCGCAGTCGCCATCTCCTTCGATCCGCATCCGCTTCAGCTTTTGAATCCGGCACGCTTCCAGCCCGTGCTGACGACGCCTGACGACCGAGCGGCGCTGCTTCTCACAGCTGGAGCCGATCGCGTCGTGCTGCTACGCACCACGACTGAACTGCTCGCACTGACCGCCCTGGAATTCTTCAATCGGGTCATTCGCGACGGCTTTCGCGCCCGTGCCCTGGTGGAAGGGGACAATTTCGGCTTTGGCCGCAATCGGGAAGGCAACATCGACACGCTCCGCGAGCTATGCAAACAGGCAAAGATCGACTTCGCGGTGGTGCCGCCGTTCGAATGGTCAGGCGTCCGCGTATCCAGTAGCCGGGTCCGCAACGCGTTGCTCCAGGGTGATGTCCGCGGCGCTGCCGATCTGCTCGGACGCCCGTATCAGCTCCGGGGGACGGTCAGCGTTGGTCAGAAACGTGGGCGGACACTCGGGTTCCCGACCGCCAACCTGGAGTGCGTGCCGACACTAATCCCCGCCGACGGCGTGTACGCGGCGAGCGCACGCCATGCCGATCGCATCTGGCCCGCCGCGGTCAACGTCGGTCCGAACCCGACGTTCGCCGAGCAGGCGCGCAAGATCGAAGCCCATCTGATTGGCTTTCAGGGAGACCTCTATGGGCAAGGGCTGGCGATCGATTTTGTCCAGAAGCTGCGCGACACTCGGCCGTTCGCGGGCGTCCACGAGCTGGTCGAGCAGCTGCGGCGCGACGTGGAGCAGGCGACACAACTCGCCAACGAAACGGGAAGAACGCCATGAGCCAGGCATCCGAAGACTTGAAGCAACGCGTGATTCGCATCCTGGCCGAGGAAGTGGGGCCAGCGCTGGAGATGGATGGCACCGCCATTGAAGTGCTCGACACCACGGACGGCGTGGTGCAAGTGCGCCTGGGCGGCGTGTGCGGCAATTGTCCCAGCAGCATCATGGCGGCCGTCATGGGCATCGAGCAGGAGTTGCGTCGCCGGATCCCCGAAGTCGAGTACCTCGAAGCAGTGCCGTGATTCGAGCTTGATTCGCCGATGGTGAACGCACGCTCAAGATCCGTTCTCGCGCTGACGTAGGCTTGTCAGCAGCGGGGAGCGCGCGGCCATTTTTCGTTGGTTGGCCGCCGCGCTCTGGTATTCTGTGAAAGCCCGCCCAGCAATTTCCTTCTCTACGATCCTTGGATTCCATGGCGACTCAAGAACACACCCGTTTGAAAGAGATCCTGGACGACGTCTACAGCTGGCGCCGCTGGGGGCCGTACGTGGCCGACCGCTCCTGGGCGTCGGTGCGCGAGGACTACAGCGCCGACGGCAATGCCTGGGACTACTTGCCGCACGACCTGGCGCGCAGCAAAGCATACCGCTGGGGCGAAGACGGCATTGCCGGAATTTGCGACCGTTATCAGCTCCTGGCCTTCGCGCCGGCGTTCTGGAATGGCGCCGATCCCATCCTCAAGGAACGCCTGTTTGGCCTGACCCCAGGCGAAGGAAACCACGGCGAGGACGTGAAGGAATACTACTTTCACGTCGACAACACGCCGACCCACTCGTACATGAAGTTCCTCTACAAGTATCCGCAAGCCGAATACCCCTATGGCCGGCTGATTGACGAGAACCGCAAGCGCGGCGGCCAGGGGCTCGAGTTCGAGTTGCTCGATACGGGAATCTTCGACGAAAATCGTTACTTCGATATTTTCATCGAGTACGCCAAGGCATCCGAAGAGGACATCTGCATCCGCATCGAGGCGTTCAACCGCGGGCCGGAGGCGGCGCCGCTGCATATCGTGCCGAACCTGTGGTTCCGCAACACCTGGGCGTGGAAGCGCCCGTCCGGCCCACAGCCAACGGTTCAGCTTGGCAAGGTGGGCCGCGCGTTCGTCACCCTGGTCGCCGACGATTCTCAAGTCGAACCGCCGATCAATATCCCCGTGGACTACCGGCTGGGAGCACGGACGCTCTATGCACCTTCGGATGGCGTGCCGTTGTTCACCAACAACGAGACGAACATGCAGCGCGTGTTCGGGCCGCGCGCCATGAACAGCACGCCGTACGTCAAGGATGCGTTCCATCGCGCAATCATCAACGGCGAGAAGTGCGTCAATCCGGAGCACGTGGGCACCAAGGCGGCGCTGCACTATCGCTTCGATGCCGTGCCGCCGGGCGAATCGGTCGTGCTCCGGCTGCGGCTCGCCGATAGCGACAGTCTGAAAACGCCGCTGACCGACGTCGAAAAGATCGTTGCCAAGCGCCGCATGGAAGCCGACGAATTCTACGAGGAGATTCATCCCAAGACTGCCAGCGAGGACGAGAAGCGCGTGCAACGGCAAGCGCTGGCGGGCCTGCTGTGGACGAAGCAGAGCTACATCTTCGACGTCAACCAATGGCTGATGGGCGACTTTCCGGAATCGCCGCCGCCCGAGTCGCGCTGGCACAATCGCAATCAGCACTGGCGGCACCTGAACTCGATGCGCGTGATGACGCTTCCCGACAAATGGGAGTATCCCTGGTTTGCCGCCTGGGACCTGGCGTTTCACACCGTCGCGTTCGCGCTCGTCGATCCGGGTTACGCCAAGGACCAGCTTTGGGTGCTTCTTTTCGAGCAGTTTCAGCATCCCAACGGCCAAATCCCGGCTTACGAATGGGAGTTCAGCGACCTGAACCCGCCCGTCCATGCCTGGGCGGTGTGGCGCGTCTACAACATGGACCGGATACGGAACGGAGGCAAGGGCGACCGCGAATTCCTGGAGAAGTGCTTCCACAAGTTGCTCATCAACTTCGCCTGGTGGATCAACAAGGTCGATCAGTCCGGCAACAACATTTTTGAAGGCGGCTTCCTCGGCCTGGACAACATCACGGTCGTCGATCGCAGCGAGCGCGGCAAGGACGGCACCGTGCTGGAGCAGTCCGACGCGACCGGCTGGATGGGCATGTTCTGCCTGAACATGATGCGCATTGCCCTGGAGTTGGCACGGGAGAACCGCGTCTACGAAGGCCTGGCGGTCAAGTACTTCCAGCATTACACCTACGTCGCCCACGCCATGAAGCACATGGGCAACCGGGAGTATCAACTCTGGGACGAGACGGACGGCTTTTTCTACGACGTGCTGCGCTATCCCGATGGCCGGTTTCAGAAATTCCGCGTCCGTTCACTCGTCGGCCTGATCCCCCTCTTTGCGGTGGAACGCCTCGAAGTGACCTGGACCGATCAGTTCAAGGACTTCACTCGTTCGCTGGACTGGTTCCTGAAGAACCGCAAGGACCTGGTCGAGAAGGTCGTCCACAAGACCAAGCAGCCCAATGGCGAACTGACCTACGTGCTGACCATCGTGGACCAGTCCCAGTTGACGCGGCTGATGGACCGGCTCTGGAACGCCGACGAATTCCTGTCGGACTACGGTATCCGCAGCCTGTCGAAAGCCCATGAGGCGAATCCCTTCGAACTGGATGGCCGCGTCGTTGGCTATGAACCGGCGGAATCGCCGTCGAAGCTGAAGGGCGGCAACTCGAATTGGCGCGGGCCGATCTGGTTCCCGACCAGCTTTCTGCTGATCGAATCGATGCGCAAGCTGGGCAAGGCCTACGGACCCGCATTCCAGCTGACGCCGCCGGCCTCGGCAGGCAAGTCGGTCACGTTCCCGGCGATGGCGAAGCAGATTGCCGACCGGATGATCAACATCTTCACACGCGACCCGTCGGGCCGACGCGCCGTCTTCGGCGGCTCGAAGAAGTTCCAGGAGGATCCGCACTGGCGCGATTACGTGCTCTTCTACGAGTATTTCCACGGCGACAACGGCGCGGGCCTGGGTGCAAGCCACCAGACCGGCTGGACGGCGCTGGTGGCGTCGCTGATCGACGAATGGCGCGATTGAACCGGGGGCAAAGTCCAGCAGCGCTGTTCTGAACCATTTGAGACTCGGGTACAATCCGCTCAGGAAAGGAGATGGGTGCAGCTGCTAATTCTACAGGATGAGCTTGAGTACCAGATGCCCTGTTTTTCAGGGTTTTCTCAAAGCTCGT
>JAIEMG010000200.1 GCA_019752375.1 Gemmataceae bacterium | reverse complement strand
CGCTCCTTGTACGAGGGACGTACATCATGCGCCAAACTGGGAATCCAGGGCAAGCTGGGTTTCCGGATAGCCTCTGACTTTCCGGTTCATGGTACAAAAACGGTGCCGGCCCAGCTACCTAAACCCCGATCCCTTGCGACGGTGGACCGGGAGCTGAAAAGCGTGGAAGCCGCAGCGCCGGGCGCGTAGACTCAGACTGCTGCCGTGGAAGTTGCGGCGGCGGATGATGGCCCAGCGGTCCGTCAATGGTGCGGTGGACTTCATGTTAAGCATTCATGTCGTCAACGATCGTCAAGACCGTCAGTTCGAACACCCCTCGGGGCCGCTGGAACTGGGCAGGGGGCCGCGGCAGCAAGCGGAATGCTTCGTCGTCGAGGACCCGTTCGTCTCGCGCGACCATGTCTCGGTGGAAGAGTTGTGGGGCGAACGCCTGCGCATCAAAAACCTCAGCCAGAAAAAGGCGCTCGTCTTGCCGGACGGCACACGCCTGGCTCCCGGCACCGCGGGCGAACTGATCTTGCCCGTGAAGATCCAGGTCGGCAACACGCAGGTCGCCATCGAATCGATTCCCGCGGACGCCTTCGACGAGGAAGAGTTCCAGACCCTGGACAAACCGGTCTACCGCCTCGAAGACAGTGCGGTCCTGGCGTCCCTGGGAGAGGCGCCGTCGGTGGAGACGGTGGCCCACTGGTTGGAAACGATCATCACTTTGCAGCGCTCGCCGGTGGGCTCGCGCGAGTTTTACGATCAGACGTCGCGCGCCCTGGTCGAGCTGGTCGGTCTGGACGTCGGCATGGTGCTCCTCCGCGACGGCGAAGGCTGGCAGGTCGCCGGGCGCCACGTCGTCCCCGGGTGCGGCGGCACCCACTACAGCCGAACGCTCCTGGCCCATGTGCTCCAGCAACGGCGCACGTTCTACCAATGCCGCACGGCCCCGCCGATCCAAGCCGCCAGCCTGCTGAGCGCCGATGCCGTGGTCGCCTCCCCCATGTTTGGCTTGCACGACGACGTCTCCGGCGTGCTCTACGGGGTGCGGACGCGTCAAGGCCGCGGCGGCATCCGGCACCTCGAAGCGCAGGTCGTCCAACTCCTTGCCGGGGCGCTCGGCGCCAACCTGGTCCGCACCGTCGCCACGCGCACCCGGACCCAATTCGAGCAGTTCTTCTCCTCGGAACTGGTGCGCGAGCTGGAACGCAACCCCCAGTTGCTGGAAAGCCGCAACCAGGAGGTGACCATCCTGTTCAGCGATCTGCGCGGCTTCACACGGCTGGCGGAAAAGCTCGGGCCCGAGGTGACCTGTCGACTGGTGCGCGACGTGATGGAGTGCCTGACCGACCGGATCGCCTTGCACGGCGGCGCCATTGTCGACTATGCCGGCGACGGCATCCTGGCAATGTGGAACGCGCCGGTCCCGCAACCCGACCACGTCGCCCGCGCCTGCCGCGCCGCCCTGGCCATGCTCGAGGACCTGCCGCGACTGAATGCGAGCTGGCAGACCATTGCCGGAATGCCGATCGCGTTCGGCGTCGGCATCAACACGGGTCCGGCCCTGGTCGGCAACACAGGTACCAGCCGTCGATTGCAGTACGGCCCATTCGGCTTGACCGTCAACGTCGCGAGTCGGATCCAGGACGCGACCAAGAGGGTCGGCGCGCCGCTCCTTGTTTCGGGCACCGTCCGCGACCTTTTACCCAGTGGGTTCCATACCCGTTCCGTGGGTCCCGTCTCGTTGCCCGGCGTATCGGGAGAAACAGAGCTGTTCGAACTGACCGGCGATTTCGGCACGCTGAGAAACCTGAACAGTCTCACCCGAGGGGACTGAGATGGGCGCCCGCGATCATCCGTTCGATTGCTTCGTTGGCCGGCCGCGCGGCGGTCGCCGCTTGCCGGGAGACAGCGTACGTGCGAAGGCCGAGAGGTGCGCCATGCCATCTCCGTAGGTGGTGTACGGCATGCGGGCGCGAAGGGAATCCGTGAGCGCCCGGCCCCCCACGGCCACGGGCACGCCGAGACGGTCGGACTCCTGATAGAGTTGCCGGTACTCGGTCAGGAACGTGTCGGCATCTTCCAGGTAACTGACGGTCAGCCACAGGAGCCTGGGCTTCAATTCGTTCACGGCCTTGCGCAGCGATGCCAGCGGCGTGTTGGGACCGAGGTTGACCACCTGCCAGCCATCCTGACGCAAGACGAGTTCGGCGAGCAGACTGGTCAGAACATACGGATCTTTCTCCGGCGCTCCACCCAGCGCGAGGGGCCGACGCCCCGCGGCGCTCGACGAAACAAGACCAATCAATTCGTGCAAGGCCGCGACGCAGAGCTGCGACCCGCGATGCTCGTGGAAGACGTCGATCTTCCCCGTCTCCCAGTCGTGGCCGATCCGCTGCATGGCTGGCGCGATAACGCCGTCTGCCAGGTCGTCCACAGGCACTCCCCGTCGATAAGCGCCCTGGATCAGGGACCTTACCAGGTCCCCGTCGCCGCGCTCCAAGGCGACGAAAAGAGCCTGCTCCAAGTCTTGGACGTGAGCCGGGACCAGAGCGTGCCCCGCGGCGAATAAGGGCCCGAGGTTTTGATTCGGGAAGTTGCTTTGCCGAGCCAGGCGAAGCACATCGGCCAGGAGGAGCTTCCGGTGCCCCCCCGCGGTCCGGTGAGCCGGCAGGATGCCTTCATCGACCCAGCGCTTGACCGTCGTGACGCCGACGCCCAGCACTTCCGCAACCTGCGCCGTGCTCACGTAGCGGGAATCGTTCATCGCGTCCCAACAAATAATCGGCCGATTTACACTCAATCCAGCCGTCGACAATCGACGATTCGGCGCGCGGGACGTCGCGAGCCCCACGAGATCGCGAGAATTTATCTATAACCAAGCAATTCGGTGAAGGAAAGAAGAACCAGCAACTTTTCCTTTTCTCCGGGCCTTGACTCCTCAATGGGTGCGCCTACCAATTAAACAGTCGATTTAGACGATTCTGTCACAAGGCATCCCTGCCGGCGTGCGATCGTCGATCGAGAGCAGTTTCCGAAAGCGGACCAATGCACTGGTTTCTTTGTCTACTGTGAGGAGTCCAACGCATGCGACGACTTGTTTCGATGGCGACCCTGCTCTGCACCTTCTGCGTGGTGGGCAGCCTGGCCCTCAGTCCCGTCGGGGCCGACGACAAGCCCGCCAAGGACATCGTGGAGACCGCCGTGTCCGCGGGGCAGTTCAAGACCTTGGCCAAGGCGCTGGAGGTGGCAGGCCTGACCGAAACGCTCAAGGGGGCGGGTCCTTTCACGGTCTTCGCCCCGACGGACGAAGCCTTCGCCAAGGTCCCCAAAGACAAACTGGAAGCCCTGCTCAATGACAAGAAATCGTTGACGGCAGTCCTGACTTACCACGTCGTTCCCGGCAAGGTCATGGCGGCCGACGTCGTGAAGCTCGATTCGGCAAAGACCGTTCAGGGGAAGAACGTGACGATCATGACCAAGGATGGCAAGGTCAAGATCAACGGCGCCAATGTGGTGAAAGCCGACATTTCTTGCAAGAACGGCGTCATCCACGTGATTGACGCGGTCCTGCTGCCGCCCGATGGAAATTGACGTGCGATCAGTCGAGGGGCGGAAAGTGAAGTTCCGCCCCTCGAGTTCCCTTACCACCGCAACGCGGTTGCATCGAGGCGTGGACCAATGACCGTCGACGGTGAACGAATCGTGCTGCTTGCACAAATGGCCTCGACGCTGTTCATGGTTGGACTGATCTGGTTCGTGCAAGCCGTCCACTACCCGCTGCTGGCACAGGTCGGAACGGATCGGTTCGTGAATTACGAGGCGACCCACGTTCGCTTGACCAGTTGGGTTGTCGGCCCACCAATGCTAATCGAGGCGCTAACGACGCTGATCCTGATCGTTTGGACGCCCGCCGGGGTTTCGCCGACGATGTGCTGGATCGGCTTCGCCCTGCTGCTGGTAATCTGGGCCTCCACGGCCGTTCTGCAAGTGCCGAGACACAACGTCCTGGCGAACGGCTTCGATCCGGCCGCCCATCAGGGGTTGGTATTGTCCAACTGGGTCCGCACGGTCTCCTGGACCTTTCGTGGTTTGCTGGTGCTGCTCATGGCCGATCAGGGCATCGCCGGAACGCGTAACGGCATCACGTGAACATCGAAATGAGGAGGTCGCCGATGAGTCGGCCGCTTGCAATTCTCTTTCTCAGCACCACATTCCTCCTGCCAACGACGACGCAGGCAGACGACAACGTCGAGGAGCTGAAGAAGCCTTCCCTGTGGCCGCAATGGCGCGGGCCAGGTCGCGATGGTCGCGTCGGCGGTCCCAAATGGCCGGACCGGCTGACCAAGGACTCGCTCCAGTTGCTCTGGCGAGTCCCCCTCGGAGCGAGTTACTCCGGTCCGATCGTCGGCGAAGACCTCGTCTTCACCACCGAGACCAAGAACAAGGAGACAGAGGTTGTTTATGCCCTGGATCGGAAGACCGGCAAGGAACGCTGGCGCGCCGAATGGAAAGGAGCGATGACGGTACCCTTCTTTGCCGCATCGAATGGCAGCTGGATTCGCTCGACACCGGCTTATGACGGCGAGCGCCTGTACGTCGCCGGCATGCGCGACGTCCTCGTCTGCCTGGACGCGCGGACCGGGGAGGAACTCTGGCGCGTCGATTTTGTCAAGGAGTTGAAGACTGCGCTGCCAGCGTTTGGTTTCGTCTGCTCTCCGCTGGTCGATGGCGACGCGGTCTACATCCAGGCGGCTGCATCGGTCGTGAAGCTAAGGAAGAAGACCGGCGAGATCGTGTGGCAAACACTCAAGGACGGCGGCGGCATGAACGGTTCGGCGTTCTCGTCGCCCGTGCTGGCCGAACTGGCGGGCAAGCGGCAACTCGTCGTCCAGACCCGAGAGAAGCTGGCCGGTGTCGATTCCGAAAAAGGCGACGTGCTCTGGTCGCAGGCCGTCCCGTCGTTTCGCGGCATGAACATCTTGACTCCGACCATCGTCGGCGACGCCATCTTCACGAGCACTTACCAGAACAAGTCGTGGCTCTACAAGGTCGCGAAGGAAAACGACCGCTTCGTCGTCGCGGAAGCCTGGAACAACGGCGCCCAGGGGTATATGTCCTCCCCCGTCGTCATCGACGGTCATGCGTACATGCATCTGCAGAACCAGCGATTTGTCTGCATAAACCTGAAGACAGGCGAGCGAACCTGGACGTCGAAGACGTTCGGCAAGTATTGCAGTCTCGTCGCGCAGGGGGACCGGATCCTGGCCCTGGATCAGCGCGGTTACCTCCTCCTCCTTAAAGCCAATCCCAGGGAATTCGAGTTGATCGACGAGATCAAGGTCAGCGACGACGAGACCTGGGCTCATCTTGCAGTTTCCGGCGACGAGTTGCACGTGCGCGAGCTGAAAGCCATCGCCGCTTACCGCTGGGCCGCTCCCAAGGAATGAGAAATCAAACCTGTCGGACGGTTTCGAGAACGCCGTAGGAAGCGTTGTCACCGTGAGTTCATTGCTTCACACGAAGCAATCGCGTTGGCCCGAGCCGTACCGATTGCGGTTGCCAACTCGATTCGACTTTGGAAGTTGCTGCGGAACGCCTTGCCTGGACCGGAAGAGATTTCCGCATATGGAAGCGATCATTTCAGGTTCGTGTTGAGATTTCCCGCCTGATTGATTAGAAGCCCCTTTGCCGGCGGCCCGCGTTCCTTGCCAATTCTTCTCAGTCTCCCACCTTGGATGGCATTTTCTGCTTCGCCCTGTCCGCGCGGGCGCTGCCAATCCCCGGAAATGGGCTTTTCTACGCTGGGAGATCACAATGCGGCTGCCCCTGATGTTGCGCGACCGCCTCCGGTCCCTGTTTCGATGGATTCCAGCCCAGCGGGCCATTTCCGAGCGACGAACCGCAGTTCGGTTCCGACCGTGGCTGGATCCACTGGAAACGCGCGTGGTCCCCGCGCTCTTCAGCGTCAGCCCGCAACTCGAAATAGCTCCGTTGCCCGCGGACCATGCATCCGCCTCGACCGCCCCGGCTCGTGAAGTAGTGTTTGTCGAATCATCCGTCGTGGGCTATTCCGTGCTGCTCAACGGGTTGGCACCCGACGTGGACGGCGTTGTGCTCGATGCAGCGGGCGACGGTGCCCGGCAAATGGCCGCATTTCTCAATGGCCGACAAGGGTTGACGGCAGTCCACATTGTGGCGCACGGCTCGCAAGGAGCGGTGCTGCTGGGAGCAACCACGCTGGACGGAGACTCGGTGGCGACCGACGCCAGTGCGCTGGGGGCGATTCGATCGGCCCTGACACCCGACGGGGACGTCCTTCTATGGAGTTGCGACGTGGCGGACGGGACGATCGGACAGCGCTTCTTGACCGCGCTGGCGACGGCCACCGGAGCAGACGTGGCGGCGGCCACGCACCCGGTCGGTGCAGCGGACCAAGGCGGCAGCTGGTTGCTCGATGCCCGCACCGGCCCCGTGCAGGCTGCCATCCCCTTCAACACCGCGGCACGAGAGGCGTTTCCGAACCTCCTCAGCTCCTGGGCCTTTGTTGCCCCGATGAACACCCCGCGTCAGACGCAAACGGCGACATTGCTGACCAACGGCAACGTCCTCGTGGCGGGCGGCAGTAATGTGGACGCGGTCGCAATCGCCAGCGCGGAGGTGTACAACCCGACGTTCAACACCTGGACCCCCGTCGGTTCCCTGAACCAGGCGCGCACGGTGCAGACCGCCACACTGCTGCCCAATGGCAAGGTCCTCGTCGCGGGGGGCAGCAGCGGCGCCAACATTCTGTCGTCCGCGGAACTGTTTGATCCGGCCACCAATACCTGGGCGTTGGCCGGAAGCCTCACCGGTCCACGGACGCTGCATACCGCCACGCTGCTGCCCAATGGCAAGGTCCTCGTCGTCGGTGGACTCAAGGACTCGACCGCATTCACGGCCACGGCGGAGCTCTACGACCCGGCGACCAACACCTGGACCGCCGTCGGCAGCCTTGCCACCGCTCGCGGCGGACAGACGGCCACGCTGCTGCCCAACGGCAAGGTGCTCGTCGTGGGCGGCTACACGACTGGCGGCACGCTGGCCAGCGCGGAACTGTTTGACCCGGCCACCAACACCTGGTCCGCCGCTGCCAGCCTCAGCGCCGGTCGCGCGCAGCAGACCGCCACGTTGCTGCCCAACGGCAAGGTCCTCGTCGTGGGCGGCATCGACAGCATTTTTGGTTCACTCAGCAGTGCCGAGTTGTACGACCCGGCGAGCAACACCTGGTCCCCGGCGAGCGGCCTGAGCCAGGCGCGAGGCGCTCACACCGCGACGCTGCTGAATGGCAAGGTCATCGTCACGGGGGGGTATGCCCGCAGCGCCTATCTTTCCAGCGTGGAGCAGTATGATCCCGTATCGAATACCTGGACCGCGGCGCCGGCACTTGGCACGCCTGCCGCCTTCCACACCGCCACGTTGCTAACGAGCAACCAGGTGCTGGTCGTCGGTGGCGCGGGCGGCAGCAGCGTCCTGTCGAATGCAGAGGTGTTTCCGGCGGTTCCGTTCAACGTCGGCGCCTTCCGGAACGGCACCTGGTTCCTCAATGAAGTGCAGGGCGACTACAAGTCTTCGACGACGCAGCAAATCAACAACTTCGGTACCGCGGGGGACATTCCGGTTACCGGCGACTGGATGGGTGACGGTGTGAACCGCGTCGGCGTGTTCCGTCCCAGCACGGGGCAGTGGTTCTTGAGCCTGACGAACCAGAACTACACCGTCGGCACCACGATCCAGATCAACAACTTCGGCAAGCAGGGAGACGTTCCCGTCGTTGGCCGCTGGACCGGAGCTTCGGTCGATTGCATCGGCGTTTTCCGTCCCGCCACGGGCCAGTGGTTCCTCAGCACGACCAACACCAACTACACCAAGGACAACACGCTGCAAATCGACGACTTCGGCGCGATCGGCGACGTACCGGTGGTGGGGCCCTGGAAGGGGGCAGCCGTGGATGGCCGGACCTATGTCGGAGTGTTCCGCGCTCGCACGAGCCAGTGGTTCCTCAGCACGACCAATACGGACTACACCAAGAGCAACACGCTCCAGATCGACAACTTTGGCGGCCTCGGTGACGTGCCAAAGGTCGGCGACTGGCACCTCGGCGCCGAGGATGGCCGGGCCTACATTGGCGTATTCCGTCCAGGCACGGGCCAGTGGTTTCTGAGCACGACCAACGCCAATTACACCACGGCCGGCACGCTCCAGATCAACAACTTTGGCGGCCCTGGCGACGTGCCCGTGGTCGCTTCCTGGCCCGGCGATGGCCGCGATTACGTCGGAGTGTTCCGGCCAGGCTCCGGCCAGTGGTTCCTGAGCCGGACGAACCAGACCTACCGATCCGGCAATACGCTGGTGATCGACCAGTTTGGCGCCAAGGGCGACACGCCCGTCGTCGGTGTCTGGGGGCTGGACGGTCTGTCCTAGCATGCCCCGGCGGCATCGTGCTTGCGAGCATCGCCGTGGGTGAAAAAGGAAGGACGGAGAATCAACCAATTCTCCGTCCTTCCTTTTTCATTGCATTTCGTCACGCAGAAACGAGTCTACTGTAGAAAATCCTGATTTCACGGAGGCTGCGGCCGGCACAGCCGGCCCTACAGGCTACAGGCCTAAATTCTTGTAGGGCCGACTGTGCCGGCCGCAACCGTCCTGTACCGCATAGCGGGGTTTTCTAAAGAGCAGTCTACTGCTCCCTTGAATCCGCGGCCGTTTGACCGGAGGAACGGATCCGTTATAACGGAGAGCGATCTGCGTTGCGGATTGACCGCTGCTTTGCAGCACACGTATTTCACCTTGTCTGGGACTGGCATGAACAAGCTGCGACCGATCTTGAGTGTCATCATGGTGCCGATGCTGCCCGTGTTGACGGTGGCTGTCATCTACTTCATGTACCGGATAGGCGCGTTCGATTCGCTGGCCCGGGAACGCGTGCAGCGGATGTCCCAGGACGGCATGATGCACGGCGCCCCTTACACCTGGTATGGCGTGCCGATCTGGCAGTTCCCCGATGACCTGGTGGCCTACCAGGAGATCGTGGCGGAGACGACGCCGGACGTCATCATCGAGACCGGCACCTATCAAGCGGGCCTGAGCGTCTACTTGGCCGGCCTTCTGGAAGAGATCAATCCGGACGCCAAGGTGCTGAGTGTCGACATCGACACGACCCTGGCCAAGAAGTCCCTGGAAAACCTGTCCGTGAAGGGCAAGGACCGCATCAAGGCCCGCATTGTCCTGTTCGAGGGCAGCAGCACGGCGCCGGAAGTCCTGGAGGGCATGAAGAAGCACATCAAGCCGGGTAACAAGGTGCTGGTGATCCTCGACTCCAACCACACCAAGGAACACGTGGCCAAGGAACTCGAGCTTTACGCTCCCCTGGTGACGCCCGGCAGTTACTTGATCGTCAATGACACCTACCTGGAGACCTACAACTCGTCCTGGGACCAGTCCGGGGCCATGCCGGCGCTGCGCGAGTTCCTGGCGAAGGACAAGCGCTTTGTCGTGGACACGGCACGGAACAAGTACATGATTACCTGCGCGCCCGGAGGATTCTTGAAGCGGCAGGAGTAAGCAGTGATCCGGGTGATTTGGCTCCCGACCCGATTGCTTCCTCATCCATTGACCCCAGCACGATCCTGGTGAAAATGCAGGTATGAAGCCCTTCGTTGATACCTTGATTCCCGCCGACGCCCAGGCTGACCTTGAGTATGCCCTCCGCCTGGAAACGACCAGGCAGTGCGACCCCGCGTTCGAGAGCCGGATCGGGGCGCAGACCGAGATGATCCGGCAAGAGGTGCTCGCCGAACAGGGCGTGCTCAAGGTCGCAGTGGAACTTATCCGTGAAGGCCCGACGAGGAATTGAAGGATGTGATGTGGCGTTGCGGTGCGGTTTTCACCCATACTGGTGCTATCTGGGCCAGAAGATGAAACCGACCACGACTCTGATTGAAAACGGCGCCCTGGATCGCATGCTGGCTCCGTTCAGCGATTGCCTCACGCCGGCCATAGCCCGAAGGCTCGTGAAGTTCCGCGCCGATGCGGCGACTCAGGCCCGTGTCGATAAACTGGCCACGAAATGCAGTGAAGGCGAACGTACGCTGCTGCCAATATCATCAGTTCGCCGTCGCGTTTCCATTGGGTCTTTTCGCAAAGCTCTTTGGCCAACGCAATCGCATAATTCCCATTGCGGATTCCTTCTTCTGGCTTCTGGCTACGTCGCGACCAGCAATGCGATGCTTGTAATACTGTCGCGGGCTTCGGCATCGGAAGCATTAAGTGATAGGGCCCTGGCGAAGTCCTTGATCGCCCGTTCATATTCCTTATTGTCGAGCCATATGTCCCCGCGGTTGCGGTAGAAGCGGGCGATTTGAGGTTCTGGCGGAATCGAATTCTCAGTTGCACTCTTCTCAATCCAATCGATGGCCTGGGTCCAATAGAACGTAGCATTGTCGGGGTTGCGGTAAACGGCTGACCGTATGGATCCGACACCTGGACGCAATCGGTGGTGCAGCGTTTGGGGTTAAAGTCGACGCTTCGACCCCGTGGCCGGCTGCGGAAACAGCAAATCGATGAGTCGGGCACTGATGGTAATCAGATGCTTCCCCTTTGTGCGCCGCCGTCAACGAACATGTCCGCGTCCCCGCAGGCCGGATTCTTGGTATTCGGGATAGGGTCGCAGATCGTGGCCGTTGTTAACTACCGAACACCTCGTCGATCAGCTTGGCGATCTTTTCCGAGTTGATGCTGCCGTTAGCTTCGTCACGAGTGATGATCAGAATCCCACTTGGCCCGCCGTTGTCCTCTAGCGGCAAGATGCCGTTGGCTTTGTACCAGGCGAGCTTGGCGTCCCAGCGCCGTTTATAGCTGGGTACGTGCAGCATGCCGCAGTGCTCCCAGAAGTAGTTCTTCCCCGATTCGGCATCCTCGATGGTGAAGTCGGGGTACTTGGTGACGCCGTTAATCGTGAGCGGCCGCTCATACCCACGATAGTCGTAGCCAAGGTTGAATGCCATTAACTTGGGCGAGCAGCAGCATGAAATTCTCCGTGGCACGGACATTTCTGTCTGTGCGGTCGGAAAATTGCACGGACAGAAATGTCCGTGCCACGGAGAGCTCGCTTAAGTTAATGGCATTCAGCCAAGGTTCTTTTCTTTCCGAATGAGGTGATCGGCAATCAAGACTTCCGACTTGGAGCGCACCATCTCCCCGCCGGACGTACGGTGGATCAGGTTTTCCTCGAAGAAGCGGCCTTCGATGTTGATCGGCTTCGGATCGACGAACAGATTGGTGAGCCGGCGCGCCGTCTCCGACCGATCATCGGACGTAATATCCTTGCGATTTACCCCATTCTACCCACGCCCTTGCCATTGCGTTCATATCGCCACGAGACTCAGGCTTGACTGGATTGGCTTCGGTGATAGCTCGCAGCGCCCAAAACCATAGGTCCGGTGAATTCTCTAACTCGCACAGCAGCATCGGCACGACATCCGGCCCCATACCGATTATGGATTGATAGGGTGGCAACATCACGATCTTGGATGTTGAAGATTCATGCTGCCGCTGCAACAGCCAAGCTGCTTTCAGGCGCGCAAATTTGGCTGACACGATCTCATGCAGTTTGTCTGCAGCCTTCGCTGGTTCGAGAAGTTCTTCGATAGCCGCAGGTTGCAAGTCCAACCTTGGTGGTGGCATTGCCCGCACTCCCAGGTGACGCTGCGTTTCCACATCAAGCTAATCTGTAATCTTATTGCAGCAAAGGCGTTGCGTCAACGCCGGCCACGCGAGCCTGCAAGCTCTTTCCCAGACGCAGTTTGCCGCGAAGAACGGCGTCGCATTTGGCACTCGCAATCAGTTTCGGTCCGAGGCGGCCGTCAACAAACGGCAGTTTTGGTGAAATCGCCGTCACCGAAGCTTGCCCCAGGAGAGGTGCAAGAGTCTTTCGACGGGGATTCGGGAAACGAGCGGCATCTGTCGACTCAGTTTCCTCAAGACCGATGAATTGCTCTTGCACCCCCGTGCAACCGTTTTTCATACTCAAAAGATGACGACACAGTGGATCCCCGCTGACTGGCGGGCCTCATGCGGGCACGGGTACAAGGGCTCCGTCGAGATGGCTGCCGGAGCGGGGACTCCGGGAAAAACCGGAGGGCGCAACCCTGGAGCGGTTGCGCGACCGGCACGGCACCAATGCCGTCTGGCTCGAAGGTCGAAGCCAGGAATCAGCTTGCGACGCGCGGGCCGCGGCGCACTACCTTGACAGTGCCGGCATTTTGCAGTCTCATGAGGGGGCTTTGGGTTTTCCCTGTTTGCGGCGAACCCTCCGACGGTGCCTGGCGTAGGAAGTGTGTAAAGTCGTGCAAGCTGACCCGCTGACGAGTTGCTCCGACGAAGAACTCTTGACTCAGTTCTGCCTCGGCCAGACCGAGGCGTTTGGGGTCCTGGTCAAGCGCTACGAGCGCGAGCTGTACGGCTACTTACAACGCTACCTGGGCGACCGCAACCTGGCCGACGACGTGTTTCAGAATACCTTCCTCCAGCTCTACACCAAGAGCGGGAAGTACGAGGCGGGCAGGCCGGTCCGTCCCTGGCTTTATACCATCGCGACCCACCAGGCCATCGACGCCCTGCGCCGCAACGGTCGACATCAGGCGATCAGCCTCGATGCCGGCCGCGAAGAACTGCCCGACGGCGACGTGCGGACGTTGATCGATCTGGTCGAAGCGCGCGGACCCAGTCCGCTGGCACAGGTGCAAGGCGACGAACGCCGGGAGAAAGTGCGGGCCAGCGTCGATCGGCTGCCCGATTTCCTCAAGCAAGTCGTCGTCTTGGCCTATTACCAGGGGCTGAAATACCGAGAGATTGCGGACATTCTGGACATTCCAGTTGGAACGGTGAAGTCGCGGCTCCACGCTGCCCTCGTCAAGTTGCAGGACGCATGGAGCGCCTCGCCCTCTCTAGGTGAAGTCTGAAGCCATGGAAGAGAACCTGGTCGGTTACCTGTTCAACTCTCTGGACCCCGAAGTGCAGCGCGAGGTCGAGAATTACCTCAGCGCGAACCCCGACGCGCAGCGCAAGCTGGACACGCTTCGCCAGGCGCTCGAACCCCTCGCGGCCGACAAGGACGGCGAGGACGCTCCGCCCGGCATGGTGTTTCGCACCCTGGCACGCGTGGCGGAGTATCGTTGCCGCCCTTTGCCGCAGGCGCCCGAGCCTCCGCCAGCGCAGCTGGCGCCGGTCGGCCGGCGCTGGTATCGCCGTCCCGACATCCTGATCGCGGCTTCCCTGCTGATCGTGGTGGGCGGTGTTAGCTTTCCCGGCATCGCGCACCTGCGCGGCCTGCAATCGCGGGAAGCCTGCGCCAACAATCTTCACCTGTTCCATGAAGCCATGAACCGATACACCGATACACACGGCGAAGATCTGCCTCGTCTCGGTACCCGCGCTCCACGCAACGTCGCGGGCCTGTTCGTGCCGGTGCTGCACGATGCCGGCGTGCTTCCCGAAGACGTGACACTCCGCTGCCCCGCCAACGGCCCGTCACGCTCACCCCGCTATACGATGCAGCAATTGCAGGACATGTCGGACGAGGAGTTCAATCAAGTCGCTCAGAAGATCGGCGGTTGCTACGCTTATCCGCTGGGCTATCACGACCAGACCGGCGAATACTGCGGCGTGAAACGCGATCGCACCGAGATGAATAACGGTCTTCTACCGGTGATGGCCGATCGACCGCTGGTCCGTGGCGAGAACGATCGCGACAACAGTCCCAATCACAATGGCCAGAACGTGCTGTACATGGGAGGCCACGTCCGGTTTTGCAAGAACCCGAACGCGGGCATCGAAAACGATCACATCTTCCTGAACAAGCATGGCAAGGTCGCCGCCGGCGTCGATCGCTGGGACACCGTGCTCGGCTGCAGCGAAGATCGGCCCTAATTGCAAACGGGCAGTAGAAGGAGCGAGGGACCGAAGGGAGGCAACCCCCTTCGGTCCCTCGCTTCATTTCGTTGTAAAAACGGGGTCGGGAATGCTCAGAAGAAAACCACGCTTCGAGGCACAGTACGGTTGCGGCTGGCACAGCCGGCCCTATAGAAATTTAGGCCTGTAGGGCCGGCTGTGCCGGCCGCAACCGTTTGTTAAACAACGGCCATTTCAACGTCGGGTTTCTCCGAGAGCGGAAGTCCCTTCGGAAGTTTGACCGCCATGACCGAGCAAGGAGCGCCGCGCATGACCTTCTCGGTCACGCTGCCGACCAGCAGCCGATCGAGCCCAGTGCGGCCGTGGGTGCCCATCACGATCAGGTCCATGCTGGCGTCCGCGGCGAAACGAACGATCTCCGCCGCCGGATCCCCTTCGAGAAAGACATGGTGCACCGGAATCGCTGGATTGGCGGGCCGGATCTGCTCTAACTGATTACGCCAGTGGCGACGATCGGCACCGGGGTCATTGGTTCCCGAACCGGTCAACCCCGGCACGTATGCATAGACGATGGTCAGACTGGCGCCGTGAATTTCGGACAGAGCGACGGCGTGAAAATACGCCTGGTTTGAGTATGGCGAAAAGTCGGTGGGATAGAGGATCTTCCTTACGCTAATCATCGCGCACCTCCCATCAGCGCGGCCCATGGTGGAGAGGCAGGTGGACGGTGCACCGGCCTCGTCTGCCCGTTTCCCCTGATGGTAGCAGCTTGGTCGAGGGGGAGCAAACGCTTTGCAGATCAGCGCAGCTGAGCAGCGGAGTGATCGGGGCAAATTCATCTCTCGCAAACGCTTGCGAGTCTCGCGGACAGCTCGTCCGCTTCGGAACGATTTGACAGGAGCGCGTTTTTGCCGCAGAGTTGAACGGCAACCATTCGGATCCGCGCTTCCCGCTGCGTAGCCATCCCCTCTTGTGCTGCCGCGGGTGGGTCCAATTGTCGATGCCCTTCCCGTCCACCCCCTGTTTCTCCGGCAACCGTGAGTTCGCGGCACCGTCTGTGGCTGCTGACGAAGGAGAACTTGGGGAGCCCACGCGACGATCGCCTGCCCGGCAAACGCTGGCGCATCCCACCGCGCGTGTGGAGCGTCCGTAATTTTCGGGCAGCGCCGGGGAATGTCATGCGGCAAGGCGATTCAGCCTGGACCAGCACGGAACCGCGCAAGCGAGCGCTTGGTGCATCGATCGCTATTCAGATCGAACGTAGTCCGCGGTCCGAGGAGTCTTTGCCTCCCACCGATCCCGGCCTGCTGGTCGACGCAGCCTGCGCCTACCGCGATTTCGTCCTCGAACACCGGCCCGCCGACTCACCACACGTCGATTCCTGGTGCGACTCGTACGGAGGCGACCCCGAGCACGCCCAGCTGTTTCGGGACGTCCACCGCTCCAACCCGAAGGCAGCCTATCAGCTGGCCGAGGGCCTGACGGCACTTCCCGAGGTCGGTACCGAATTCCTCGGCTTCCACCTGATTGCCGAGCTGGGACGCGGGGCATTCGGTCGCGTGTACCTGGCTCAACAAGGTGAGCTGGCCAATCGGCATGTCGCCCTGAAGGTCTCGACGCAGGTGTTCGATGAGTCGCAAACACTGGCTCAGCTGCAGCACACGCACATTGTTCCCATTTACTCCTTGCACCGCGCCGGTTCGCTCCAGGCTGTTTGCATGCCGTACTTCGGCGCCACCACGCTGGCCGACATCCTGCGCGACCTGGGCGCCCGCGACGCGTTGCCGCAGTCGGGTAAGGGGCTGATCAGCACGCTGGTCGACCGCAAGAGCAAGACCCGCAATGCCGTCGAGAACAGCAAGGCAGCGCCGGAGACGCCGGCGGTCCCGCACGACGGCGTCCCCTCGCCGGCCATTGTCCCGGTGGTGGAGACCGAGGCCACGTTGCGGATGCTCGAGGGCTTCACATACGTCGAGGCGGTCCTGTGGATCGTGGCCCGGGTCGCGGATGGCCTGGCGCACGCTCACGAGCGTTCGGTGCTGCACCGCGATCTCAAGCCTGCCAACATCCTGTTGACCGACGAAGGTCAGCCGATGTTGCTGGACTTCAATCTTTCCGAAAACACCAAGCTCCGCGGCATCGCCAGTGCAGCAGTGGTCGGCGGCACGCTTCCCTACATGGCGCCCGAGCACCTGGCTGCTTTCGGCGGCGGTGCGGAGCAGGTCGACGCGCGAAGCGACGTCTATTCACTCGGCATCATCCTGTTTCAGTTGCTTACCGGCCGTTATCCGTTCTGCCGTTATCACGGTCCGCTGCCGGGCCAGGTCTCGTGCATGATCGAGGAACGCCGCCAGCCGCCGCCGCGCGTTCGCTCGTTTAATCGCGCCGTGTCACCCGCCGTCGAGTCGATCGTGCGCCATTGCTTGCAGTCCGATCCCGCCAAGCGCTACCAGAGTGCCGCCCAGTTGCGCGATGATCTTGGCCGCCAGTTGGACCACGAGCCACTGCGATTTGCACCGGAGCCATCGCTGTGGGAACGAATCGCGAAATGGCGGGTACGACACCCCCGTCTCGCACCGTCCGTGCTGGCTGGATCGGCCCTGGTGTTGCTCGCCATCGCCATGGCACTCCTGGCGGTCAGGGATCGCGACCTGAAGCAGCGCGACGAGGAGATGGCTCGACTTGGCGCGATGGACAACCTCACTCGCTTTGGTGATGAGCTGAAGTCCGCGCGATTGCTTCTCAGCGCCCGCAGCGGGGACCAGGGCGCCCAGGCGGAAGGCGATGTCATCGCACGAAGGGCCCTCGACCGCTACCAAGTGCTGGAACAGCCGGCCTGGCAAGATCAGCCCGCCTTCTGTCGTCTGTCTGCCGATGAGCAGGCCCAGGTGCGCGGCAATGTTGGCGAGATCCTGTTGCTGCTGGCTGGCAACGAGCTGGCGCGCTTGTCGAACGATCCGTCTCGTTTGCAAGTCGCCCTGGACATGAATCAGCGGGCGGAAACGTGTTACCCGAGCAACGGGGCACCGCGTGCCCTGTGGATGCAGCGCGCCGAGTTGGCCCGCGTGCTGGAACGGCCGCAAGACGCCGAACGCTGGCAAATGCGCGCGGAACAAATGCCGGTGCGAGAAGCCTGGGATCACTATCTCCTGGCACGGGAGCACGCGACGCGCGGACGATTCGGTGAAGCATTGCCGCTGCTGCGCCAGGCTGTCGAGAAGGACCCGCGCAACTTCGGTGCGTGGTTCTTGCTGGGCAACTGCCTGCTCGATGGCTACGGCCGAGAAGCCGACGCGGTGGCCCACTACACCACCTGCATCGCCCTGTGGCCAAACTTTCATGTCTCCTGGTTCAATCGTGGCCTCGCCCAGCTGCGGCAGCGCGACTACGAGGCGGCTTGTGCCGATTTCACCCGTGCCCTGGAACTGCGGCCCGGCCACGTGGAGAGCCTGATCCACCGAGCACTGGCGCAGCAAGGGCGCGGCAAACATGCAGAGGCGCAGGATGATCTGACCCGCGCGCTCGACCTGGGAACGCCATCGACGCGCGTCTACTTCATGCGATCTCGCGTCCGGCAGTTGCTCGGCGACGCCGAGGGCGCTCGCCGCGACCTGGAAGTTGGCCTGAAGCGCGAGCCGGCGGATGAGGAAAGCTGGATCGCACGCGGCATCGCACGCGTCAATAGCGACCCGCGCGGCAGCCTGGCGGACTTCGCCCAGGCGGTGAAGGTCAATCCACGCTCGCTGGCCGGTCTGGAGAATCAGGCGCACGTCTTGTCGGAAAAACTTGGCCGTACCGCGGACGCGATCGAACTGCTCGACCGCGTCCTGGCTCTCTATCCGGACTTCACGCCCGCGCGTGGCGGCCGTGGCGTACTGCGTGCCCGGCTGGGACAACGTGCCGCGGCCCAGCGAGACGCACAGGAGACGCTGCGGCGCGACACTCGACCGCCGATTCTCTATCACGTTGCCGGGATTTACGCCCTGACCGCGGTCGACCATCCGGAAGATCGCCGTGAGGCGCTACGGCTCCTTTCAGGGGCGTTGCAGCAGGGATATGGGCTTGATGTGATCGATTCGGACCCGGACCTCGACCCCTTGCGTCAAGACGCCGAGTTTCGGGCCATGGTGAAAGCCGCACGCGATCTGCGCAATCGCGCACAGTCGCAGCGCTGAATATCCGAGGAGACTGGCTCAATGGCGAACCCGTCCACGAGCACCCTGATTGCGCCGAGCGGCAATCCACTGACGTTGACCACGGCCTGGGACGTGCTGGAACGCTTCGGCGTCGCGCTCCAGCAATGCGACCAGTCCGCTCAACAGATCCGTCTGGTCCTTGATGCCGTGCGCGAAAGCCTGGATGCCGATGCGGTTTTCTGGTACCCCGGCAGCGGCAGCGAGCCATTCAATATTGCCGGCCTGGCGACTCTGTCATCGCAGTGGTGCCGGGATTTCACCGAGCGCGTGCTGGCTGAGACTCCGGGCGTCGATGGTCAACTCCTGCGTCCCACCCTTGATCCCGGCTCCAATCCGCTGACGCCCTGGCCAACCAGTGCCGTGCTGGTGCGCATCAGCAAGTCGCGTTCCAGCTGGGTAGTCGCGGTCACATTCGATGCGGAGCGATCGTTCCAGGTGGCCGACGTGAAGGTCATGACGCTGGCACGGCGCATGCTGCTCAACCACCGTCAGCAGGTGGCGTCTTACGAGAAGCTCAAGGACACGCTGTTCGGCCTGGTACGCTGTCTGACGGCGGCCATCGACGCCAAGGACCCGCACACCTGGGGCCACAGCGAGCGCGTGGCCCGCATCGCCGTCCGGCTGGGCAAGCAAATGCAGCTACCGGGTGCTGTCCTGAGCGACCTTTACCTGGCCGGGTTGCTGCACGACGTGGGCAAGATCGGCATCCGCGACAGCGTGCTCCAGAAGCCCGGCGACCTGACGGATGAAGAGTACATCCACATCCAGGAGCATCCGGTGATCGGCGATCGCCTGGTGTCAAACATCAAGCAGCTGGAACACCTGCGGCCCGGCGTGCGAAACCATCACGAACGCTGGGACGGCAAGGGGTATCCGGATCGGCTCAAGGGAGAGGAGATTCCCTTTCTCGCCCGGCTGCTCGCCGTTGCTGATTCGTGCGACGCCATGATGGCGAACCGTGCCTATCGATCCGCACTGCCAACCTCACGCATCGATGCCATCATGACCGCGGGTGCCGGCACGCAATGGGACCCACGCATCATCGACCATTTCATGGCGTGCCGGGACGAGCTGTATCCCATTTGCCAACGTGGGATCGGCGATTCCGTCTTTCTCGCGGTGGAACGCGCGCTGCGGGCGACCGATGAGACGTCGTCGCGCAAGAGCATGCAGGCCGCTCGCGTCGCCAGCTAGGCGGCGGCGACCCGATGTCACCACTCCGAAACCGAGACTCTCCCATGAAGCGCTTGCACCCCCTGCTTGTGGAACTTTTGGAAGATCGATTGGCTCCGGCAAACTTCGGCTTCACCTGGCCGGATGCGACGCATTTGACGATCAGCCTGGTGCCGGACAATACCTCGGCTGGTTCCGCCGCCAGCGGACTATATCGCCTGCTGGACAGTGAGATCGGTCCCGGGCTTTGGCAGCGCGAGATCCTGCGGGCGGTTCAGACGTGGGCGGCCAGCGCCAACATCGGGATCAGCGTGGTGACGGACGGCGGCCAGCCTTTGGGAACAGCAGGTGCCATCCAGGGCGACAGCCGATTCGGCGACATTCGAGTCGCAGCGCTGCCGCTGGGTCCCGACGCGCTGTCCAGCGGCACCCCCTTCAGCCCCTACGGCGGCTCATGGTCGGGAGACATCCTGCTCAACAGCGATGCGCACTTCGGCATTGGAAGCACCGGCGCCCCCGACCTGTATTCGGTCATGCTCCACGAGATGGGGCATGTGTTTGGGCTTGACGATAGCACCGATCCGAATTCAGTCATGTTCGGGAATTACGCCGGCGCTCGCGGCGGCCTGTCCACGTCGGACGTACAAGCGATTCAGTCGCTGTACGGCACCCGGGCGTCCGATGCCCTTGAGGGCACGCGCGGCAACGATACTCGAACGCGGGCCACGGACCTGGAGACGGCTGCCCTGGCCCAGTACCTCCAGCTGATGGCGGACCCCGTGACCGCCGCGTCGGCGAGCCTGGTACCGTTCAGCGTAAGTGCCGACATTACGACTCGGCAGGACGTGGACTTCTACAGTTACCGCACGGACCGCTTCACGCCGAACTTCACCGTTCAACTGCAATCGTCCGGCCGAAGCCTGCTGGAGGCGAAGTTGACGGTGCTGGACGGCAATGGCAACGTCGTTAGCGCTTCGTCGGCCGTCGATCCGCTGAGCGGCGATTTGACGATTCGGATCGACAATGCACGCTCGAACAGCACGTATTACGTGAAGGTGGAAAGCAACTCGGCAGATGCGTTCGGTGTCGGCGGCTACCAGTTGAAGCTCCGACCGGACGCGCCGCAGCCATTGCTGAACCTGCTGGACGGCCTGGCCCACCGGCTCCAGCGCGACCGCTCCGACAACACGCTACGGACCGCCGTGGACCTGGGCCGCGACATCGCGACAACCAACGATCAGACCGACTTCACGACAAGTGGCCTGATCAGCAGCCAGGGCGACATCGACTTCTATCGCTTCCGCGCTCCGGACTCCGGCACAACGGCGCAGTCCATGACCGTGATGGTGTGGGCGGGCGGTGGACTCCAGCCGGCCATCGCGGTCTACGATGCCAATGGCCAACCGCTTGCAGCCGAAGTCCTCGTCAATGGCGACGGCAGCGTCATCGTCCGTATCGACAATGCCGTGTCAAACGCGACCTATTTCGTGAGCGTGCAGGCCGCGAACGCAGGTGGCTTCACCAGTCCGACCGCCTATTCGCTTGCCATCGATTTCAGCACGCGCAGCACTTCGCTGGAGAGCTTTGCCGACGGCACCCTGACCGCGCCTCCGACCGAAGAGGCGCCGGCAGCGCTAGCGTTCGGGGCATTTGCCTTTGCTGCCTTCGCGCCAGACGAAGTTGTGCCGCCCGACTCGCCTCCGCCATCGGTAGATCCGCCGTCTGTGGTGGTGCCGCCATCGGTAGATCCGCCGCCTGTAGTTGAACCGGCGGTAGTGGTGCCGCCCGTGGTGGTGCCGCCTCCGGTGCAGTTCCCGGCTCAACACGACTTCCGCTCGGTGCAGGTGCGCGAAGGCACCGTCTTCCATCTGGAGTTCTCGGCCAACGCTCCGGGAGCAACTGTGGAGACTTCGGTGCAGGTCACGCTGTTCAATGCGGCGGGTGTCGTAGTCTTTGAGAAGACGTTTGTGACGGGAACCAAACTGAAGGTGGACGTCTTCCTGAAGCCGGGCGACTACACGTTCCGCTTTGTGGCCGGGTCCAAGGATGGGTCGCCGTTGCCAGCAATGGCGTACCATATTAACGGCGCGGGGCTGAATGAACCGATCGGTCCACCATTGGTTGATCCCAATCAACCTCCGCCCGCTCGGCCCTTGCCGTTTGTATGGCTCAACTACGGCCTGTTCCGGGTCTTTTCGCTGATTGATCCATACGGTCACACATTGCCGTTGACCGGCGGCTAGGAAAGGTCTGAAAAATTGCCGCCACGTTTTGCGTCGAACGCGAAATTCGCCTAGATTTGCGATGGCTGACAATTAGAGAAGGTGATTCCGAATCACCATCCTCGACAATGGCAAACCCGTCGTGAGGCGGGGACGCAAAGCTATGGGCTCT
>JAIEMG010000296.1 GCA_019752375.1 Gemmataceae bacterium | reverse complement strand
GAGCCGACACGGGTGATGACGCCCGCGCATTCGTCGCCGAACCAGCGCGGCTCGTCGGGCGCCAGCGGATAGATGTCGAGCGACTTGAGCACATCGCGGAAGTTAAGGCCGGCGGCACGGACTTCGATTTCGACTTCATGCGCTGCCAGCTCGACCACGGGGGCTTCGGCCCAGGCCAGGCGTTCAATGCTGCCCGGCGCGGTGCTTTCGAGCTGGAAGACGGCTTTCTCTTGCCGGGTGCGCGGCAAAGTCCGGCGCTGGAAGTCCTCCGGCGCTTGCCGTTCCAGGGTGCAGGCGAACCGCAACTGGCCGCGCCAGGCGATCTCGTCCGCGACCGGCTCGCTGCGCAGTTCCGACAGCACCTGCTCGAGGTGACTCGCCGGGTCCGCCGGCGACAGGTCGACGAGCCGGCAATCGAGATGCGGAATCTCGGTGGCAATCGTCCGCAGCACGCCCGCGAGTGGCGCTTGTCGCAGCGACGGGGCTTCCCGCTCATGGCCGGGCTGTCCCCAGGTAGCGCCCGAGGTGACGAGCCACAGCCGCAGCCGGCCGATGCCCGACGCGCCGGAAAGCGCCTGCGCCAGCGGCGCCAAGGCTTCGACGTCGGAAAGTGCCAGTGCCGTGGACGGTTCATCGTCGGTCGTCGCCGCCCAGTAGACGACGGTACCTTCGCCGGCCTCACGGGCGCGGGTCACGAAGGCCGCACGTTCGGCATCGTCGAGGGCAGAGCCTTGCTGCACGACCGCGCCGCGTTCCTTCAGCTTCTGGGCCAGTTCGCTGGCCTGGGCGTGCGGGCCGCAGACGAACCAGGGCTTGCCGCTCGCGTTGGCTTCGGCGGGGACGAGTGCCGGGGCGGGCTTCCAGGTTTCGCGGTAGAGCCCCGCACCCTGGCCAAGCTTGAAGCGTTGCTGCCAGCGGGCGCAGCAAGTCTTCTCGAACAGCATGACCAGCTCGCCTTCCGGCGTGTACAACTCCATGTCGCCGTACAGGCGCGTGTCCTGGATGAAGACGTTGCGAACGTGGCAGATCACTTCACTGCCGGCCGGCCGAAACCAGTGAACGCGGTCAATGCTGATCGGCAGGTACATCGTGTCCTGCTCCGCATCGACCGGCACGGCCGCCAGGGCCAGTTGGAGACTCGAGTCGAGCAGCGCGGGATGGATGAAGTAGCGGCTCGTCGAGTCGTGCAGTTCGGGATCGAGCGACACGCGGCCCCAGAGGCTGCCGCCGTGCCGTACCGCCGAGCGAATGCCGCGAAACGCCGGTCCGTAGTGATGGCCGGCCCGCTCGAAGCGCTGATAGAGCGCCGCGACGTCGACCGGAACGCCCTCGCCCGTGGGCGGCTTGCTTTGCCGGCGTGCCGGCAGGTCCGTCACCTGGCCGCGGGCTCGCGCATGGACATTCCACACGCCGCCAGGCGCCTTGACGGTGACCACGGTACGGCGCGACGCGGGATCGTGGGTCGTCTGGACCATCTGCGGCTGGTCGAGCGTCAGCATGCGATCGAAGTGGACGTCAGCAATCTCGACGGGCCGCTGCTGGCCATCGGCGGCGGCGGTCAGCAAGAGCTCGACGTAGCCGGCTGCGGGGAAGACGGCATTGCCGTCCAGTCCATGCTCCGCCAGGTAGGCGTGCGCTTCGACCGACACGCTCGATTCCCAGCCCATGCCGGCGCCGTGCAAGCGCTGGCCGAGCAGCGGGTGCGTCGGCGGCGTCAGGCGATCGTGGCGGCAGCTGGACGTCTCGGCCCAGAACGCCTGGCGATGCCAGGGATGCCGCGGCAACAGCTGGTGCGCTGCGGCGCCGCTCACTTCTTCCCACGCGACCTTGGCGCCGAGGACGTGCAGTTGCGCCAGCGTCTCGCGCAGGCAAGCCGCACCGGAAACTTGACGCCGCAGGGTGCCGACGACTTCGCACGTCGCCCCCTCGCCCGACACGATCTCGCGAATGTAGCGGCCCAGCGCTGGATGCGGCCCCATCTCGACGAACAGGCGGACGCCGCGGCGCACTGCTTCCTGAACAGCGGCTCGGAACTGCACCGGTTGACGCAAATTGCGCCACCAGTGATCGGAACCGAGCGCTTCGCCGGGTTCGATCTTGCCCGTGACCGTGGAGAGGAACAGCAAGCGCGTCGGCGCCGGTTGCAGGCCGGCAATCGCCTCGCGGAACGATGCTTCCAGCGGATCGAGCGCCGGGCTGTGGACCGGATACTCGACTGGCAGCACGCGAGCAAAGATACCGGCTGCCGTCAGCTCCGCGGCAAATTCATTCAGGTCGGCGGCATTGCCGACCAGCGTCACCTGCGTTGCGCTGTTGATGGCCGCGACGTGGACGCGATCCGCGCGAGCACCCAGGCGGATGCGCACGTCGTCCGGCGACAGCGCCACGGCCGCGATGGTGCCCATGCCGCGGGTCTGCTCCTGCGTGCGCGACCGGCGGATAATGAGCTTGACTGCTTCCGCCAACGGCAAGCCGCCCGAGATCGCCGCTGCAGCCGCCTCACCCAAGCTGTGGCCGAAGACCAGAGTGGGGACGATGCCCCAACTCTCCACCAGCCGGGCCAGGCCGACCTGAATGGCGAAGATCAACGGCAAGCCCGTCTCGACGCGGTAGATGCTGTCGTCCGCCTTGTCCAGCTGGTCGATGAGCGAACGACCCCAATCGGGACGCATGAGGGCGTCCATCTCCTCGATGCTGGCACGGAAGCCCGGTTCCTGCTCGTAAAGATCGCGGGCCATGCCGGGCCACTGCGTTCCCTGTCCGGAGAAGACGAAGGCCACCTGCCCGGGCGCGAATTCCGCCTGGCGAGACCAGAGCCCTTCCGGCGCTTGCTGGGTTTGCGCCCACGATCGCAGGCGCTCGGCTGCCTGCGGCGCATGGTCCGCGACCACGGCCAGGCGATGTGGATGATGGCTGCGTCGCTGCTGTGTGGCTGCAGCCAGGTGGGTGAAGCGTGGGCCGGCGGTGGCGAGCAGGTCGGCGTCGTTGCGGGCCACCTCGGTCAATGCTTCGAGGGACCGCGCCGATGCGACCCAGACGGCCGGCGCCGATTCCGGGGCGTGGGCGATGCCGTTCGCGGACGGAGCGGACACCTTCGCAGGCGTTGCCGGCACTGGAACGGTGCTGAGCACGGCATGCGCGTTGGTGCCGCCGAAGCCGAACGAGTTGACGCCGCCGAACAGCAGTTCCTGCCCAGGTTCAGGGTCCCAGCGCATGGCTCGCGTCGGCACACGCATGCGAAACTCATCGAACGGAATGCGCGGATTGGGCGACTCGAAGTGCAAGCTTGGCGGGATCGTGCGGTGGTGCAGCGCCAGGGCAAGCTTGGCCAGCCCCGCGACGCCGGAACCGGGCTCCAGGTGGCCGAGGTTGGTCTTGATGGAGCCGATCCAGAGCGGACGATCGATGGACCGCCCCTTGCCCAGCACCTGGCCGATGGCATTGGCCTCGATCGGATCGCCGACCGCGGTGCCCGTGCCATGCGCCTCCACGTAGCCGACCGCATGGGGTGGCACATCCGCGCGGGCATACGCTTGGGCCAGCATGATCGCTTGCTGATGCAGGTTCGGCATCGTCAGGCCGCTGCCCCGGCCGTCCTGGTTGACCAGCGTGGCCCGGATGACGGCGTAGACGCGGTCGCCATCGCGCAGTGCAGCGCTCAGCGGCTTGAGCAGCACGCTGACCGCACCTTCGCCGCGGACATAGCCATTGGCCCGCGCATCGAACGCCTTGCATGCGCCGTCCGGCGAAAGCAGGGTGGCCTTGCTGAAACTGATGTACAGGTCGGGCATGAGCATCAGGTTGACGCCGCCGGCCACCGCCAGCGGCACTTCGCCCCGCCAGATGGCCTGACATGCCAGGTCGAGGGCGACCAGCGACGAGGAACAGGCCGTATCGACCGACAGGCTCGGCCCGCGGAAGTCGAACACGTAGGAAACACGGTTGGAGATCAGGCTCAGCGCCGACCCGGCCGTGTTGTGGGCGTCGACTTCGAACCGGCCGTACTTCTGGATGTCGCCCCAGTCGCTGCTGAAGACGCCGACGAAGACGCCGACATCGGTGCCGGTCAGCTTGTTGAGCGGGTAGCCGGCGTCCTCGATGGCGCGCCAGGTGGTTTCCAGCAGCCAGCGCTGCTGCGGGTCCATCCGGTTGGCTTCGCGCGGCGTGATGCCGAAGAAGGCTGCGTCGAACAGCTCGGGGCCGTGGACGAAGGCGCCGCGACGGGCGTAGGTGCGCCCGGGAACGCCCTGCTCGGGATGAAAGTACTCTTCGACGTTCCAGCGGTCGGCAGGCACGTCGGTAATCAGGTCGCGACCGGACCGCAGGGCTTCCCAAAGGGCCTCGGGGGACTCGATGTCTCCGGGAAGCTTACAGCCCAAGCCGGTGATCGCGATCGGTTCCATCAGCTGGTTCCCAAGCGTAAAGGTGAGCGCGGATGAGCGTTAGGATAGAAGACCACGACGGGTGTGTCACCCTTTTTCGGCAGTTTGCCCATTTTCCGCGCAGGGGTTTTTGGCGATTTCGGAGGGCGACAGCGACTTTGCTGGAAGTGCGGGCGAATTTCGGCGATCCACCGCCGGGTGAGGTGGTTCAATGAATGGCAGTCGGTTCGACCGCACATTCCTCCACCGAGAGGGGCGCATCCGTATTCCGCATCTTAGCGACCGAACGGGACGGATGTCCAGTGTTTGTCAGGAGCGTCGCCTGCACCACCTCGCCATCAAACGGCATGTGCCAGAGCTGGCGCCAGGCCGCGCCCAGACCAATGCGGTTGTAGCGATCCGGGAACTTCTCCATCAACAGCCGGCAGACGAGCGGGTAGTACGACGAGTTCAGACTCGGAAACAGGTGGTGTTCGGTGTGGTAGGAGAAGTGCGCGTGCAGCCAGTCGATCGCCTTGGGCACCGCGACCGACGTGGTGCCCAACAGCGGGTCCTCGACTTCGGTGATGATATTCAGATAATGATTGGTAAAAATGTACATCATCGTCAGCCCGGAGGATACCGCCAGCGCCGGCAGGTAGCACCAGGCATAGGTAGCGAGGTCGAAGCCCGCCAGCGCGAAGATGCCCAGCTGGAAGACGACGATCATCAGCACTTCGAAGAGGATGCGCAGCCGCTGCTTGGCCAGGAAGGCGACGCGATACGGCCCGTTGTGCCGCCAGTTTCTGCCGGGCAGGAATGCCGTCACGGTGTTGCCCAAGGTATAGGCGACAAACGCCAGCAGTACCAGGGGGCTCCAGCGGACGGGGTTCTTGAACGGCGTGAAGGTGTAGCCGAGTGCTCGCATCCACCAGTTCAGCTCGGACGGAAAGCAGTGTCGATCGGTATCGTTGGGGGTGTTGCTGTTCGCATGATGGACCTGGTTGTGCAGCCGGCGCCAGACCGTCGCCGGCATTAGCCGCAGGCCCCAGACCCACACTTCCAGTGCGTACTTGATGCTCCGCGACCGCACGACGCTGCTATGGCTCAGGTCATGGCCGAAGAAGGCGAGGCAAGCGAGGCTGTGTCCAACCGCGATGCCCAGGAGGAGCCGCAGCCACCAGACCTCGACGTGGGCGATGGCGACGATGCCGGCAAAGAACAGGACCGAGTGGATCGCCACCCCCCAGAGCTTGCCGGGACAGGTCTGAAATGCCTCGGCCGGCAACAGCGGCCGGATGGCCTGAACGTATGCACCGCGCGACATCAGTCCAAACGAGGCCAGGTCTTCGCCATTGTGTTTGGCAGTCATTATCTCAGCCTTGAAACGGGCGGCTACCGCCCTCGAGCCATCCGCCTGACGCCGTTCGCCAAGACGCTGGGCTGCTATTGTAGGCACTTGGGCATACTTTGACCGGTCTCTTCCCGACGTGGGGCCAGCTTCCAGCCGGGCTGGCCGGCCGGAAGCTGGCCCCACCATGGGCTCTTTCCCCTGAACTCGCGAGAACTTCTTGCGTCTGTATAGAATGACTTGCCGGCGGCCATTGTCGGCGCCGCTCTCCATGCACTTCGCCCTGGAGCCCGCATGATGCCCGGCCCCCCACTCAACGACCATTCCTCGCTGCCTGCCCTTCCCCGCCCCCGGTTCGGCCTTCCGGCGGCGTGGCAGCGGCACTGGCATGCGCCGGGCGGCGGTCGGGAACTGGTGCTGCTGGCGATGCCGTTGATCCTCAGCAACAGCGTCTGGACCCTGCAGATCACACTCGACCGCATCATGCTCAGTCGGCTGGGCGGCGACAATGTGGCCGCAGCCATGGCTGCCGTCGCTCTATTCTGGACGCCGTTGACCCTCTTCCAGACCACGGCGAGTTATGCCACCACCTTTGTCGCCCAGTACACCGGCGCCGGCCGGCCGGACCGCGTCGGACCGGTTATCTGGCAGGCGCTCTACTTCAGCGTGGTCAGCGGCATCGCCTTCCTCGGCTTGGCGCCGTTGGCGGAAGACATCGTCGCCCTGGGCGGCCACTCGGCAAACCTCCAGGTCCTGGAAGCGGCGTACCTGCGCTGTCTGTGCTTCTCCGCACTGCCGACGATCCTCACCGCGGCGGTAAGCAGCTTCTTCGCCGGGCGCGGCCAGAGCTGGGTCGTGCTGGCGATCAATGCCGCCGGCCTGGTGGTCAACGGTTTCTTCGCCTACGCCTGGATCTTCGGCGCCTGGGGCTTCCCGGCGCTAGGCATCGAGGGCGCGGGCTGGGCGACCGTGGTCGGCACCAGCGTGTCGGCCCTGGTCGGTATCGTCTGGCTGTTGCTGCCGCGCTACCGAAGCGAATTTCACACATTGACCGGCTGGCGGTTCGATCGCGAGCTGTTCCGGCGGCTCATGCGCTTTGGCTTGCCCAGCGGCCTGCAATGGTTCCTGGAAGGGGCTGCATTCACGGTCTTTCTGCTGCTGGTCGGCCGGCTTGGCGACGCGGAGCTGGCGGCGACGAGCATTGCCTTCACGCTCAACCTGGTGGCCGTGCTGCCCGCGATGGGCATGGCACAAGCCGTGGCCATCCTGGTCGGCCAGCGCCTGGGCGAAGATCGACCCGACCTGGCCGCGTCCAGCACCTGGACGGGCTTCGCCCTGGCCTGGACCTACATGAGTGCAGTGGCGCTGGTCTACGTCCTCATGCCCGGTACCCTGATCGTCCTGTTTCGCGGCGACTACGCGTCCGAACAGGAAGCGCACGTGGCGAACCTGGTGCCGGTGCTGCTGCGGTTCGTGGCCGTCTATTCGCTGTTCGACAGCATGAACCTGGTCTTCGCCTTCGCGCTCAAGGGCGCGGGCGACACGCGCTTCGTCACACTCGCTTCCATCGCGTTGGCCTGGCCGATCATGGTGCTGCCGACGTGGGCCGTCTGGTACTACGGCTGGGGCCTGGACTGGGCGTGGACGTGCGTCAGTGCCTACGTCATCGTGCTGGCGCTGGTGCTGCTGTGGCGGTTCCGTGCGGGGCAGTGGCGGTCCATGCGCGTGATTGAGAAGACGCCGGTAGCGGTGTGAGTAAAACCTGGTCGGGATCGCCACCGAGGTCGTATTGCTCCGCGGTGGTCCACCGAGCGCTCGGCAAGAACTCGGTCCAGCGCTTCCGACGGAGCAACGGCAACGTGCGTAGCGTACTTGCCGAGATCGAGAAATCGCAAGCCGAGGTCGGCGCACACCCGTCGGCCCAGCGAACTCTTCCCGGCACCCGGCGGCCCGGGTTCAGGAAGGAGGCCGGCGGTCGAAGGCGTTCTTCACAGCCGGGCCATCAAATCTCCGAGAAGGCCGTCGGCGTCAGGAGCTTATTCGTGATGCGCGAGACGATTTCCTTGTCGGCGTACTCGGGGATCGCTTTCAGCTTCAGCCACTCCGGGTCATCGCGAAAGCGCTTCCAGGCCGCCTCGCGAGCGGCATCGTCCGGGAAGACGAGCAGGTACGTGAGGTTCGGCATCGCGGCCCCTGCCACGGTTTCGCCAAAGAAGACAGGGGTAAGACCCACGCGGCGGAAGATCGCCAGCTCGCCCTTGTTGAACATCTCGATCTTCTTCTTCCCCGCTCGCTCGTTGTGGCTCTCGTAAATGCGCAAGTTCAGCAGGCGCGGCTTGGACGGGTCCGGCTTTTCCAGCTTTGGCATGCCTTCGATGGGCACCAGCAACGAGCTTTCGATCCGGCTGTAGACCGGATCGGTCGCGGGCGCAGCCAGGTAATCCTTCGCCGCCTTCTGATACTCCTCGTCCGCGGCCAACCGGGTGGACAGCGTGGCGACCGGTTCCGCCGAGGGATACACGATCAGGACGTAGACATGGTTCGTGTCTTCCTTGCCCTTCTCGACGAAGACTCCGACCGGGCCAATGCCGAAGCGCTTGAGAGCAGGCATGAACGCCTTGCTCAGGTATCCTTCGAGGACCGGCTGCTTGGCGGCTTTCAGGGAATAGGTGCGGAGTTCGAACACGGGACCACCTTGCCGGTCCGCGGCAATGACGGGAGTTGTCGCCGCAGCCGCGCACGCGGTGGCGAGGGAAGCCTGGATGAACGAGCGCCGTTCCATGGATGGGGTCCGTTTTGGGTGGGGTTCGGTGGTCTGAATTCACCGCATGAGCTTAATTCCTGCGCAGCGAAGCTGCAAGGAGCGATCGGCTCAACCCGACCTCGTTCATGGCAGTCTTGGTGAGCGGGGCTGGCTAGCGGTCGAGGAGTTTCTTCATCTGCGGATTGCTTAGCCCGGGAATCGGCCCGCCGAGATGGTGTGCAAACCGCACGGACCGCCAAATCGCGTACCAGCGTTGACGAGCGGAATCCTGGGTGCGGCGAGCGCGAGTGGCGTCCATCGGGTTTCGTCCTTCCATCGGAGTGATCCTGCACACCTGTCTCTTCTTCGGGAAAACATCCTTGCTGTGACAAGTCTCACGATGAACGGGGTGTTTCTGATCGGGGAGCTCGCCCCAAACTGCCGCCAGGATGACTTCGGGCGGAAACAGTGAGCACGAATGAATCCCCTCATGGGCTGGTTGGCCGGACAAGCCGAGCCAAGCGCTGAACCGACTTCTTGTGGAACACGGTTACAACGTGCCAACCTTCGCTGTTCCCTTCCACCGCAAGCTATCTATAATACCCCGTACAACGGCTTTGGATGGCCTGCGCCCCGTTGCACCTTGGAGGTGGCCCTTCCTGCCGTTGCGTGGCCGCGCCAGCCCGTTCCCTTCCATCTATCGCGGCTGAACCGAGCACGATGCACTCGCAACGGAGGATTCCGTCCATGCCCCGCTCTTGCCTCTGGCGTCATCGTTTCCCCTGGGTCTTCGGCGGCCTGGTTGCCCTCGCCGCGTTGCTGTTGCTTCAGCACGGCAGCTCCGCCGAACCAGCCCCGCAGCGCCTCACCAGTCGGCCGCGACTGGCCGCACCCGAGACGGAATCGCTCCAGGTCGGTGCCGAGGTTCGCACGCAAGTCGGGCAGCGGCAGCGCCTCGTGCTTCCCGATGGCGCTGTCCTATTCGTCAACCAGAACACGCAAGTGAAGCTCGACGAAGCCCGGCGCCTGACGCTGATTCGAGGCGAAGTCTACGTCGAGTCCGGCCCGGGCGATGCGGCCTTCACTGTGGCGACCCCGAAGCGAGAGATGAAAGGGATGGCCGCACGCTTCAACGTGCGTGCCACGGCCGATGGCACCGCGGTCGCCGTCATCGGAGGCCAGGTCAAGGTCGCTGGTGTCGACGTGCCGATTCGCGCCGGCCAGCAGCTGGCGTCGGATGCCGCCAAGCCCACGGCGAACCAGGGCGCTCAGTTCCTCGACTGGACGCGCGACCTGATGGCGGACGCCGAGACGCCGCTGGTGCCGAAGAGCAAGCATGCGGGCGGCGCGCTCGTTTGCATCGACACGTCGGGCCAGGCGGCCAACCTCAGCCTGCGCAAGTATCACGTGGACGTTCACATCGAAGATGGCTTCGCCCGCACCACCATCGATCAGACCTACTTCAATCACGAAGCGCGCCGGCTCGAGGGCACGTTCCACTTCCCGCTGCCGCCGGATGCGTCGCTGTCGCGGCTGGCGATGTACGTGGACGGCGTGCTCATGGAAGGCGGCATGGCCGAACGCGACTTCGCCCGCAACGTCTACGAAGAGATCGTCACCCGGCAGAAGGACCCGGCCCTGCTCGAATGGGTGGACGGCAGCACCTTCAAGATGCGCGTCTTTCCGCTCGAAGCCCGGCAGGAAAAACGTATCGTGCTGAGCTACAGCCAGAAGCTGGGATCGTCCTACGGCACGGCGCAGTACCGCTTCCCGGCCGGCCACAGCCTTGGCAGCGTGCGCGACTGGTCGTTCCAGGCCTGCGTCAAGCACGGTGCAGCGCTCGGCTGGAGCAGCACGTCGCACACGCTGACGGCCAAGAAGGAAGGCAACGACCTGTTGCTCCGTGCGGCGGACAAGAACGTCCGGATCGAGCGCGACATCGTCCTGTCGGTCAGCGACAATCCAGGCAACAAGGACCTGGCACGTTTCTCGACCGCGGAGCACGAGGGTGCCAAGTACCTGATGCTGCGCTATCGCCCGGAGCTGCCCGGCCAGGCGACACGGCAGCAGCGCGACTGGGTCTTTCTCTTCGAGTCCTCCGGCGACCGCGATCCACTGCTGGCGCGAGCGCAGATCGAGATCGTCCGCACGCTGCTGGCTCAGGCGGAGCCCGGCGACACGTTCAACGTGCTCACTGCCGGTACACGGACGCGTGCCCTGGCCCCGCAGGCCCGGCCGGTCAACGCGTCCAACGTGGAAGCTGCCGTCGCCTTCCTGGAGAGCGTTCACCTCATTGGCGCCCTCGACCTGGGCCGGGCGCTGACCGAAGCGGAGCCGATGCTGCGTGCGCTTAAGAACCCATACCTGGTCCACGTCGGCAGCGGCATCGCGGCCATGGGCGAACGGCGCGACGACGTGCTGGCGAAGCGGCTGCCGGCCGGCACGCGCTACGTCGGCATCGGCGTCGGCCGGCGCTGGGCGCGCAGCTTCATGAAGGCCGCGGCCGAGCGTAGTGACGGCACCTTCACGCAGATCAATCCGGATGAATCGATTTCCTGGCGCGCCTTCGAGCTGGCTGCCGCGCTCGACCTGCCGCGTCTGCTCGACGTGCAGGTCCAGGCTGGTTCCGTGCCGTTCCTTGGCGTCGCCAACATCGTGGCCCAGGGCGAGGAGCTGTGCGCCATCGCCCGCGTCGGCCGCGACCTGCCCGAATCGCTGACGATCCGCGGCACCGTTAATGGTCAGAAATTTGAACGCACGCTGCCGGTCAAAGACGCGACCGGCAACGCCGGCTACTTGCCGCGCACCTGGGTCCGACTGGAGATCGAGCGCCTGCTGGCCGAGGATGCGGGCAAGCACAAGGCGGAAATCATCGCGCTGAGCAAGGCGATGTACGTGATGACGCCGTTCACGTCGCTCCTGGTGCTGGAAAACGAGGCGATGTACGAGCAATTCAAGGTGGACCGCGGCCGCAAGGACCACTGGGCCATGTACCGCTGCCCCGCCAGGATCGACGTCGTCTACGAACCGCTGCCCGGCATGCCGCCCGACCCGCGCGACCTGGCGAAGAACCAGAAGCCCAGCGCCGAGCAGGTCCTGCAGACCGTGCTGGCCGACCGCAAGGCTGTGCCGCCGTGGGTCACGGAGCGCATGGAGGACAAGTACGCCGTTCAACTCCTACCTCAGGGACCGCAGCGTCTGTTCAGCAACGGCAGTGATTCGGCGACGGACCTGTTGATCCCGACAGATCTCTATTACGAAGGCATCCGGGAAGCTCCCCATTCCCACCGGTCCTTCCTACGGGAGAGCGATTTGGCTCAGTACTACGCTCGGATGCGCAAGGAAGGCAGATACCGCGAAGCTGAGCAGGCTGCGTTGCGCATGCGCCAGTTCGATCCGGACAATCCGAGCATCGATGCGATGCTTTACAGTTCGCGCATTTTGCGTTCCCAAAATCAGCCGGGCTCGAACCTCGGTTCTCGCCTGAACGGCGGACAACAACAGTTCTGGCTTGGCTTCTTTGGAGGAGAGTATTCCACCAACGAGGTGGCAGATCGTTCCCTCCGCATCGTTGTGCCAATGACGGGGCCGCAGACCATCGTTGTCGGCAACGAGGTCACGCGACAGAACGTGATCTTGCGCCAGGCGCCTGTCTATCCGGGACAAATCCTCGTGTACCCGGATGTACGCCGCGGCGAAGCCAACCTGTCTCGGTTGAACATCTTCGAGCGTAATGCGGGAAGAGGCATTCGCCCGACAATCGAGGTCCTGGACCCTGACAACCCCGTGAGGGACATCCTGGTTAGCGTGGAAGACACGCGCCACGGCAGCCTGTTGTTCGGCATGGGCGTCAATTCCGACGCGGGCTTGACGGGCAGCATCGTGCTCAACAATTCCGAAGACCTGCGCGTCATCCAGAATGAGTGGGAACGCATCTGGTTCACCAACCAGCCGTCGCCTCTAAATGTCACGCGCGTGCATGGGGGAATCACTCGGGGAAGCGTCGAGCGAATTCTCGGCATGACAATGCTCGCGGAGCCCGCGCCGGCGTCGGGCACCGAAGGCAGCCGAACTGGCCTGCTCTATCAACGGCCTTCCTACAAGCCCGACGAGCGCCTCTTCTTCGACCTCGCCGCCTACGCCCCCGGCATGAACACCAGCCTGGCCGACGTCCAGGCGGTGGTGGAAGCCGAGGCCCAGGTTCCGCCCATACAGAACGGCCAGATCGATGACGCGGCCCGGAAACTTATCGACAAGGCTCGCGCCGCGGGCTGGCGGACGGTGACGCTTCCCGGCATGAAGCTGAGTGCTGACGGCCAGGGTCGCTATGCCTACTCGCGCACGCTGGTGCCGGGCTTGCGCGAACGCGTCGTCTGCGATGGCGACACGCTGCTGCATCTATATCCGGACCTCGGCATCGGCGCCCGGCGTCCCGTCAGTCGCTTTCACCGCGCCGACATTGCCCGCTTGTTGCCGTGGCTGGTGCTGCCTGCCGAGGACCTGGCCCACGGGGCCGACGTCAAGCTCGTCGACGAGCGCACGGTCGCCATCATCCCGCACGGCGCGGAAGCCGCCAGGGATCGCAAGGGGAACCCGCGCGAGTACCTGCGTGCCCATCTCGTCTTCGGCCACGATGGCACGCTGGTCGAACGGCACGCGGTCCGGATGCCGGGCAATCAGGTGATTCAACGACAACTCATCGACGAGGACGGCCGCAAGCGCGAAGTTGACCTCGTGCCTGACTTGAAGCCGGACCACAAGGGGCTGGTCGTGCTCAACCTGCCTTATCGCAGCGTGGAGCACGTTCAAAAGACGCTGAACATCGAGAGCAACACCAAGAAGGGACTGCGCACCGAGGAGGCGCTGGCACTGTTCGCCGCCCACTACGGTGCCGGCAACGCCGACGAGGCTGCCAAGCTGTTCCGCGACACCCTGCTGCCGAGGGAGCACAAGAACATTGGCTACTACGTCCTGCTGGCGAGCATTGGCCACAACCTCGATGCGGAACATGGCGACGTGCTGGCCGAGCATGCCAACGAGCCGCTGGCCCAGTACCTGGCCCTCTACACCAGTCCGGTGCTGCGCAAGCACGCCAGCCAGCTGGCCGTCAACAGCATGCAGTGGCCGGACGGCTTTTTGAAGCACCTGGTCGTCACGCACGCGCTGTTCCAGCGCTGGCAGGGCCCCAAGGTGCTGGAAGGCAGCGCCGAACAGCGTGAAGCAGAGCTGAATCGCGCGGCGGCCTACGTCGAGCAGAACCGCCACAGCTTCTTTGGCTGGGCGCTGCTGACGCTCATGCAGGATCGCGCTGCCGAGCTGAAGCCCGCGCGCAAGGACGATGCCGTCACCCTGTATCGCAGCCTGGCGCCGCTCTATACCCGCTTCGAGCACGTGCCGGGCCTTGCCTACACCGCTCGCTACGAGCACGCCCGCTGCCTGTTCAAGGCCGGCAACGTGTCCACCGCGCGCATGTTCTTCCACGCGCTCTATCAGCAGACGCGCCGGCATGGCGTGCTGCCGCCGATCGATGGCGATTTCCGGCACGTGCTCCTCGCCGACGGCACCGATACCGATCTCTGGGGCGGCCTGCTCCGCCGCAACGCCCAGCGCCTGGTCGAGCACCGGCAATGGCCGGCCCTGTTCGCACTGATCCGACAATGCGCCCAGCTCGACGACACCCCGCAGGCCAATCACCTGCTGGCGCTCGCGCTGGGACGGGCCACCGACGAACGGGACCGCTTGCCGTTGACGCTGGCTGCCATCGCGTTCCATGCAAAGTCCGGCCAGCCGGGCAAGGCCGACGAACTGCTGCAAGGTCTGCTCGCCGATCCGGGCCTGGCCCGACAGCCCGGCCTCTGGCGGCTGGCAGCACACCTTGCCGAGCGCCGCGAACAGAAGCCACGCGAGCTGGCATGCCTGGAACGCGCCCTGGAGGAGGAGTATCGCAACCTGCCCGAGGTGATCGATCTCAAGGTCGTGCGCCGAGACTATGAGAAACTGCTCAACCACTACAAGAACCTGGCCGAGGCGATGGTCGCGCTGCAGGTGCAGCCGCCGGCCGACTTCCGCGCCAAGGTGATCCGCACCGCCGACCGCTGGCGCGCCCTCGACAGCGACGCCACCACTGCCTGCCAGCTTGCCGCCGACGTGCTGCAAACGCTCGGCGAGCGCGACCTGGTCTGGGACTACCTGACGACGCCGATCGGCATGCGTCCGGCCGAGACCGGGCCGTGGGTAAGCCTGGCCGAGAAGCTCCAGCGCAAGGGCGACCACGACCTGGCCGACCGGGCCTTCGCGGCGGCATTCGCCGTGGAGCCGACCAACGCCCAGCTCCTCTGGGACCGCGCCCACAACCTGACGCAAGCGGGCAAACATCCCGAAGCCAGGTCGCTGCTCCGAGAGCTTGCCAATGGCCAGTGGCAACCACGTTTCCAGGGCGTGCAGACCCAGGCACGCTGGCAGCTTCGCGAACGGTGAGCATGGAGCCCGCGGGGAAGCGCTCCTACAGGAACGCTTCCCCGACGGCGTCGACATGCCGCGTTCTTGAGGAGGACAGGGCATTGAGAGCGCAAAGCGACTACTGGCCCCAAGTCGAGCGACTGCTGACGTGCGACCGAGCCACGCTTCTCGAGATCAAGCACGCGCTAACCGCTGCGGGCGAGCAAGCGGTTGGGTCACTGGTTGCAGCTGTCAAGGATCCCCGTTTTCACGTTCCGCCCGCAACCGTGACGGCAACCAACCCACTGCGAACCGTTCTTGAAGTATTGGCCGAAACGGGGCCCGTGTCGGCGATTCCCGATATCGCGGTTCTCCTTGAACACCAGGAAGAAGAAGTCCGAGAGCTGGCTGCGTCGGCACTCGGCAATTTCGCGCGAGTTGAGAGCGTCCCCTACCTCCGCACTGCATTTCAGCACGCGGATGCGGGGGTACGTCGGTGGGCGCTCGACGGCATTTACGGTGGCAGCGAGAACAGGCACTGTCCCATCGAATTCCGGGAGCAGCTATTTGACGATGTCGTTCGCCTGCTGGACGACCCCGAGGTGGCGGAGAAGGCGGTTTCCGCACTGGTGCGCCTCCAGGCAGAGAAGTCGAAGTCCGTTCTGCTCGACAAGAAGTACTTTTCAAGCGACTTCTGGCACATTACCAAAATCCTCCAGGCGTTTCAGATCCACGGGGTTCAAGTTCCGGAGGATGCGATTCTCGGGCTCCTGAATGAGTTGAAATCCAAACCACCGGAAGTCCCCTACTGCAGCGCGTACGGTAAATGCCTCCAGGCACTGGCGCGCATGAAGAGTCCAAGAGCACTGCCGCTGATCTTGGAGGCGTTGGACGCGGATTTTGATCAATCCATATCAAAGGGCGGCCGCGACTTTGCCCTCAACGCACTCGGCATCCTCCAAAGCGAGGAGGCCATGGCGTGCTTGCAGCGCTTGAGTAAGCACCGAGACAAAAAGCTTGCTGAGACTGCGAAAAGGGAAATCCAGTACTGGAACAGCCGGGGATGAACGGTCGTTCGTCCTTGATGTATGGAGGCGAGGCGGTTTCCTACCTCCACGCCGTATCGATCCGACTCCACTCACCGGACCACGTCGTTCTTTCTCGCGCACTAAAGTCTTTGCGCAGGCTGCCCGAACTAGAGAAATGCCCGTTGCCTGCTCGATACACGCCCCAGTTCCACTTTCGCGCGGCGCGGAGGACTTTTCCGATGGTTCCGAATGTTCCGCCCCCTGTTCCGCGACGGAAAACTCTTCGCCATTCACGCCAATTCGCTCCCTTCCGGAGGCATCGGCTGAACAGCCAACCAGCGTAGGCTTGCCTCGGAGCCTTGAATTGCCAGGAAGAATGGACGACATGGAATCGCACAACCCGAACGTGGCGCCGTCCCCAGAATCGGAGGATCGCCTCTCCGTCGGCGTGATCACGCTGTCGAAGTTCGAGCGGCCGATGGAGGTCAAGGTCCGCGAGGCGAAGCTGCTCAATGAGCCGCCGTGGACCCGCGCGCTGGGCAAGCTGCCGATGGACGTGTCCACCTTCGGATGGAAGTTCCCCACGCCGATCGACCAGGCCCAGGCGGCGTCCAAACCGCGTCTGCTCCCGCCCGAGGCAGACGCCGGCGCCGAAAAGCCGGTGGTTTCAGAGGAGACGGCGGCACGGCAACAGTCGACGGCAAAGACTTGGCTGCGGCCGCCGAGCGATGCGGTCATGTTCAAGGACCGCTTGCTCTACCTGCTCCAACCTCCGTTGGAGGAACTGTTCAGCGGCAAGCAGGTGCAGTTACCGTTTCAGCCGTATCCCTACCAGCTCAAGGGCATCGCCTTTTTGATGCCCCGCCATGCGGCCCTGATCGCGGACGAAATGGGACTGGGCAAGACCGCCCAGGTCATCATCGCCTTGCGATTGCTCCTCCACGCCGGCCTGATCGGCAATGCCCTGATCGTCTGCCCCAAGCCGCTGGTCATCAACTGGACGCGAGAGTTGCGCTTGTGGGCCGAGGACGTGCCCTTCGAAGTCATCACCGGCGACGCCAAGACACGGCGCTTCCTCTGGCAGCAATCGCGTTGTCCCGTCAAGCTGGTGAATTATGAGGTGCTCAGCCGCGATGCAGCCCTGGCCACGCATGAAAGCGTCCGCTTCGACGTGGTAGCGATCGACGAGGCGCAGCGCATCAAGAACCGCGAGTCCCGGACGGCCCAGGTCGTCTGTAGCCTGAACCGCACGCGAAGCTGGGCCATGAGCGGCACGCCCATCGAGAACCGCGTCGAGGACCTGGTCAACATCTTCGAGTTCGTGGACAAGCAGCGCATTCCGCCCGGCGCTCCCACCAAGCAGCTCCCGCAACTGACCAGCGACTGCATCATTCGCCGCACCAAGGACGAAGTGGCGACCGACATGCCGCCCAAGGTGATCCGCGACTCCTACCTGGAGCTGACTCCCGCGCAGCGCGCCGCGTACGATACGGCGGAGAAAGAGGGCATCATCCATCTGAACCAGATGGGCGACACCATCACGGTGCAGCACGTCTTCGAGCTGGTCATGCGCCTGAAGCAAATCTGTAATTTCGACCCGGCGACGCGCGAAAGCGCCAAGCTGGAACAGATGCAAGCCGACCTGGCCGAAGTCGCCGAAAGCGGCCGCAAGGCGATCATCTTCTCCCAGTGGGTGGAACCGCTCGAGGTGCTGGCCGAGGCGCTGGCGCCCTACGGCCCGCTCCAGTATCACGGCAAGATTCCGCACAAGGAACGGCAGGCGATCCTGGACCAGTTCAAGACCGACCCGTCGAAGCACGTCATCCTGATGAGCTACGGCACGGGCAGCGTGGGCCTGAACCTGCAGTTCACCAACTACGTCTTCCTGTTCGACCGCTGGTGGAACCCCGCCATCGAGGACCAGGCCATCAACCGGGCCCATCGCCTCGGCCAGAAGACAACGGTGTTCGTGACCCGCTTCATCACCCCGGGCACCATCGAGGGCCGCATCCACGACGTGCTGGAGAAGAAGCGCGAGCTGTTCAACGAGTTGATCGGCCAGAGCGGCACGCCATCATTGGGATTGAGCGAATCGGAGATCTTCAGCCTGTTCGACATTCAATCGCGGCCGAAGCGCGCGGCTGCGTGAGCGGCGGACACCCAACCCAATACTATTTTTGAATATGCAAGACACGACGAATCGCGAGCGCTTCTTCACGCATAGCTTCAGTCAGCCAATGGTGGGATAATGGCAGCTTCCTGAGCGGTGCCCGCTAAGCCAGGAAGATTGGGGGAAGCAATGATCCGCGCTATCTTGAAAAAGGGGAAAATCCATCCGTTGGACAAGTTGCCGGAACATTGGCGCGAGGGACAGGAGTTGATTGTGGAGGATGGTCAGCCTTCGGACGATCGCGCGGTCATCGAGAAGTGGCACGACCAGCTGATGGCTTTGTCCGCACAAATCCCGGCCGAGGACCACGAGCGAATGGCGGTGGCCCTGGCTGAGCAGACTCGCCAAGCGAAGGCGCGGATGCGTCAGGACATGGGACTGGATTGATGCCCGCCTACTTGCTCGATACCAATCACATTGGAATGGCAGTGGATCGCGCCTCGATCGTGGGGCAACGTATTTTCGAGGCACGGCTCGCGGGAATGCGGATCGGTACCTGCCTGCCCGTGCTTTGTGAGATCGAGGCCGGCATGCGTCAGGTCCGGCAAAAATTGAAATATCGGCGCGATCTGAATCATCTGCTACTCCAATTGCGGCTGTGGCCCATCGACCTGAATACGGCCCGAATATCATGATCGCCGCTTCGGCTCGACAGATGAAGCTCGTCCTTCTCACGACCGATCGCGATTTCGAAGCCGTGCCTGACATTCGAACGGCCGATTGGTCCTAACCATAGATAGACGAAATCGCGGGGCATCCTGCTCACGGCGACCGACTCGACGGCGGCAACCGTCCTCGGCTAGAATACCTCCCATGGCCAAGCTGCCGCCAAGCCCGTTCCCTTTCCCGCCGAAGCGCGTGTACTCCGGGGCGAACATCCCCATGCGGGTGATTCGCCGCTATGCGCGTGCCATCGCCGAGGAGTTTCACCCCGATCGGATCATCTTGTTCGGCTCTTACGCCTACGGCACGCCGCATGAGGACAGCGACGTGGACCTCCTCGTCGTCATGCCGGCCCGCAATCAACACGATCAGGCCGTTCGCATTCTCTGGCGGCTGGCGGCACCGTTTTCCGTCGATTTGCTGGTCCGCACCCCGACGCAGATGGCCTGGCGCTTGAAGGAAGGTGAGTCGTTTATGACGGAGATCGTTTCCCGGGGAAAGGTCCTCCATGAAAAGGACGACGAAGGAGTGGGTCAAGAAGGCAGAGCACGACTATTTGCGAACCCTGGCGGCAACTAGGGCCTGTCCGGTGAAATCGCCGACGTCTGTAGCCGCAGGCTTCAGCCTGCGGAGGGGCGACTGTCGCCGGGAGACTCCTCCGCAGGCTGAAGCCTGCGGCTACAGCGCCGAGCCGATTCGTCGGAGAGACCCAAGCCCTCACTGAAAAATGGTGATGAACTCAATCAAGCAGCATCGGTTGGTCCTGTTCGTCGCCGCCGGCTTGATGATTTTACCCACGGCCTGCCGTTCGCAGCGCGCCGTTTCGACGCGTCCGGATGCTCTCGCAACCGATCGTGCAGCCCTCGACACGCTGCTGGAGCGAATGGCCCAGCGGTTGGAGTTGATGCACGACGTCTCGCGGGTGAAATGGAACACGCAGCGGCCCGTGCGCGATTCGGAGCGCGAGCGGGCGCTCGTGGAAGACATGGTGAAGCGTGGCACGAGCCTTCAGCTCGACGCAGAGTTCACGGGGGCCTTCTTCACGGCGCAGATCGAGGCCGCGGTGCAGGTGCAGGAAGCGGACTTTCAGAAGTGGCGGGCTGAAAACCAGCCGGCATTTGTGGATGCACCAACGCTGGACATGCTGCGAGAGCGGATCGATGCGATCAACGGTGAACTACTGACCGCCCTGCCGCGGGCACGCAGCTACCTGCAAACCGAGGAAGGGCAGGAGTACCTCGCGCGGCGTGCGGGGAAGGCATTGGGCGCTTTCCCCGAGGTGATTCGTGATACGGCGCTACGGCCGCTGCGCAATTGAGTAGGGCACGTTTGGAACGTGCCAGCCGCCGGGCAGTTGCCGGGGCCTGGTACATTCCAAACGTGCCCCACGGTAAATCACGCGATGATCGCTTTCGCGACCGTGCCGGACACGTCGGTCAGGCGGAAGTCGCGGCCGGAGTAGCGGTAGGTCAGCTTCTCGTGGTTGATGCCCAGCAAGTGCAGCATGGTGGCGTGCAGGTCGTGGACGTGCATCTTGTCCTCGGCCGCGGCGAAGCCGAACTCATCGCTGGCGCCGTAGACCATGCCGCCGCGAACGCCGCCGCCGGCCAGCCAGACCGTGAAGCCGTGGTTGTTGTGGTCGCGGCCCTTGGCGCCTTCGGATGTCGGCGTGCGGCCAAACTCACCGCCCCAGAGGACTAGCGTGTCTTCCAGCAGGCCTCGCGCCTTGAGGTCTTTCAAGAGCGCCGCAATCGGCTGGTCGGTCATCCGTGCCTTGCCGCGGTGGTCCTGGATATCGCCGTGATCGTCCCATGGTTGGCCGTCGCCGGTGAAGATTTGCACCACGCGGACGCCGCTTTCCACGAGGCGTCGTGCGGTGAGGCAGGCGTCGGCGAAGGGGCCGGTGCCGTACATCTCTCGCGTTGGCTTCGTCTCTCGGTTCAGGTCGAAGACGTCCTGCGCTTCCGATTGCATGCGGAACGCCATTTCCATCGACTCGATGCGGGCTTCCAGCGCATTGTCGGTGCCGCGCTGCTCCAGGTGGCTTCGATTCATCGCGTTGAGCAGGTCCAGCTGCTCCCGCTGCGCGCCGCGCGTGAGGTACGGGTTGTCGAGGTTCTTGAGCACGGTCTTCGGATCGAGGCGGCTGTTGTTGATGTGGGTGCCCTGGTAAATGCCAGGCAGGAAGCTGTTGCTCCACAGCTGCGGACCGACGACCGGCTTGCCGGGGCAGAGCACGACGAAGCCGGGCAGGTTCTGGTTCTCCGAGCCCAGGCCGTAGACCAGCCAGGAGCCCATGCTCGGGCGGATTGGCTGCGTCTCGCCGCAGGTCATCATCAGGAGCGAAGGCTCGTGATTGGGGATGTTGGTGTGCATCGAGCGAATGACGCACAGGTCGTCCACGCATTCAGCCACGTGGGGATAGAGCTCGCTGACCTCGATGCCGGACTGGCCGTGGCGGTTGAACTTGAACGGCGACTGCATGAGGCCGCTGGTGGCGCGCTCGGTCTTGAGCACCGCGTTGGGCGGCTTCTGGCCGTTGTACTTCGCGAGCATCGGCTTTGGGTCGAAGGTGTCCACCTGCGACGGGCCGCCGTTCATGAAGAGATGAATCAGGCGCTTGGCGCGCGGCCGGAAGTGCGAGGGCTTCGGCGCCAGCGGGCTGACGCTCTTCGCGTCGGCTGCCAGCAGGCCCTGATCATTCAGCAAGCCAGCCAGGCCGATGGCGCCAAGGCCGGTACCCAGGCGGCGCAACAGCGTGCGACGCGACAATCGCTCCGCGGGAAAAGGTCCATGCATCGTTCAAAGCTCCCCGGATCCGAAAAGGCCGGCAGGAATGGCCCGTAGAGACCTGGCGAGCGGGGGGGGGGGGGCCGCCCGGGCGGCCGGCCCGCGGGGCGCGCCCGCGATCGTTACCTGCGTGCCTCCGGCCAATGGCCCCTGTGC
>JAIEMG010000079.1 GCA_019752375.1 Gemmataceae bacterium | reverse complement strand
TACGCTCCTTGTACGAGGGACGTACATCATGCGCCAAACTGGGAATCCAGGGCAAGCTGGGTTTCCGGATAGCCTCTGAGTTCTAACTAAGCGATAGCGCGATAGAAGACGCAACGGACCGTGCAGACGCATCAGGGATCGGCACGGTCCGTTGCGTCGTCTTGTTATTCGCGGGAGGGTGCGTGTGCTTTGAGCGTTTTCCAACAACTGTCGTGGCCGACTTGAAAGGATCACATCTTGGCGAGCGTCGGGGCGTCAGCCCGACGTGGGCGCGTTTCAAGTTGCCGTGGTAATTTCGAGTGTCGGTGTGCTTCACGTCGGGCTGACGCCCCGACGCTCGCCAGTTAGTGCTTATGCGCGGTAGAAACGGACGTTGTCGAGCATCAGACATGGTCTGCCGTTTAGAAGAAATACCGCGTCACATCCAGAACGATCACACTCAACATCAGCGCCAGGATGCAGAAAAGGCCCACGTAGGTGGCGCCAAGGCGCACCGTTTCCGATGCCGGCTTGCCGCGGACGGCCTCGTAAATCAAGAACACCATGTGGCCGCCGTCCAGCACCGGGATTGGCAGGAAATTGACCACGGCAAGGTTCACGCTGATGACGCCGAGGAAGAAGATCAGCGAAAAGAAGTTGTGATCCACCGCGGCGTAGGCCGTATCGGCAATCCCGATGGGGCCGCTCATGTTGCGGAACGACAGGTCGCCGGTCACCAGGGCCGCCAGCATGCGATAGATGCGGCCGATGAAGCTGAACGTGCGCGTGAAGCCCATCGTCAGCGCCTCGCCCAAGTTCTTCGCCTTGTTGAGCTGAATCTGCTGGGTGAGGTGAATACCGCGATCGGCCATGGCCCAGCTGGAGTCCTCTTCCGGCGCGATCTCGACCTCGAAGGTCTCGCCGGCGCGGCCGATGCGGAGGAGGAGTTTCTTGACCTCCGCGCCGTGTTGAAACGCGTAGAACTGCTGCGCCCAGTGATTGGACGGCAGCTTGTCGCTCCAGGCCTTGTTCGTGATGAAGAAGAACTTTGTTTTCATGCTCGGCTGCGGTTCGTTGCCATCCTTGCCCGGAGCGAAGCCGCAGATTGCGACAATCTCGTCACCCTTTTGCAGGCTGACCGTCGAGCCATCGTCGAGTCGCTTCACGCGCGTGGCCGGCGAACCGTCCGTCACACTGTCGATCGTCGTCGTCACCTGATACGCGATACCTAGCGCCGGCAACGCCATGGCTGCCGAGTTCATCGGGAGCTCACGATCGAAGCGAAAGTGATCGTCCCACAGCAGTGTGAAGGTTTTGTCCTGTGAGCCCGCCGGCGCGTGCTGATCCTCGCGCATCACGGTAAGCCGGACTTCCGGGAGACGCTTTCTTGGGCCATTGTTAAGGAACCAAACCTGCCAGTCATCGACGGCAAACGGCAGAGACAGGCTCGGCGGCAGGTCCGAGCCGGGCACCGCGTGGGCTATCGCCCACTGGTCGCGCCAGTTCTGCAAATCGTAGGGCAAGCGGGTCGGGTCCAGTTCGAACTCCGTCACGTTCCGATCGGGCGGGCTCTTGATGGTATGGACCCAGCGCCAGACCTTACCGTCAGCGCCGGGCGCGTCAACTTCGACGGTCTTGATCTTGTCGCCCTTGACCTGTCCCTTCAGGTTCTTCGCTTCAACGCAGGCCTTTGCCGCGGCGGAATCCTTGCGCAGCGCAATGATCTGGCCCATCTGCATCCGGAAGCCGAACTTGTAGTAGTTGGCGCGCGGCACCAGCAACACTTCCGGCGTCGCATCGGGCAATGCGTCGTGCCGGCGAACGGCGATCTCCACGGGCTTGTCGGCCAGCAGGGTCATGCGCTGGCGGAACTCGAAGTAGTCCGGTTGCGGATTGTCGGGATAGCGGGGATCGGTGCGCAGCTTGGTTACCTTGCCCGTTGCGGGATCGGTCATGGCGACAATGGTGTCGCCCCAACCGAATGCGGGCTGCGCCTTGTCGGCGGCACTGCCGGGCATTACTGGCTTCTTCAGGTCCTTCTGGGCACGTTCCGGCGGCAGCGTCAACTTGCCGGGCGGACTGATGCCGATGAGCGGCCTTGGCACCTTGTCGTTGTTCATCCGCGGCGTGATGGTTGTCTTCGTGATCTGGGACGACTGGTCGCCCTCGCGCGGCGGGCCGTACCAGAAATCCAGCGTTCGACCGCCCGACAGCGCCACGGTCGGAATGAGTTGCTCGAAGTTGGGATCGGACACGTCGCCGATGCGATAAATCACGTTGCCGCTCTGAGCACCAACCTCCCAGGTCGCGGAGCCGGCGTCCACGCTGTCGATCACGCCGGGCGGCCGCTCTTCGCCGTGGGTCATGTAGACGAAGATGAAGCAGATGCAGCCGAGGATGACGTTCATCACCACGCCGGCGCTGATGATCGCCATGCGCTGCCAGACCTTCTTGTTCTTGAAGGAGCGCGGATCGCTGTCGTCCTCTTCGGTCTCCGACCCCTCGCCGACCATCTTCACATAGCCGCCCAGCGGCACCAGGGCGATCATGTAGCTCGTCTCGCCCTTGACGAAGTGGCACCCCGGCAGCGGCGGCCCGAAGCCGATACTGAACGTCTGCACATGAACGTCGCACCACTTGGCCACCGCGAAATGGCCCAGTTCGTGAATGAAGATCACCAGCCCCAGGCCGACGGCGACGAGGAAGATATTGAAGAGACCCTGCGGTCCCATGTTGACGTAGAGCAGCGCGACGCCAATCACGAAGATGGCGATGATCGAGCCGTTGCGGGCCAGCCATTCGCGGATGGTCTGCACGTCCTCGGCGGCGGTTTCGGCCGGCGGAGGCGTCACGTTATCGTTACGGTCGGCTGATTCTTGGGAGTCCAACGAGCTACCTCCTGACGCGCCCAGCGATCGACGGCAGTCAATTCGGCCAGCGTCGGCCGGGCGCTGTAATGATGGTTGGCGAGCACGTCGCGGCACGCATGCGTGATATCGAGGAAGCGTAGCTCGCCACCGAGAAAGCGTTGCACGGCCGCCTCGTTGGTCGCATTGAGCACGGACCCACACGTCCCGCCCTGCCGCGCCACCTCGTACCCCAATTGTAGGGCGGGAAACGTCTCCAGGTCGGGTTGTTCGAAATGCCAGGCGCCCAATTCGCGCCAGTTAAGCCGTTTCGCGGGCCCGGCGACGCGCTCCGGGTAGGTCAGTGCATACTGGATCGGCAGCCGCATGTCCGGCGGCGAGAGCTGAGCCAGCACCGAACCGTCCTTGAATTCGACGAACGAGTGAATCATCGACTCCGGATGGATAATGACCTCGATGCGCTCGGGATCGATGCCGAACAGCCACCGCGCTTCGATGACTTCCAGGGCCTTGTTCATCAGCGTGGCGGAATCGATGGTGATTTTCGGCCCCATCTGCCACGTGGGATGCCGCAACGCCTCTTCCTTCGTTACGTTGGCCAGGTCGCGACGGGTCTTGCCGCGAAACGGCCCGCCGCTCGCGGTCAGGACGATGCGTTCGACTTCGCTGGCCTTGCCCGCGCGCATTGCCTGAAAGATGGCGCTGTGCTCGCTGTCCACCGGCAGCACCTGCACGCCCCGGCGTCGGGCCAGGTCCATGACCAGCGGACCCGCCATCACCAATGTTTCCTTGTTCGCCACCGCTACGGTCTTGCCGGCTTCCAGCGCGGCCCAGGTGCCGGTCAGCCCGGCCGCGCCGACGATGGCGGTGACGACGACGTCCACCTCCGGGTCGGACACCATGCGGACGACGCCCTCTTCGCCGAAAAGCACCTCGGTCTTGCCGCCGAGTTGCTTGAGCTGCGCGGCGCCTTCGCTGTTGCGGTCGGTGAGCGTCACCCAGCGAGGGCGATGGCGGCGTGCCTGTTCCATCAGCGATTGCCAGCGCCCGTGAGCGCTGAGGCCGACGGCTTGCAGCCGGTCGCCGAGATGGTCGACGACGTCGAGACAACTGGTGCCGATGGAACCGGTCGAACCGAGAAGGACGACGCGGCGCGGCCTGGCAGCAGTGGACGCGGACGTAGTCACGAAGTCACCCAGGGGACCGGGGAAGCGGACATCCTTGCGCGAAGCCATTGTAGTGAGGGGGGCGCGAGAGTCGCAAGTTATCTTGCGGCAATGTCAAGCGGGGATAAGCGCCGTGGCAGCAGATGGAAACGAAGACCTCTTCGGCCGGCTCCCCGTTTGCCACCACTTTCAGGTGGTGGTGGGATGATCGCCGTCCGCGACAGGCGGCTTCAGCCGGGCTTGGGCGCTTTAGCACATCGACGGGCGCCGAAGCGGCCCCAAGCCCGGCTGAAACCGGCTGCAGTCGTGTTTGGCTTGGCCCCACCACCTGAAGGTCGTGGCAGACGGGGGAGCCGGCTGAAGCCGGCAGAATGATCCACCGGACCCTCGGCGCAAACAATTTGAACGCGCCCATCCGTCAAGCAATGATTTCCTTGATCGGCTTCCCGTAATCGATCTCCAGGCGCTTGCGGCCTGGTACTTCCAGCTTGCGCGGGTCGAGGCCGAGCTGGTGCAGCACCGTGGCATGCAGGTCGGTGACATAGTGTCGATTCTCGACCGCGTGGAAGCCGATCTCGTCTGTGGCGCCGTGGGCCATGCCGCCGCGAATGCCGCCGCCGGCCAGCCAGCAGCTGAAACCATACGGGTGATGATCGCGGCCGTCGCTGCCCTGGGCGCCTGGGGTGCGGCCGAACTCGGTGCCCCAGACGACGAGTGTCTCGTCCAGCAGGCCGCGTCGCTTCAGGTCTTTGAGCAGGCCGCCAATCGGCTTGTCCACCTGGGCGCACAAGGAACTGTGGCCCGCCTTGAGCCCGCCGTGGGCGTCCCAGGCGCCGGCGCCGCCGTTGGAGCCGTGGAAGATCTGCACGAAGCGGACGCCCCGTTCCACCAGTCGGCGCGCCGACAGACACTGCTGGCCGAACGCCTTCGTGACGCCCTGGTCCAGACCGTACAGCTCTTGCGTCTCCTTGCTCTCCTGATCGAAGCGAAACACGTCCGGCACTGCGGTCTGCATGCGGAAGGCGAGTTCGTACGACTTGATGCGGGCACGCATGACCGGATCGTCGGGATAATCGACGCCCGCCAGCCGATTGAGCCGGCCGAGCAGGTCGAACTCGGCCTTTTGCTCCTCCTGGAACTTGTCCGGCCCGGGCGTGGCAAAGGGCAGCGGATTGCGGGGATCGACGTTCATGCGCACGCCGCTGTGTTCCGGCCCAAGATAATGGGCGCCGTGGCCATTGACACCGGCGCAGCAGTCGGCCAGCGGCGTGCCGAGCACAACGAACTGCGGCAAGTTGTCATTCAACGAGCCAAGCCCGTAGTGGACCCACGAGCCGATCGTCGGAAACACGCCTTCGAGGTTGTGCCGGCCCGTGAAGAACTGAAGCTGGGCGCCGTGGTTGTTGTCGGTGGTCCACATGGAACGCACCAGGGCGATGTCGTCCGCACAGCTGCCGACGTGCGGCCACCAGTCGGACATTTCCACGCCGCTCTTGCCGTACCGCCGGTGGCCGACTTGCATGGGATAGAGCTTGGGGTGGACCTTGTGCAATCCCTCGATGACCTCGCGCAGGTTCTGCTTGAGGTACGGCGATTCCAGCGTGTGCTTGTACGGCGATTCCTGAATGGTCTTGCCGGCGTGCTTGTTCAATTCCGGCTTGGGATCGAAGCTCTCCATCTGGCTGGTGCCGCCGACCATGAACAACCAGATGACGCTCTTGGCCTTCGGGGCAAAGTGCGGCTTGCCGTCGGGCGGCGTCCACTTCGTCGGCGCCTCTGCACGGGCGACGCCATCCTTGATGAGGACCGCACCCAAGGCCAGGCCGGTGAAGCCCATGCCGGTATCCACGAGGAAGGAACGACGCGTGATGCCGGAGCAGTTGCGATGCGAACGCATGGTTCGGTCCTCAGACAGAGTGCGATGGTCAGGCGTTGGTGAAGTCGTTCCAGTCCAAACCCAGTTGTTTCACGGCACCGCGAAGCGTGCCGATCTTCAGGTCGCGGCCACCCCAGTCGGGCAATGCGGTCGAGCGCCGGGCCGCGGTGTTATGCCATTTGCGATGCGATCCACTTCCTTTTTGCGCGCTTTCGACGCAACCCAGGACTCGTAATTTGCGGGCGGCTTCACGATATATCATGGCAGCTGAACCAAGCTTTCGGTCCAGAGTGGCTCATCGAGGGGGATGGCCCGGAGGCTCGACGGCAGAGGACGCCCGCTTTCCTCGTAGATCTCCATCACGGCAACGAGCGCATCGGCAACATTGGCTCGCGCCTCTTCCAGAGTGTCTCCTTCAGTCAACAATTCCGGCAACACCGGACAGGTCACGGTGTACCCGCCTTCCGGTTGCGGTTCAAAGACCAACGGCAGTTTGTAATAGCTCATCGCTTCTTCCTGAATCAAAGACAGTGAACGGCTTCCCTACCGTATCGTCACAAAATCGTTGTGATTCATCAACACGTGAACCAGGTTCTCGCGGGCGCGCAGGTGCGGCACCGGCGACGGCGGCACCGACGCGGCACCGACGCCGCCGAACGGCGTCAGCTTCTTCTCGGCCAGGAGTTGCGTCTGCTCCTTCAGGAACTTTTCGCACTCGGTCTGCTCCAGCGCCGTCGGCGCCCGGCCAAGCACGTGCTCGAATGCGCGCTTGACGAATGCGGTGCCGGCTGCGGCCGTCGCCGGGTCGCCGGCTTTTTTCGTCAGTCCCGTCGCCAGCAGCCGCGACTGCGTCAGCACGAGGGAGCTGTTGGCCAGCGCCAGGGCCTGCTGGGGGATAACGCTCTCGGAGCGCTGGTAGCAATCGGTGACGTTGGCTGCATCGAAGATGCTGAGGAACTCGACCTGCTTCTCCGCGGCATGCTGCATGTAGAGGCTGCGACGCCGCGACGTCAGCCCCTGCGCGAACGGCACGTCGGCGCCGCCCATGGTCAGGTCGAGCTGGCCGGCCACGTGTAGGACGCTGTCGCGTACCAGCTCGGCTTCCATGCGCCGGCTGTTCATGCGCCACAGGTACCTGTTGTCGCGGTCGAGAGCGACGCTGGCTGCGTCATTCATCGAATCCATGCGATAGGCGTTGCTGGTGACGATGAGCCGGTGCATCGGCTTCATGTTCCAGTTTTGCCGCGTGAACTCGGAGGCGAGCCAGTCGAGCAGGGCCGGGTGCGTCGGCGGCTGGCCGTTGGCGCCAAAATCGAAGACGCTCGGCACCAGGGCGGTGCCGAAGTGCCGCAGCCAGATGTGGTTCATCGCCACCCGTGCCGTCAATGGGTTGTCCTTGTGCGCGATCCACCGCGCCAGGGCCAGGCGCCGGCCCGTGCTGGTTTGCGGATAGGTGGTGACGGCCCGCTTGGTGTAAACGGTCGTTGCCGGCTGCTGTGCATCGTTCTCGACCTTGGCCAGCGCCTTGATCGCGTCGGCGGACTTCTTGGCCGCGTCGGTCTGGATCGCTGGCGTGGCGCCGTAGCGGGCGTTTTGCTGGAGTGCGAGGAGGGTGTGTTTTGCTTGCAGTACCGCGAGCCTGCGCTGTGCGACGTTGGTCTGCGTCGCCGCGTCTTTCCACTCCTCCTTCTTGCCGGCATCTTCGAGTTGCTCGGCGCGAAGGGCGGTTTCCACGGCTGCGTGCCGTGCCTCGGCCAGCGGCACGTCGAGTTCGGCGAGTTCCAGGGCATCGAAGGCGCGTTGCGTTCCCGTGTTGTTTGCCGCGACGGCCAACAGGTTGTGGAGAGACAAAGCAGTGACGGCACAGGCGGCGTTCCGGCGTGCCGCGAGCAGCCCGTTTTTCGCGGAACCGATGGCGGCCTCGGAAGCGGCAACGGTTTCCTTGATGACGAATTCGCGCTTGTCCGGAGCATAAGCCGACAAAGGCAATTGCACCGGCTCGATCTTGAGCGCTGGTCCCGCCAGGGCTTCGGGCACGCCGGGAACGATCGGGTTGGCCTTGTCCGGGGTCTTATCGTTGCCGCGGACGAAGAGGAAAGTCGGTTCCGCGGGCTTGGCATCGAAAACACGCGGCAGACCAAGCTTCGTCAGGTCCGGCTGGCCCGGCAGGCGATCGACGCGCACATCATAGGGCTCGAAGAAGGCGCGGAACTGATAGTAGTTCTTCTGCGTCACGTCGGTGTCGAAGAAATGGTCGTGGCAGCGGGCGCAATTCATCGTGAAGCCGAGGAACGCCTTGGAGGTATGCTCGACCGCGTTTTCCAGCCAGGTATTGCGATTGAATTTGTACCAGTGCCGGACCAGGAACCCGGTGCCGCGCAGCGTTTTCGCGTCGTCGGGCGCCACCTCATCGCCAGCGAGCATTTCCACGATCATGCGGTCGTACGGCTTGTCTTCATTCAGCGACTCGACGATCCAGTCGCGCCATTGCCAGATGTGCTCCCTGCTTTCGCGGACCTCGCTGCCAAAGCCGGCCCAATCGGCGTAACGCCACACGTCCATCCAGTGCCGGCCCCAGCGCTCGCCATAGCGCGGACTGGACAGCAACCGGTCGACGACCTTCTCATACCAATCGTCAGATTTGTCGCTCAGGGCCGATACCAGCTCGTCATGCGTCGGCGGCAAGCCGGTCAGATCGAGATAGACGCGACGCACCAGCACCGGCCGAGCCGCTTCCGGGCGAGCTTTTAGCCCGCGTTGCTCGTGCTCGGCGGAAAGGAACGCGTCAATGGGATTGCGCATCCAGCTCGCGTTCTTCACCTGCGGCACCGCGGGACGCTGCACGGCGACAAACGGATCCCAGCGGTGATAGACGCGCGCCTTGAAGGCGACCAGCTTCTTCCGCGCTTCGGCAAGCTCCGCCGGCGTCGGCTTGTCGTCTGCCTCGCCGGGATTGCGGCCTGCCAGGATCTCCAGGAGGTTGTTGACGCCATCGCCGTCGGCGTCCTCGTCCGCGACCAGTTGCAAGCGCGTGATGATGTCGGCCTTCTTGCCGGCCTTGGTCAGCTCCTTGCGCAGCGCCTTGAGGCGGGCGCCAAAGCCGTTGTGATCGCGTTCCTCCGCGTCTTCCTTCTCGCCTTCCTTGAGTGCCACGTGGCAGGTCCGGCAATCGTGGAGCTTTGGCGGCAGGAATGGGCCGTAGTAATCGGCCAGCGACTTCTTGTACGGCGGCCGGGCGTTCGCCACGGACGCGGCGAGAAGCGCGGTCATCAGAGCGAGGATGGGGAATGTGCGCGTCATGATTGGTCTCGTCACGATCATGCGGTCCCGCGTTCGATCAACGTGGTGGGGAACACGACCTGCGTTTCGCGGAAGCTTCCGTCCTGCAAGCAATCCAGCAGCAACTCGGCAGCGCGGCGGCCCATGTCGGCCCCGGGCAACCGCACCGTGGTCAGTGGCGGATCGACATAGCGGGTGAATTCAAAATCGTCGAAGCCGACGACGGCCAGGTCTTCGGGCACCCGGCGCCCCACCTTCTTCGCAGCCTGGATCGCGCCGACCGCCATCACGTCGTTGGAACAAAGCACGGCCGTCATTGCCGTTTCCTTTTGCAAAACGGCCTTCATCACGTCCAGCGACGCCTCGACGCTCTCCACGTCCACGCGCCACTCGCGCGGCCCCGGCAGCTTGTGCACCTTGAGGGCCGCCTGGTAGCCGGCAATGCGTTCTTCCACCGCGGGCCAGGGCCGGTCCGCCGCAGTCAGGAAGCCGATGCGCTTGTGCCCCTTGCCGCGCAGATAGCCAACCGCCCGCTCGGCGCCCTGGCGATTGTCGGCCCGGACCGACGCAGCGCAAGGACCAGCAAAATGCTCTTCCAGCAGCACGAACGGGCAGCCGGTCTCGTTGAGTTGTTGCATGCAGCGCTGACGCTCGGCATGGGTGCCGGACAGGTGGACGACGGCACCGTCGAATCGGCGCTGGCCGTACAGGCTGCGAAACGTCTCGGCGGGGTTCCCCGGCGGCAGCGCCTGGAGCAGGAGACAGTAATCGCGTTCGCGCAGCGCGTCCGCCATGCCGCTGAGAATCATGCCGTGAAACGGATCGGAAAGAAACTGCGGCGACGGGTCCACGGTCAGGAAGGCGATAGTCGCACTCCGCTGCGAGCGCAGTCCGCGAGCGTGCGCATTGGGCAGGTAGCCAAGCTCCTGAATGGAACGCAGCACGCGCTCACGCGTCTCCGCCCCCATCTGGGTGGTGCGCCCGTTGAGGACATTGGAGACGGTCTGCAAGGAGACGCCGGCCTTCTTGGCAACTTCGCGGATGGTCATCAACGGCGGGCTCCACAGGCGGGTTACTTGATCGTTCAAGTTAGTCGGGCGCTTGGGACCTGTCAAGTCACGGAAGTTGCTTTTTCCAATCACTCGAGCCCGACGCGGCAAGCGAGGGATGCTGGCAGGTTCGCCGTAGGGTGCGTCAAGCGTACTCGCGCGGACGCACCACAACCTACCCTCGCCGGACGATGTACGGACGCGTCTACATTCCGGTGCGTCCGCGCGAGTACGCTTGACGCACCCTACGAATCTAATTAGCCCGACGCGCCAGCAAGGAATGAAGGATCACTTGCTGGCGCGTCGGGCTCGAGTGATTACCAGTCGCCCACTGCACCATCCGCATAAAAGCTGCGCTGGAGCACTTCCTGCTGAAATGGATGCTTCTTGACTTCGGCCTCATCGATCTCGATTCCAAGGCCCGGTCGACTGCTGGGTCGGACGAGTCGGCCCTTCTTCTCGATCGTGAAGCCCTCGCGCACCACGTCCTGCCGCCAGGGCACGTCGAGATGGACCGATTCGCAGATGATGTACGACGGCGTGGCAAAGCCCAGCTCCAGCGATGCAGCGGTGCTGACTGGTCCCTGCGGATTGTGCGGCGCCAGGGCGACGCGATAGGCCTCGGCCATCGCCGCAATACGCCGGGCTTCGCTCAGGCCTCCGCAATGGGTGATGTCCGGCTGCAGGACGCTGCACGCACGCTTCTCCAGCAGTTCGCGAAACGCGTGCTGGCCGACCAGGCGTTCCCCCGTGGCAATCGCGGTGCTGACGGAACGCTGAATGAGTGCGATGTCGTCGATCGTTTCCGGCCAGCAGGGCTCCTCGAAGAAGTACAGGCCGTAGGGTTCCAGTGCGGTGGCGAAGCGCAGTCCCATACGCGGCGACGGCCGGGCGTGGCAGTCGACCATGATGTCGATGTCGTCGCCGACCGCGTCGCGCATCGCTTTCACGCATGCCTCGGCATAGCGGATCGGCCGCAGTCCCTCGAGCGGCATGGTCTCCGGCACGGCCATCGTCTTGAATGCGGTGAAGCCCTCTTCCACGGCCTTGTTCGCCAGTTCGCCGAAGCGTTTGGCATCGGCGGGACGCGTTTCGTAGAAGTCTTCCATCTTGCCGCCGCCGAGATGGCAATACAGGCGAACGAAATCGCGTACCGGCCCGCCCCAGAGCTTGTGGCAGGGGACGTTGTGCAGCTTGCCGACGATGTCCCACAGCGCCAGGTCGATGCCGCTGATGGCAGTGCCGCGAACGATGCCGTTGCCGTGCCAGAAATGCTGGCGATACATCATCTGCCACAGATGCTCGATGCGCGTCGGGTCCTCGCCGACGAGAAGCTGGCTGATGTCCTCGATCATGCCGACGACAGCTCGCGTGTGCCATTCGAGCGTCGCCTCGCCCCACCCATGCAGGCCCGGCTGGTCGGTCAGGACCTTGACGAAGATCCAGTTGCGCATGCGGGCGTGACAGACGAGAGTTTCGATCTTGGTGATTTTCATAGGTTCAAATAGCAAACATTTTCAGGGCCAAATGTGGGTCACTGTCATGTACTGGCACAGGCAAACGAAATAAGCAACTCCCACAGCAGTTCCGAAGATGATTGGAATGGCGATTCGTTCGTTTTGCGTCAAAACGGTAGTCGCCAGGCCCCGTGCCAGGGATCCTGCAACGAAGGCGCCGGCCACACTGCAAATGATCGTCACGAGAAACCACTCCAGCATACCGCCGAAGATACAACAAAAGCTCAGGGCCATGCCGACTGTGAAGAATACGGGGGCGCCGAGGTAAGCCCCAACCAGCCCTCCCAACGAACAGAGGAAAGCAAAGAAAAATCTCATGGCTGCTTCCCAACCAATGGCAGTCGATTTGTAGGGTCCGCTGTGCGGACCGACCTTCCGACAAGCCCGGTCCGCACAGCGGACCCTACAGAGCTTTCAATACTTCGCTTGTGGCTTCCAGCGTCCTGTCAACATCCGCCTCCGTGTGCGCCGCCGAGATACTCCCCTGCTTCGTCGGCAACGGGAAGTGGTAAATCCCCTTCTCGATCAGTGCCTTCCGATACTTCAAATCCATCGCCATGTCGTGATGTTCCGCAAGGCCATGCCAGTCCGCGGGAAGATGATCCATGAAATAAACGCAGAACGCCGAACCCTGACGTGCCACCGTTGCTTGGATGTCCTTCTCGCGCAGCAGCTTTGTCAATCCCGCCTCCATGCGAGCCCCGAGTGCTTCCAGTCGTGGATAAAGCGTGTCCTTCTCGCGGATCAGCTTTTCCATCGTGGCGATGGCTGCTGCGACCGTCAGCGGATGGCCGTTGTAGGTTCCGGCAATCAGCACGCGCTTCTTTGGGTCGGCGCAATCGAAGAGATCCATGATCTCCTTCCTGCCACCGATGGCGCCGAGCGGATAGCCGTTGGCGATGGCCTTGCCAAAAGTCGCCAGGTCGGGACGGACACCGCAGAGGGACTGGTAGCCGCCCAGCGCGTGGCGGAAGCCGGTCTTCACCTCGTCGAAGACCAGCACCACGCCGTGCTTGTCGCAGAGATTGCGAAGCCCTTCCAGATACCCCGGCTTGGGCTTGACGATGCCGATGTTCTGCAAGATCGGCTCGGTCAGCAGGCAGGCGACCGAATACTTCTCGAACGCCCAGGCCACGGCATCGAGATCGTTGAAGTTCAGGACATGGACGCGCCCCGCCACCGCGGCCGGCATGCCCGCCGTCAGCGGCACAAACGGATATTCGCCCTTCGACACGCGCGGACCGATCTGTTCCAGGGGCGTCATCACGTTGCATGCGACGTCATCGTGCCAGCCGTTGTAGCCGCCCTGCATGACGACGATGTGGTCGCGGCCGGTATAGGCGCGCGCCAAGCGCAGCGCGTGGTACGTCGCCTCCGAGCCGGTCGTCGTGATCTGCATGCGGTCGAGCGTCGGCACGCATTGGAGGAACAGCTCCGCCATGCGGCCTTCCCAGGGCGTGGTGCCGGAACCCATCAACGTCCACCCGTCGTCCAGGGCTCTGTGGACCGCTGCATCGACGTCCTTGTCGGCGTGTCCCAGGAAATAGGGCGCGAAGCCGGCGTGGTAGTCGATGTAGCGATTGCCGTCGGCATCCCAGACATGCGCGCCCTGCCCGCGGACAAACGCGATCTCCGGCTCGACCTTGCGATTGAGCGACACCATGCCGCCGGGGATGAAGCGACGGTTCTCGGCAAACAATGCGGCGGATTTCGAGAGATTCATGGGAGTTCCTTGAACGATCAAGTAAGCTTCGCTATTGTGCGCGGCGCCGCACGATAAGTCACGGAGAAAATGAACCGAGATACGCCCAACTTGCGGAGCCTTACGGTTCGGGGACGGAAACGCCGACCGGCGGGCTCTCGGACGCCGGCGTCGAAGGACGAGACGGAAGTCCGGTGACCTGCTCCGCACGGACCCGTTCCCGCTCGCGATCGATCTGCTCGGCGGTCGCGCCCAGTTCACGCAGGACGGACTCGGCCATGGCCAGGGCCACCTCGCCTTCGCCGGAGATGACCTCGTCCGCGCCGGCGGCGCAGAGGGAACCGCGTTCGCGCAGATAAGCGGTGCGAGCAAGGACGCGGATTTTCGGGTTCAACTCGCGGGCCTGGCGAATGATCTCCTCGCCACCGCGAATGCCCGATGCGCTGAGAATGAAGGTGCCCGAGCGCTCCACGCCCGCAGCCTTCAACATCTCCGCGTGACTGGCGTCCCCGTACACCACGGACATTCCTTGCTCGCGCAGCCGCTGGACCGTTTCGAGATTCATCTCGATGACCACCGGTTCAATCTCGTTGTCGCGCAGCAATCGCGCCAGTGTCTGGCCGACCGGACCAAATCCCACGACAACCGCCCGGTGACGGCTGGAACGCTCGCGCTCCACAGGTCGCACCGGCGCATCGACGGTTCGTGGGCTTGCCCGACGCCGGAACGCGGGTCGACGTGTTAGCCAGGCTTCAAGCGGATCGACCAGCCGGTACAGCAGCGGGTTGAGCGAGATCGAGACGATCGCGGCAGCGACCAGGGCGGCCGTGGCTGCATCCGGGAGGATTCCCAGGGCCTTTCCCAGGGCGGCGAGGATGAACGAGAACTCGCCGATCTGGCCCAGCGCCACCGCAATGGCCAGGCCGACGCGGCGCGGATAGCCCAACGCCAGCGCGATCCCAAGCGCGGCCAGCGGTTTGCCCAGCACGATGATCGCCAGGGTCGCAGCCACCAGCCCCGGGGCCTCGAGGAGGTACCGGGGGTCGAAAAGCATGCCCACCGAGACGAAGAACAGGACAGCGAAGGCATCGCGCATGGGCATGGCCTCCGTCGCCGCCCGGAGGCTGAAATCGGAACGCCCGACCACCATCCCCGCCAGGAACGCGCCCAGTGCCATCGATACCCCGAACAGCTTGGCCGAACCCACTGCTATGCCCAGGGCCACGACGAGCACGGTGAGCGTGAACAGCTCGCGCGAGCGCGTGGCCGCCACGCGGCCCAGCAGCCAGGGGATGATTCGCCCACCCAGAAAAAAGGTGAGCGCGATCAAGGCGCCGATCTTCAGTGCCGCCAGGACAAGGGCCAGGGGCAGACCGCCGGCCCTGGCCTCCGCGTCTCCGAAGATCGCGGGCAGCACCACCAGGACCACGACCGTGAACAGGTCTTCCACCACCAGCCAGCCGACGGCAATGTGCCCCGCCGGCGTGTGCAGGTCGTTGTTGTCGCCCAGCACGCGCATCAGTACCACCGTGCTGGCGACCGAGATGGCGAGCCCGTAGACGACGCCCGCCGCCCAGCCCCAGCCGACGACCCAGGCCACCGCTGCTCCCAGGATGGTCGCAATGAGACTTTGCACGATCGCGCCGGGCAAGGCGATGCGACGCACGGCCAGCAACTCCTTGAGGTGGAAGTGCAGACCGACGCCGAACATCAAGAGGATCACGCCGACCTCCGCCAGTTGCTCGGCCAGTTCGCGGTTGGCGACGAATCCCGGCGTATTCGGCCCGACAGCGACCCCGGCCAGCAGGTAGCCGACGATGGGCGACAGTCCCAGCCGGTGCGTGAGGTAACCGAGCGCCAGCGCTGCAGCCAGGCTGGCCGTCAACGTCAGGATCAAGTCCAGGTTGTTGTGCACGGTGCTCCCCCACACTCAACACGAGAGTAAGTCACACCAACCCGACGCGCCTGCGAGCGATGTCCTCGCTGGCGCGTCGGGTTGGTGTGACTTGCGAGGCGTCTAAACGGAACGGGGAATTATAGCAGCCGCCATTTTGTAGGGCGCGGTTGCAGTGTGTGGTCCACGCTGGCCCGAGCAAGTTCCAATCGTGCCCCACGGAGGTGTCATTCACCCAAGAAGACTTCTCGTCCCGCGCGTCGAGCCAGGATCCGAAGGCTTGGACGATTTGCGGGAATGCACAAGCGAACCACTTGTGCTACAAGTGGAAGAGACAAGCCCCTGGGCAACCTCGATGACAAAGCGAACGACCGCAAAAACGTGGTGCGCATTCAGCCGCCATTCCGCGACTTTCGGCAATTCCACGAAAGGGCTTCCTCATGCGTCGCTTCTTGCTTCGACATCCGTTCCTGCTTGCGTGTGCCGCGCTGCTACTGGCGCGGACCGTGTCCTTCGCCCAGGCGACCGATGCAGCGGCCATCGACGCGATCGTGCAGGAGGCGGTCAAGGCCTGGAAGGTGCCCGGCGCCGCGGTGGCCGTCGTCCGCGGCGATGAAGTCATCTACCTGAAAGGCCATGGCGTGCGCGAGGTGGGCAAAGACGCAGCCGTCACGCCCGACACGCTCTTCGCCTGCGCTTCCACCAGCAAGGCATTCACCGCCATGAGCATCGCCATGCTCGTCCACGACGGCAAGGTCAAGTGGGACGACCCGGTGCGGAAGTACGTCGATTTCTTCCGCCTGGCCGATTCGCTGGCGGACGAGAACGTCACGCTGCGCGATATCGTGACGCACCGCACCGGCCTGAGCCGCAATGACCTGCTCTGGTATGGCTCGCCGTGGGACCGCGAGGAGATCATCCGGCGCATCGGCAAGGTGCCGCTCACCAAGTCGTTTCGGTCGGCGTACCAGTATCAGAACATCATGTATCTGACAGCGGGCTACGCCGCGGGCAAGGCCGATGGCACGAGCTGGGAGACACTCGTCCAGAAGCGGATTTTCGAGCCGCTCGGCATGGCGGGCGCCAACTTCAGCGCGAAGAATGCGGAGAAAGCCGCCGATCACGCGACGCCGCACCTCTTGCGCAAGGAGGACAAGGTCGAAGCGATTCGCTGGCTCAACATCGACAACGTCGGTCCCGCGGGTTCCATCAACGCCGGCGTTCGCGACCTTAGCAAGTGGCTGCGATTTCAACTGGGTGACGGCACCTTTGACGGCAAGCGGCTGATTTCCCAGGGCCTGCTGCGCGAGACGCATTCCACGCAGATGGTGATTCCGATGGACGGCGCCAGCGGCGTCCCGTCGCTCAGCCGGACCATGAATCCCGAGACGAACATGATGAGCTATGGTCTCGGCTGGATCGTGCAGGATTATCGCGGCCACATCATCGTTTCGCACGGCGGCAGCATCGATGGCTTCCGCGCTCAAGTGGTGCTGGTCCCCAAGGCGAAGATCGGCATTGCCATCCTCTCGAACCTGGGCCGCACCCAGTTTCCCGAAGCGTTGCGCAACACGCTGGTCGATCAACTCCTGAACACGCAGAAACGGGACTGGAACGCACTCTACCTGGAGCAGGTGAAGAAATCCGAGGCGGCTCGGCAAGCGCAGGAGAAGAAGCGCGAGGCGAGCCGGCACAAGGACACCAAGCCGTCGCGCGACCTCGCGGCCTACGCGGGCAGCTACGAGCATCCGGCGTACGGAACGGTCACGCTGACGCTGGACGGCGGCGCTCTCGTGCTGGCGTGGAGCAATTACAAGATGAAGCTGGAACACTACCACTTCGACACGTTCACGCTCCGCGGCGACGACCGACTGGACAAGCAGCAAGTGGTCTTCGCGCTGAACGCCGACGCGGACGTGGAACGCGTGGGCTTCGTGGAGCAGGAATTCAAGCGGGTGAAGTCGAAGTAGGTTCGTTCAGTAATAGTTTCAGTACCGTTCTGGTGGGCCAGACACTCCTGTCTGGCCAGACAGGAGTGTCTGGCCCACCAGGCACGAACACAGAGTTACTGCTATTTCTCATCCAGCCAGTGCAAGATGATCGACGCGAAGTACGTGGCACCGACATTCGACGGTTGACCGGGCGACACGCCGTAGCCGCCGTCGGTATTGCGGCACTTGCCGACAAAGGCCCGCAGCTTCGCCGCGTCCGGCTTTTCCTTGAGCATCATGAAGGAACGAAGGACGCGATAGCTCGTCTCCAGGTCCGAATCCTTGGCTTCGGCCTTGCCGAAGCCGCCGTCGGACCGTTGCCCGTCCTTGAGCACCTTGAGCACGTTGTCGCGTTGCTCGATCTTGCCGCCGAGGCGAAGCACCGCGGACACCGCGCCGCCCGTGTCGCGCGCTGCACCGTCGCCCTTGCCATAGGTGCCGTCCGCGTTGCGCATCTTGGCGATCTGTTCCAGCCAGGCATCGGCCTGCTTTGGCCGGGTGCCCAGCGTCTCGAACGCGGCGGCGGCGATGCGGATGTCCTCGAACGTCTTGGCATTCTCTTCCAGAAACTTCGCTGCCGCATCGGCATACAGAAGAGTCGGAAGCTTCAACTCCGCCGAGGCCATGACGCCAACGGAAGTGACAAAGACATCCGGCTTGCCGGCGCCGGGGGAATCCGTGAACCCGCCGCTGGCCTTGTCGAAGCAGCCTTGGATGAACTTCGCGCAGGTCTTGGCATCCCTCGGCTCGCCGCCCAAGTACTTGAGGGCCCGAAGACTCGACGACGTGGCACGCAGGCTGCCGACCGGCTTCACATTACTGGTGGGCAGCGGCTTTGTCGCCAGGAAGCCGCCGTCGGCAGCCTGCAGCGATTGCACGTAGGCAACGGATGCCTTCTTTTCGTCGGCCGTTTGGGCGCGGACGGAAATCAGGCCGATGGCGCCGACCATGAGCACGAGCATCAAGCGGTACATCGCGTGGACCTCCAGGACAGGGTTCGCCAGATCCCCCACTTTGTAGCGGCGCCGGAGCGGCGGGGACAGGGAAAAGCCGTAACGAGAGTACGACGAACTTCCCGCGGAATTTCGTCTGGACACATATCCTGCTCTCTGGCATATAGCCGCCCTCTCGCATTCTTGACACCGAAGCAGCGCGCGAAACCTGCCGCGAAGGCCGGCGGGGAGGGGGAACGCTCCTGGAGGAAGCCATGCGCCGAATCGCTGGATGGAAATTCAAAGTCGCGCTCCTGGTGGGGATGAGCGCGGCTGCGTCGGCCTGGGCCGATCCGGTTGACGAAGAACGCGAACCACTGCCGCCGTCGGCCACGGGCTGGCGCGTGGCGCCCTGGCTGCAGCGCAAATACCCGCCGTCGCCGCCACCGAAACCGGCGGCGAAGAAGCCAACGCAGAAGCCGGCCAAGGACAAACCGGACGCGTCGGCGACCGCGACGCCCAAGCCAACGTCCGCCGTGGACCAGGCGTCGGTCGAGCGCGAACGCGAGGAGAAGGCGTTTCTGCGCCGCCTGGCCGTCTGCGACTCGCTCAGCAAGGTCGCCCAGGAAACACGCGACGACGAACTGGAGCGCAAGGCCCAGCAACTGCACGAACGCGCCTGGGCACTTTATCAGCAACGGATCGCCCACCTGCCGTGCAGCGGCGCGCAGTTCAGCACGGATGAGGACTTGATGCAAAAATACCTGAGCGCCGGTGGGCGGGCCACGGGCTCGACCCTTCAGACAGCGCCCGGAAGTGGCAGCGGCGGTCGTGCCGCGCTGCAGGAGGTAAGGCCATGAAGTGCGCCTGGCAGTGGTGGCTGCTGGCGATGTGCGCAGCGCCCGGTTGCATGACGCTGCCGGCCATTAACGGGCCGGAGCAGAAGCCCGCGCCCGTGGTGGTGCCGGCCAAACCGAAACCGCCGGTGACGGCGGACAAGATCACGTCGACCAACGCGCACCAGACCGCGACGGCCCTCTGGGATGAGTTGGACCTCGCCGCGCAGGACAGTGAACAGCCGCCGAAGTAAAAGCGTTGAACCGGAAGCGCAGCGACCGGAGTTCTTCAAGACTTGACGCTTTGGGCGAGCCGGGAGCGTCAGCGACCGGAGTTTTCAAAAAGGCAGCGACCGGCGCTCTCAAAAAGTCAGCGACCGGAGTCCTTCAAGACTTTCGTGGTCTTGAAGGACTCCGGTCGCTCACACTCCCGGCTCGCCCAATTAGGGCAAATTACTCGGCTTCGGCGAACTCCGCGAGTCGCTGACTGCGTGCCGGCTGACGCAGCTTGAGAAGCCCGCGTGCTTCGATCTGCCGAATGCGTTCGCGGGTGATGCCGTACACCTTGGCAACCTCGTCCAGCGTCCGCGGATGGCCGTCGTTGAGGCCGAAACGGAGTTCCAGCACCTCGCGTTCGCGCGGCGCGAGCGATCGCAACACTTCCGCCATTCGCTCGCGCAGCAAGTGCTGGTCGACTGTATGTCCCGGACTGCACGCGGACGGGTCATTGAGGAAGTCCTCGAGGGCCCGTTCGCCGTCGCCGCCGACGGGATCGTGCAGGCTCATCGGGTGCCGGCCCACCACGCGCAGGGAGCGCGTTTCTTCCGGCGTCAATCCCAACACACTGGCGATTTCCTCCACGCTTGGCTCGCGGCCGTGCTTCACGGAAAGTTCGCCGCGCACGCGTTCGATCGCCGCCAGCATGCCCACCTGATGGCAGGGCACACGCACGGTCCGCGCGTGATCGGCCAGCGCCCGGGTAATGCCCTGGCGAATCCACCAGGTGGCGTAGGTGCCGAACTTGAAGCCAAGGCGATGCTCGTATTTGTCCACGGCACGCATCAGGCCGCGATTGCCTTCCTGGATGAGGTCCGCAAAGGCCAGTCCACGGCCGCGATACTTCTTGGCGATGGAAACCACGAGGCGCAAGTTACCCTCGGCCAGCTGCCGGCGCGCCTGCTGATACAGCGATGCGCGCCGCAGGATCACCTTCATCAACTGCTTCAGGTGGTCCGGACCGATCAGCAAGCGACGGGTCTCGTTGCGCAACTTCTTGCTGTAGCGCCGGCGTTCTTCGCGGTCCGCGGCTGAACGGCCGCCGCGCTGCGTGCCACGCTCCAGGTCGTCCAGGTCGATTTCCTGATGCCGGAGTTGCTCGACAAAACGCTCCAGCAGCTCCACGCGCGGCGAGAGTTCCTCGACCAGCCCAAGGGCTTTGCGCAGACGGCGCCACAGGGTGCGGTGCCGACGCGCCTGGGCCACAGCGGTCTTGGCGCGCAGGACCAGCTCAAAATCGGCCGCTGCCAGCGTGCGAAGCCGGCGCAGCTTGCGCAGGTGGCCCGGCATGCGGGACAGGATCTGCTCGCGGCTCAGGCCGAGACTGCTGACCACATCGATGGTGGGGTCCACCGCCAGCGATCCGTCTTGCACCTGGCTGAACATGTCCACGACGCGACCGATGATGAACCAGTTCCAGAGAGCCGCACGGCGGAAGCGCGTGCGTGCCACTTCCAGGTGCTGGGCCAGCGTCAGCTCTTGCTGGCGACTGAGGAGCGGGATCGCGCCCATTTGGCGCAAGTACAGACCCAGCGAATCGTCCGGACCGCTGATCGGCTCTTCCTCGACCGGCTCGGGAGGGAGCACGAACGGACCGGGTTCGGCGTCGTCGAAGGATGAAACGGCGGTTGAAAGTGCTCGCGCGGAGTCGGGCAGTTGCTCCGGGGATCCATAGGCCCGGGCTGCGGTCCGCGATGGGTCGCCGTACATGTCAGCGGCAGTATCTTTGAGTGTCTGCTTCATGAGTCCAGCACCTGTTCTACTTGCCTCTCGCGTCGACCGATTCCCTCAAACGCGCCTGCGCGGCGGTGGTCACGAAAGACAAAACGAAACAACGAGACGACCCAGCAAGGCCGCCGTGGGATCCGTCACCGTGGCGGTTGGGCGCCTCAGGACTTGGGGGAAGGTCACCTTTCTATTATACGCAGCCACTCCAACAGAAGTGACTTGCGCGACCTGTGCAGACGGGTTGTACGTCGAGTGGGAGCTGAATCGAAGTCTGTCCTCAAAGCCGGAGATTGCCGGGGGTCCACCAACGCCAAGAACCGCGGACTTGCTGATCCCCGGTCCGTTGGCTTAGCGTCTGTCCGACACGGGGTGAGGCACCGTTGCCCGAACGGCCCGAAAAGTGCTTCGCACAACGGTGCCTGACCCCGTGTCGGACAGACGCTAAGTTGAATTCTAGGCGCGATTTCGCCAGCGGAAACGGATGGCGTCCGTTTTTTGCCGCTTCCGCATTGATTCTTGGGGACCGAACTGATTCAAAATGGGTCGCAATACCTCTCCGGACGGCCTTACCGGACCGCAAAGTCGCAATTGGGTGCAGCTGCTAATTCTACAGGATGAGCTTGAGTAGCAGATGCCCTGTTTTTCAGGGTCTTCTCAAAGC
>JAIEMG010000231.1 GCA_019752375.1 Gemmataceae bacterium | reverse complement strand
AGCCTCCTTCAAGGGTTCGTAGTCGGACTTCCTTGACGGAGCTTACCAGCAGCGGCCTTTTCCTCTCATAGCATCTGGGAGCCGCCGCACCGGTTTGTCGATGAACAGCGGCGAGGTCCGTATCGTCGGTGGGTTCACGAACACGTCTTTGAAGAGCGAACGGGCGGCACCTGGATGTGCGACCGCGTTGAGTACGCGCTACCGGGCGGCTGGCTCGAACCATTGCTCCATCGCTGCCTGGTCGGCCGGGATTTGCGAGCCATCTTTGCCTATCGACAGGCGAGACTCGAGGAAATGCACGGGCGACTTTGTGGGTAGTCCGCGAGCCCCACGCGCCAGCAAGGGACACTACTTCCCTTGCTGGCGCGTCGGGCTCGCGAGATTATTACTTCTCCGTACCGCGCGTCTTGTACTCGCGTGGCTTCCCCTTGCCGCCGACGGTCACCGTGTACGTCTTCGCATCCGGCGCGACCGAGAGCTTGATCCCTTCGGCCTCGCACTTCTCATCGCTGTTGGCGATGAACTCCGGATCGGTGTTCTCCGCGGCCGTCGCTCCCACGTTGCGATGGAGCTGATAGATCGCCGGCACTTCGGCCAGCCGCCGCAGCGTGGCGATGACGCTGACGTGGCCGCCCTTGCGCGCGCCGTTGTTGAAGATCGCGACCCGGGGCTTCACGGTCTTGATGAGCACCGGATTGTTGCTGATCTCCAGGCCGTGGTGCGTCGCCTGATAGACGTCCACCGGTCCGATCTTGTCCGACGGAGCCACCAGCTTGTGCTCGATGTTCCAGGTGAGGTCGCCCAGGTCGAGGAAACGAAACTCGCCGTAGCTGAGCACGAAGCCGAGGCTGCGCGCATTGTCGCTCTTGTCCTCGGCCATCGGCTTGTGCTCCTTGGCGAGCGGATTCTCCGGGGCGTTGGGCTTTTCCGGAATCACTTCGCCACTGCCGCACAGGCAGAACAGGCGCAATGGCTTGGCGCCGTCGGCCTGCTTGAGCGCGATCTCGTCGCCCGGCTTGAGCATCTTCGACTTGCCTTCGCTGGCCTTCTTGTAGGCCTGGATAAGGAGCTGAAAGCCCTTGGCATCTTCCGCGAGTTGCTCGGGGATGCCGTGGTCGTAGAAGTTCTTGATCGGAATCAGCTGCGCCAGCCGGGCCACGCCGCCGTAGTGGTCGGAATGCCAGTGCGTGATGACGAGATGATCGATCGTCTTGAGCCCGGCAGCCTGGGCCGTCTTGTGGATACGTTCGGCATCGCGGGCGCCGGGATTGCCGCAATCGATCAGCACCGATTCGCCGGCCGGCGTGACGATGAGCGTCGCTGCACCGCCTTCGGTGTCAATGAAGTAGATATCGAGGCCGCGCGGTGCGTCCGCGGCCGGGGCAAACCCGGCCCACAGCGTCCACAGCGCGGCGAGAAACCAGCGGCGCGACAACATGGGAAGCCTCCAGACACAAGGGGAATGGTTGGAGGAACCATGATCGACGATGGACTTGCGGTCTGCAAGACCTCGCGCTCAACTTGGCCGATTGTTGGTCGGAACAAAGCCCGGGAAGTTGTTGACCGGCCGGAACGGTACCGGCTTGCCGTTGGGGTACTTGGTGCTGGGAAAGGAATCCGGCGACGGCAGCGGGCTGGTGCCGATGCGCGGCGGGAAACTGGGCATGGAGAAGCCCTTGAACATGTTGGTCAGGTTGAAGGCCCCGCTCTGCGACGGAAACGGGGCCACCGCCAGGCGGGTGTCGACGGGCGTGTTGATGACTTTCTGTGCCGACCCCGAGCTGAACCCCTGCGTATGCCCGCCGCTGACGAAATTGGTCAACCCTTGTGCCCGCACCGCATCCGCGGCCAGGAACAATGCCCCACCTGCCGCCACGGTCACAATCAACGTGCGCACGGTATCCCTCCCCTTCGGTCCGAAGGTCCTGTTCCTGACGTTTCGAAAGACGGAATCGGCGGAAGGATAGCAAGCGGGCCGGCGGTGTCAATCGCAGTTTACAGCAGTCCCGTGCGCTCGTCGAAGCCGTACATGCGGTTGAAGTTCTGCACGGCCACGCCGCTGGCGCCGCGCACGAGGTTGTCCTCGGCGGCCAGCACCACCACCCGGCCGCGCACGACGCGCATACACAGGTCGAGGAAGTTGCTGCCGACGCTGTCCTTCGTGGCGGGCAGGGACGAACGCAGCCGGACGAACGGCGCCTTCGCATAGTATTCCTGGTACAGCTCGGTCAGCTGCTTCTCCGAAAACGGCCGGCTCGGCACTGCATAGATCGTGGAGAAGATGCCGCGGTCCATCGGCATCAGGTGGGGGGTGAAGATCACTTCCACCGGCTCGCCCGCCACGTCGGTCAGGGCCTGCTCGATCTCCGGCGTGTGCCGATGGGTGCCGACGCTGTAGGCCGACACGCTCTCGTTACATTCGGGAAAGTGCGTGTTCAGCTTGGGCGTGCGTCCGGCGCCGGAAACGCCGCTCTTGCTGTCGACGATGATGGAGCGGAGATCGATGTGTTTGCCCGCCACCAGCGGCGCCAGACCGAGGATCGCCGTCTGCGGGTAGCATCCGGGATTGGCAATCAGGTGGGCGCTTGCGATTTCGTCCCCATAGATTTCCGGCAAGCCGTACACGGCCTGGGCCAGGTGGGCCAGGTCGCCGTGGCTCGCGCCGTACCACTGGGCATAGACGTTCGGATCGCGCAGGCGATAGTCGGCACTCAGGTCGATGACCCGGATGCCGCGTTCCAGCAGCGCGGGCAGCGTGGTCATGCTGACGCCGTGCGGCAGACAGCCGAAAGCGCATTGCACGCCACGCGCCACCAGCTTGTCGGCGTCGAACGGCTCGCAACGAAGGTCAATGCGGTTCGTCAAGCTCGGGTGCAGCTCGGCGATCGTGAGCGTGCCTTCCTGGCGCGAGGCCACGGCGACAATCTCCGCTTCGGGATGGCGCAGCAGGATCTTGATGAGCTCAACCGCCGTGTAGCCCGATCCACCGAGGATGGCGACCTTGATCATGAAACATTCCTCTTTCGTGATGAAGACATTGTAACAGCCGCGTCCAGACCCGGAATGCGCGGGAAAACACCATTGCACGCTCCGCAGTCGTCGCATATTCTCAGGCTCCGCCCCAGGGATCCTGTCGGCTTCGAGGACGAGTGCCAACCCGTGTTGCTCCCGAACATTCACGCCGCGGCCGAGGACATCCATCGCGGCCGACTCACGCCGGTCGATCTGCTCGAAACCTGCCTGGCAAGCATGGAGCGCCTGGAACCGAAGGTCCATGCCTTCGTTCACATTGACCGCGACGGCGCCCGCGCCGAGGCCAAGCGCCTGGCTGCGGAGTTGAAAGGCGGCCACTGGCGCGGTCCCTTGCACGGTATTCCCCTGGGCATCAAGGACATCTTTGATGCGTTCGACTGGCCGACGGCGGCCGGCTCGCGGCTGTGGGCGCAGAGCATCGCTCGCCGCGACGCGACCGTGGTGGAGCGTCTGCGCCGCGCCGGCGCAGTGTTCGTCGGCAAAACCGTGACGACCCAATATGCCAGCTTCGACCCACCGCCCACGCGCAATCCCTGGGGCCTGGCGCAGACGCCCGGCGGCTCCAGCAGCGGCTCCGCGGCGGCGGTTGCGTGCGGCATGTGTCTGGGCACGCTGGCCTCGCAGACCGGCGGCTCGATTACGCGTCCCGCGGGCTATTGTGGCGTGCCCGCCATCAAGCCGACCCATGGCCGGGTCAGCGTCGATGGCGTGGTGCCGCTTGCGCCCTCGATGGACCATGTCGGCGTGATGGCGGGATGCGTCCGCGACCTGGCAATCCTGCTGCAGACGATTGCAGGACACGACCGGCGCGATCCGGAGTCGAGCGATCGACCGGTGCCGCACTATGCCGAGCTGCTCGACCAGCGCCGCGAGCCGCCGCGCATCGGCTGTCTGCGCGGACTCTTCGACAAGCTGGCCCATCCGGCCATGCGTTCCGCGATGGACGACGTGTGCAACCGTCTCCGGAAGCATGGCGCCGTCATCACCGAAGTGGCGTTGCCGGGCGGTTTCGGCGAAGTGCTTCCCCGCCACCGGATTGTCATGGCGGTCGAGGCGGCGATGTACCATCAGCCGCGCCTGGAGCGCGTCCCGCACGATTACGACCCGAAGATCACCAGTCTGCTCAAGGAAGGTCTCGCCTGCCCGGCGCCGGAATATGCGCGCTGCAAGGAACACCAGAAGCAGTTGACGCACGAGATGCAGAGCTGCTTCGAGGGGGTCGACGTGCTCCTGTCTCCGGCCACAACCGGCCCGGCCCCCAATGCGGGCAGCACCGGAGATCCGGCGTTCAACTCGCCGTGGAGCTACACCGGCTTGCCTGTCGTGAGCTTTCCCGTGGGCTGGAGTCCGGAAGGCCTGCCGCTGTCGGTGCAGCTTGCCGGCCCGAAATGGAGCGAGGCGGGACTCCTCGCAGCCGCGGCATGGTGTGAGAGTCAACTCGGATTCGAGCGCCACGAGCCTAAACTGTAGAGCGTCGCCACCCCGCGCGGGCACCACCGAGGCCCGCGGGGTTCCATGCGCGAAGCCGGAGCTTCGCGGACGTGCGGTCCCTAGCCGGAGAGCCTGTGAATCAATTGCAAAGCGGGCTGTCACGCGTTCTGTAGCGGAAGTCGCCAGACTTCCGTGCGCGAAGAGCAGGTTCGGACCAGGTTCGGAACTCTGGCGAGTTCCGCTACAAGAAGCACGCCGTGTCGCGGCCAGACGTCCAGTTTAACGTCCGTGTCTCTCCGGGCTGCGTCCTGTTCCGCCAAGCGAGAACTTCGCGGCCGAGCATTCCCAACCCGGAGCGTCGCGGCTCCTTGTCCCATGAATGATTCCGCCACTTCCGAAGTTTCACCCGGCAGCTGGTCCGCGACGTTTTTTCGTCTGGTCCCCGCGGCAGATTCGCTGCGCACTTACTCTCTGACATCGCTGCGCTCCGATGTGCTGGCCGGCCTGACCGTGGCGGCCGTCGCCGTTCCTCAGGCCATGGCGTACGCGCTGATCGCGGGCATCAAGCCCGAGTACGGCCTGTACACCGCGATCGTGATGACTGCCGTGGGCGCCTTGTTCGACTCGTCCCGCCAGCTCATCAACGGCCCCACCAATGCCATTTCCATCGCCGTTTTCAGCGCTCTGGCACCCGTGGTTGGCGAAGAGGCCAAGATCCAGGCCGCGGTGATGCTCGCCCTCATGGTCGGCCTGGTGCAAACGGGAATCACATTGTTTCGACTGGGCGATTTGACGCGTTATATCTCGCATGCGGTCATTGTCGGCTTCACGTCGGGCGCTGGACTGTTGCTGGTGCTCGACCAAATGAAGAACCTGCTCGGCCTGCCGGCGCGTGGAGCGGCGACCGACCACTTCTTGATGCGGACCGGCCTGACGCTTGCGCACATCGACGAGTTCCATGTGACGACCGCCGTGGTCGGCATCGGTACCATCGCCCTGGTGCTCGTCCTGCGGATCGCCAAGGCGAGGCTTGGCCTGAAGCTGCTTCCCGACTTGCTTCTGGCCGTCGTCATCATGGCCGGACTCACCGCGGTCTTTCAGCTCGATCGACAAAACGTGCAGGTGGTTGGGGAGATTCCGGCGCAGCTGCCGAGTCTGCAAATACCTACGATCGACACCAAGGAATTACGCCATCTCGCCAGCAGCGCCCTGGCGATTGCCGTGCTTGGCCTGCTCGAAGCGATTGCAATGGCCAAGGCGATTGCCGCCCAGACCGGGCAAAAGCTGGACATGAACCAGCAGTGCCTCAGCGAGGGCCTGGCGAACCTGGCGGGCAGTTTCTTCCAGTGCTTCCCCGGCTCCGGTTCGCTGACGCGCTCGGCGATCAACCAGGCCGCCGGCGCGGTGACGCAGTGGTCCGGCGTCTTCTCGGCCGTGGCCGTGGCAGCCATCATGCTGCTATTCGCGCCGCTGGCGCGTTACATCCCGCGCGCGGCCCTGGCCGGCATCTTGATGTTGTCAGCCTGGCGCATGGTGGACCGCCGTCAGTTGATGTATTACCTGCGCGCCACGCGCTTCGATGCCGGCGTCGTGATCGCCACGGCATTGTCCGCCGTGCTCATCTCGGTCGAGTTCTGCATCCTGATCGGCACGATGCTGTCGTTTGTCCTGTACGTCCCACGCGCCGCCCGCCTCCATCTGACCGAACTGACGGTGACGCCCGAGCGCGTCATCCGCGAGCGCGTGCCGGGCGATCCGCCTTGCGGACGCATTTTGATCCTCAACCTGGAAGGCGAGCTGTTTTTCGGCTCGGGACCGGAACTCGAAAAGCACCTCGACGACGTCGAGCACCGCAGCCAGGAAGGCGTCCGTATCGTCGTGCTGCGGCTCAAGCGCGCCCGCAATCCCGACGCCGTGTGCCTGGAAATCATCGACGGCTTCGTGCAGCGGATGCTAGCCCGCAAGATGACGATGCTCCTGTGCGGCGTGCGCGGCGACCTGGCCCGTCTCCTGCACACCAGCGGCATCGAAGCCCGCCTGGGCACCGAACACGTCTTCCACGAGGAGGAAGGCGTCGCCTCCAGCACGCTGGACGCCGTTCGCTATGCCTACGACATGCTGGGCACCGATTTTTGCTCGACCTGCCCGCGCCGCGGCCAGGGTGAGGAAAACAAGGAACCACTGTATTACATGATTTGAAAGCCGGCGCTGCGGCGGGAATGTCGAATGACGAAGCCCGAATGACGAATCAAGGACCAATGACGAAGCTTCCAACAAGGTGCGCCTCGCGTTTTTGGTCATTGGGTATTGGACATTGATTCGTCATTCGGGTTTCGTCATTCGTCATTTCTTCCCTGCGGCTGGAATCGCTAGCGTTGTAAAATTCGTAGTATGTGCGCGTGGCTTGAGGATGTGAAATAAGCCGCAAGTGAGTGGGCCAGTCATGCCAGTCGTCATCAACTGTCCATCGTGCAAGGCAACCCTGCGAGCGCCCGACGAGTGGGCCGGCAAGAAGACGCGCTGCCCCAAGTGCAAGAGCGTCATCGACGTGCCGGCCATCAAGAAGAAGCCGCCCGAAGAGGACTTCGAAGAGGTGGAAGTCGTCGAGGAGCCGGAGGAGAAGGCGAAGCCGGCGTCCGCGGCGGGCGATCCCTTCGACTTCGACGGCAGTGCCGAGGAACCGAAGCCGAAGAGGAAGGGCAAAGCCGCGCCGAAAGTCCGCGAGGAAGAGGAAGAAGAGGAGGAAGAGGAGCGGCGCCCCAAGAAAAAAGGCAAATACAAGCCCTGTCCGCAGTGCGATTCGGGCGGAGCCAAACGCGTCAAGTACACCATGTGGGGCAGCTTCTACGGGCCGATCCTCTTCACGCACGTGCGCTGTCCGGAGTGCGGCTACTGCTACAACGGCAAGACCGGCCGTTCGAACCTCGTCCCGGCCATCCTGTTCGTCACCATTCCCGCCATCCTGATCGTGGCGCTGTTGATCTTCATTGTCGTCACGCTGGAACAGAAGGGCGTGATTCAGAAGTTCTGGTAACCTGGGCCGCATGCGGCGCGCCCCACCCCCGGGGGCCGCGCCGCATGCGGCTGGCGGTTACTGACTCACCTGTTGCGCGATCACCTGTCCGAAACGTGTCGCACTGTCCCAGTCCTCGGCCGTGATGATCTTGCCGTCGACCACCACGTCGTCCGCCGAGGTGCGCGGATCGCCGACCGACCGCGAAGCCACTGCCGTGGCGCCGTTGGCCTCGATCAGAATGCGGCCCGGATCGACGCCGTGGGACACCCCGTTGAGCGTATAGCCGGGGGAATAGCCCGGGTAAGTCGATACGGTCCTGCCCGTCAGAAGGCTGGCGCCATCGACGCGTGCCCAGGCCAGCACCGAGACGCCATGGCAGATGGCCGCGACATGCTTGCCCTGGTGAACGAAATCGGCGATCAGTCCATTGGTCGCGGTGCGAACGGCTTCGCTGCCGTTGTACATGCTGTTCCAGTACGTTCCGTTGAATGCGTACTGATAGGACGATGCACCCCAGCCGCCGACAAACGCGATGGCCGAGTAATTGGCCGCGCTGGCGCCGGTGATCGCCACGTCGGGCTGCACGGCGCCGGTGCCGCTGCCCTGGCCGCTATTGGGGTGCGGAATCGCAGTCGTCAACGTGCTTGCCGCGACCACCACGCGCAGTCCTGCAGCTTCCAGTGCCGCTCGCGTGTCGCCGTATTCCTTGTAGTAGAAGTCGCGATTGGCGATCACCAACAACACCGGCAGCGGTGCGGCGGGTGCGGCGGGAGTGGGCGCAGCGGGGGCAGGTGGCGTCGGCGTGGCCGGAGTCGTGACCACGGGCGCGGGCACCGTCTCGGCAGGCGCGGGAACCACGGGGGCGGGTGTGGCGGGTGGAGTCGGTGTCGTGGTAACCGGAGCGGGCGGCGTCGACGGAGCCGGAACGATAGGGGCAGGCAGCGTCGGCGCTGCCGGCGGGGTCGCAACCGGAGCGGGCGGCGTCGGCGCTGATGGCTTCACTGGAACCGGTGTGGCTGGCTTCGCGGGCTTGGCCGGCTCGGGGGCCTTCTTGACGGGCTCGGGAGACTTCGTCACCGGCGTTGTCGGTGATTTGACGGGCTGCGACACGACGGGCGGGGCAGATGTCTTGACGGGTACGGCATCCTGTTTCGCCGCGACGATCGGCACAATGACGCCTACCTGTGGCAGGGCGATTTTGGTGGGTGCCGGATTCATGACTTCCTTGGACACCTCGATGGCGACCTTGTTGCTCGCCGGCCGGGAACTCTCGGTTGCCTGCCGGGCAAGCTTGCGAATGCGGTCGGCGTCGACCAGCGTGTCCATGTTCGCGCCGGCGGCCAGGTTCGCCGCGAGCATTTCGCGTGCTTCCAGGAATTCCATCTGCGGATGAAATCGCGCCGGCTTGTGAGACGCGCTGGCTCCGGAACGGAACAGACGTGACAGACTCTTCAAGAGAGACATGGAAATACCTCGCGAGTATTGGATTGGCGGCTGGATCGGGGAGCCCCTTGGCTCTTGCCGGCAATACTCGGAGGGCAGTGTTTTGTGACTGGAAGAGGAGAAAGAAAATCTCAGCGGTGTGGATGGAGCGCGGCCCGAGGGAGAAAAGATGTAGCTTACGGTCGTTCCGGAATCAGTTGCTTGCGCAGGTCGCTGACTTGCAGGAGATGGACCTTTCCGTCGGCACCGCCAAGGGCTAGCACTATGCCGTCGGGCGAGAAGGCGACGCTCAGCACCGGACCCACAGGCTCCGCAAAGATGCGGTGGGCCCCTGGCTTGACGTTATAGCGCACGGCAAAGCCGCGTGCGGCAAACCCCGCGGCCCAGAAAGCCCCGTCCGGAGAATAGGCCACGCTGGTCATCATCTGTTTGTGCCAGGGCGGCACGTGCGTGCGATCGGTCACACGCCAAAATTGCAAGCCCTGCTGGCCCGTGGCCGCCACATAGACGCCTTGGTGACTGAGGTCTAGCTCGCTCGATGGCGAAAAGGCCAGGCTGGTGACACGTCCGTCGATCTTGTAGTCGCCGATCTGCTGCATGTTGGCGCTGGCGTCCCAGACCTTGATGCCGCCATCAATGCCGCCGGCAGCCAGGTACTTGCTGTCGGGCGAGAAGGCGATGGCGGACAACTCCGCTCCCAGGCTTAGTCGCTGCTCGAGCCGTTTTTCCCGCATGTACGTCCAAATCAGGACCTCGCCCTTGGGACTGCCGGTGGCGAGCAGTCCGGGGCCGCCGGCGAACGCCACGGGGCCGCGCGGCCGCTCGTCGCCAAAGAGCAACGGCCATTCCGTCCAGGTGTTGGTGTGCCAGACGCGCACTTCGTCGGCAGTGCCGGCAGCCAGGAACGCGCTGCCGCCGGCAAAGGACACGCTGTTGACGCGCTTGCCGGACCAGAGGTGATGCTGCTGTTGCGATTCAGCGAGCTTCCAAGCCCGTACTCCGCCGCCCCTGTCGCCATTGCCCGCAGCCAGCCAGCCAAAATGATTGGAGAACGCCAGCGCTTCAACCCGGCCGTCCGAGGTCAGCACCGCACCGTTCACCGGCAGCGGCGCGCTGGGCGCCGCCTGGACATCGGCGGTCGTAGGGCCGCGCGCGCCCCAGAATACGCGGCCAATCTCCCGTCCGCGCATGGCCACGAGCGTGACCAGGCCGATCAGCACGACCACAGGAATCAACCAGCGCCGGCTCATTCCCACTGCCGGCTTTACCGGTGCCACGCTCAGCGCCCGTGTCGATTCCAGCCCAGCCGTGGACAGCCGCGAAGCCGATACACGGGCGCTAACAGCAACCGGATCGGGCGGCGTGCCGGAAACGCCCAGCACCTCGGCAGCCGGCGCGCCGCGCAGGGTCGCTTCGAGCGCTGCGTACATGTCCGCAGCGGTCTGAAAGCGTCCGCGCGGCTCCTTGGCCATGGCGCAGCGAATCACGGCAGCGCAGGCTTCCGGAACATCCGCCGCAAGATCGCGCGGGTCGGGAATCGGCTTCTCGCAATGTGCGAAGAGGATCTGCAGCGCTGTGTCGGCACGGTAGGGCGTCTGGCCGGTCAACAGCTTGTAGTAGGTGGCGCCCAGGGAATAAATGTCAGTACGTTCATCCGTCGGATCGGAGCGCGCCTGCTCCGGGCTCATGTAATCGGGCGTGCCGAGGACGTTGCCGGTCTGCGTGAGCGACGTGCCGGAATGGTCAGTGATCTTGGCGAGGCCGAAGTCGGCGAGCTTGGCGACGCCGCTGCCCGAGCGCATGATGTTTGCCGGCTTGATGTCGCGATGGATGAGGCCGACCGCGTGAGCCGCCATCAGGCCGTTGCAAGCCTCCGCGATCAGGCGTGTCGCTTCTTGCCAGGGGAGGCGGCCGCGACTGGCGATCAGGTCCGACGCACTGCCGCCGCGCAGCAGCTCCATGACGATGTAGTACGAGCCGTCGCGCTGATCGACGTCGTGAATGGCGACGACATTCGGATGGTTGAGGCGGGCCACCGCGCGAGCCTCGCGCAGAAACCGCTCCAGGGCGTCGGGATTCTGCGCCACCGAGTCGGGCAACAGCTTGACGGCGACGCGCCGCTGCAGGACGACATCCTCGGCCTCGTAGACGACGCCCATGCCGCCCTGGCCGAGCTTGCCGCTGATGAGGTACTTGCCCTGGCCCAGCGTGGTGCCTATCCGGGGATCGCGGCCGGCGATATGCGGCACGAGGGGCGACGATCCCTGGCGCGTCCCCGAAACCGCGTCGCTCCGGCTGCTGTCCTTCGACATCCGCGGGCCCTCACGTCGCGTTTGCCATCACTTCGAGTTGGACCAGGCTGCGGTTCTGCTCTTTCTCCAGGTACGCGCGGCCCTTCTTGACGTTGACGTGGTCCCACGGCAGCACCTCGGTCATGGGCCGCAGGCGGTGCGAGTACCATTCCACGTCGATGCCAAGGTCCGCGAAGGTCTGCCACCACACCTCGGGCTTGAAGTTCTCGCGCCAGCCGTCGAGCCGGCAGCCGCGCCGCCAGGCTTCTTCCAGAGCGACCGCTACGCGCCGGTCGCCGCGCGTCAGGATCCCTTCCAGCATGCTCGTCTCGATGTCGTGTTGCTTGATCTTCACCGAACGCAATCGGCATCGCTTCCGCATGTACAGCCCGGCTTCCTTGAGATACTGGCGCGACTGGATGCCGTTCCACTGGTACGGCGTGTGCGGCTTGGGAATGAAGTTCGACACCGATGCGGTCACTTCGACGTAGCGGCCAATCGTTTCCTTGCCGATTTGCGAGATGCGCTCGGCCAGATCGACGATGCCGTCGAGGTCCACCTGGCGCTCGCCCGGCAAGCCGATGAGGAAGTAGAGCTTCACGCGCTGCCATCCGGCCTTGAACGCCTCCCGGCAGCCCTCGAAGAGGTCGTCGTTGGAGATCGGCTTGCGGATCTGTTCGCGCATGTCGTCGCGGGCCACTTCGGGCGCCAGCGTCAGCCCGGACTTGCGCACGCCCTGCACCAGCTTGGGCAGCGAGCGGAGCTGATGATTGATCCGCAGGCTCGGCAGCGAAATGTTGACGCCGAGCGGATTGAAGACCTCGTGCATGCGCTCGACCAGCTTCTCGAAGTCCGGGTAGTCGCTGGTGCTGAGGCTGAGCAGACTGATCTCGTTGTGCCCGGTGTTGCGGTAGCTTTCCAGAGCGGATTGCACGATCATCTCGACCGAGCGCACCCGCAACGGCCGCTTGATGACGGTGGACTGACAGAATCGGCACTGCCAGGGACAGCCGCGCATGATCTCGATGGCGATGCGGTCGTGCGTCGTCTCGACGAACGGCACGATGGGTTTGGTCGGCAGTGGAATGGCGTCGAAGTCCTGCTGGATCGTGCAGGCCATGACTTCCCGGGGCACATCGGCCCGCGTGCGGTTCATCGCGGCGATGGTGCCGTCGGCGTGGTATTCCGGCTCGTAGAACATCGGCGCATAGGCCCAGGTCGTGGCAGCGACGATGGCGGCAAGCATGTCGGCACGCGACAGGCCGCCCTTCTCCTTCATCGCCATCCACCGTTCCATGACCCACGGCAAGCTCTCCTCGCCGTCGCCGACGATGAACAGGTCCACGAACGGCGCCAGCACTTCCGGGTTCTGGGCGCCGGGACCACCCGCGATGACGAGCGGATGATCGAGCGTGCGGTCCTTGCCGTGCAGCGGAATGCCGCCGAGATCGAGCATCGTCAGCAGGTTCGTGTAGCACACTTCGTACTGCAGGCTGAAGCCGACGAGGTCGAACTGATGCAGCGGCGTGAAGGTCTCGAGGCTATAGAGCGGCAGTGCGGCGCGGCGCAGCTCGTCCTCGAAGTCCACCCAGGGCGTGAAGGCGCGTTCGCACGCCCACTGGGGATCGTTGTTCATGATCGTGTACAGGACCTGCAAGCCGTGATGGCTGGTGCCCAGCGGATAGGTATCCGGAAAGGCAAGACAGAGCTTGCCGCGCACCTGCCGATGGTCCTTGACGACGCTGTTGAACTCGCCGCCGATGTATTGCGCGGGCATCTGCACGCGCGGCAAGATGCGGGAAACGGCCTGCTTGAGGTCGGTGTTAACCATGAACGTCATCCTCGGGCGAGGCACCATCGGATAGCTTCGAGACGCCATTATGTCAGAACGCAGACGGATCGCCAGTCTGGTCAGGGCCAGGCGAAGAGCTGGAGCACACGGTCCTGGACCGCGGCCCAATCGCGATCGCTCAAACGGCCAATACGCAGGACGATTCGTCTGTCTGCGACCGTGGCCAGGAGCATGCGCACGGTGGAAGCAAATTGAAGCCCGGCCACGGCCCAGTCGAGCAACGCGTAGTCGGAAGAGATCCGTGGAGGATGTGACGTGATGGCGGCAATTACGACATCGCCGTGCTGGTTATAGGCTTCAGCGGAGAGGATGACCGCCGGCCGCGTGCTTTCGGCCAGCTGGTCCCGGTAGGGAAACGGAACCAGGACAACGTCGCCGGCGCTATGCGCCATAGAGCTTTCTCCAGTTGTCGTAGACCGCGTCTTGCGGATTGTCCCACTCTTCCTCCAGGCGGCTCATGCCTTGCTTGCTCCAGGCTTCCTTTTCCGCAATCTCAGTGGATGGCAGCGATTGGACGGCGATCTCGACTTCGGCGCCTTCGGGCAGATTCAGAGGTTGTTCCAGTTCGAGTTTCTGGTCCCGATATCGGGCCTTGACGCGGATCATGAACCGTTCCTTTCTGCCGAGGCAAGCGGGCATTTCGCCACATGGGCTATTATGACATAATGACGGCCATTCTGTCCGCAGAAGTTTGCAGCCGAGGGAATCGCCATGGGAATGATCTTTCCCGGCATGGATCCGTACCTGGAAGATCCGTTATTCTGGCACGGGGTTCACCAGCGGTTCACCGTGTACCTCGCCGACCATCTTCAGCCTTTGCTGGGCGAGCGTTACATTGCCAGCATCGAAGAGCGAGTGTACCTGGAAGGCCCCGACCGCGAAGTGGCGCCTGACGTCTGGCTTCGACAAGACAGATCGGTACCGCGAGGAGATCGTCCCGTACCAGCTGACACGCGACTGCCGATCCTCGTGGAGGCGTCCGAGTTGGAAATCCACGAGAACTACGTCACCATCCTTGACCGACATTCGGAGCAAGAGGTGGTCGCGGTGATCGAAATTGTCAGTCCGACGAACAAGTATGCGGGTCCCGGGCGAGTATCGTATTTGACAAAGCAACGTGAAGTGCGCGGCAGTCGATCTCACCTGATCGAAATCGATCTGTTACGCACGGGGCCTCACGTGCTTGCGGTCCCGTTGCACCTGGCGCGTCGGCAAGGGATGTATGACTACCTGGTCAGCGTGAATCGGGCAGTATCCTCCCGCCACGTGTTTGAGCTTTATCCGATTCGGCTTCGCGATGCGTTGCCGCCCATTCGCATCCCTCTGGCCGACAAGGATCCCGACGTACTCCTGGACTTGCGGCCGGCTCTTGAGCAAGTGTACCGAGCCGGGCTGTATCACAATCGGCTGCGCTACAATGATCCTTGCATGCCGCCCTTGCCGCCGGAAGACCAGGAATGGGCCACCGAACTGATCCGCCAGGCCCAGGCGACATCGTGACCCGGCACGTTTGATACCTTGCAGCCGAGGGAATCGCCATGGGAATGATCTTTCCCGGCATGGACCCGTACCTGGAAGACCCACTGTTGTGGCCCGAGGTCCACACATCGCTCGTTGTCTACATTCGCGACCAGCTTCAACCACTGTTAAGGCCGCGGTACGTCGCGGCCATCGAGACGCGTGTCTATTTGGCCGGGCCCGAGCGGGATGTCATTCCGGACGTTCGCATCAAGCGGAAGCGCCCTCCGCGAGGCGTTTCAGGCGCTGCGGTGAGCCTGGCGGACGCACCAGACATTGTCCGTGCTCCGGGTCTCGAGATCAGCGAGCCTTATCTGACGATCCTGGACCTGCAAGACGGTCAAAGCGTACTTGCAGTCCTCGAAGTCGTCAGCCCGACCAACAAGTATGCAGGGCCGGGCCGCGAATCGTACGAGCGGAAACAGGAAGAGGTGCGTCGCAGCCAAGCTCATCTCATCGAAATCGATCTACTGCGCGCTGGGCCGCATGTGCTCGCCGTCCCGGAACTTCTTGCCCGGGGCCGTGCCCCGTACGATTACCTCGTCTCGGTCAATCCTGCCTGGGGACAGCGTGAGGAATTTCAGCTGTACCGACGGCAACTCCGACAGCGTTTGCCGCGAATCCGTGTACCATTGGGCGAGGAAGATCCGGAAGTGGTTCTGGACGTCCAGGCCGTGGTCAACAAGACCTATGAAGCGGGCAGCTACGACGATCGTGTGAACTACAAAACGCCCTGCATGCCATTATTGTCGCAAGAGGACCAAGAATGGTCTAACCAACTGATCCGCCAGGCGCGGGCCCAGCCGTAACCCTTGCACCCCGGGAGGATGCCGCCTTGCAGTGCTACTTCTTCCACCTGATGCCCTGGCCGTTCCTGCCCGACGACTTCGCCGAGACGTACGATTCCGCCTGGGTCTGGATTCCCAATTCGCTTTACGACCCGGTGAAGGGCCACACGCTCTACCAGGAATACATCAACACGCTGTCCTATGCCGATGAACTCGGCTTCGATGGCGTCTGCGTCAACGAGCACCACCAGAACGCCTACGGGCTGATGCCGTCGCCGAACGTCATCGCCGGCGCGCTGACGCAGCGGACAAAGAAGTGCAGGATCGCCGTCATCGGCAATGCGCTCACGCTCTACAACCCGCCGCTGCGCGTGGCCGAGGAGTTCGCCATGCTCGACGTCATGTCGGGCGGCCGGCTCGTCGCCGGCATGGTTGTTGGCAGCGGGCCGGAGTATTTCTCCTTCAGCGTCGACCCGACGCATGCCCGCGAGCGCTGGCGCGAGGCGCTCGACCTGATCGTCAAGGCGTGGACCACGCCGGGGCCGTTCATCTGGAACTCGAAGCACTACTTCCAGCGCTACGTGAATCCCTGGCCCCGGCCGCTCCAGCAACCGCATCCGCCGATCTGGGTGCCGGGCGTCGGCAGCCTGGAGACGATCGAGTTCGTGGCGCAGCGCCGCTATGCCTACATGGGCATTCCGTTCTTTCACATCGACGTATTCAAACGTGTATTCTCTCTGTTTCGCGAAGCGTGCGAGAAGGCTGGCTACACGGCCAGGCCGGAGCAGATGGGCTGGGGCGTGCCGGTCTACGTGGCCGAGACGGACAAGCAGGCGCGCGAGGAGTTCGAGCCGCACCTGTGGTACTTTGTGCGCAATCTCCTCCGCGGCATCGGCCTGTCGCCGCCGGGCTACACGACGCCGCGCTCGGCCGTGGCGATCATCAAGAACCAGGACAAGTTCCTGGCGGTGCAGAAGACGTGGGACGACGTGGAACGCGGGGTCTTCGCCGTGGTCGGCAGCCCGGAAACCGTCCGGCAGAAGCTCCTTCACTACAAAAAGGAACTCGGCGCCGGCGTGATGCTGACCGGCTGCCAGACCGGCACACTGCCGCACGAGCTGGCCCGCAAGAGCATGGAGCTGTTTGCCCGCGAGGTGATGCCTTATGTCAGGGATCAGGAGTCAGGAATCAGGAGTCAGGGATCAGGAATCAGGAGTCAGGAGTCAGGAGGCGAGAATCAGGAGTCAGGAGTCAGGAACTAGCGGGCCAGTGCCGATCCCGCCGCCTGACTCCTGATTCCCGATTCCTGACCCCTGACTCCTGACTCCTGACTCCTGACTCCTGACTCCTGATTCCTCAACCCAGAGCTCGCATGTTTGAAACACTAAAGAAGCTGAAGTACGGAGCCCGGGTGCTTCTGTCGCGGAGCGGCGGGCAGCCGGAGACGGTCGACGTCAATGGCCGTTCCACCGTTATCATGCACGCCGGGCAGGGCGCTCCGTTCGTGTACCTGCACAGCGCGCTGGGCGAGTCGTTGATGTGGCTGCCGTTCTACCAGACGTGGGCGAAGGAATTCCGCGTGCTGGTGCCGACGCATCCGGGCTTCGGCAAGAGCGGGGGCTTCGATCAGATCGACACCGTCGAGGACATGGCGTTTCACTATATCGAGTTGTTCGACGCCCTGGGCCTGGACGAAATCTGCCTGGGCGGCGTGAGCCTTGGCGGCTGGATTGCGGCGGAAATCGCCTGTCGCTGGCCGGAACGCGTCAAGAAGCTCTGGATCGCCGACGCACCGGGATTCTGGGTCGATGCCGAGCCGTTGCCGGACCTGTTCCGCGTCATGCAGGACCGCGATGCGCTGCGCGAGCTGCTCTTTCACGATCCGAACGCCCACATGGCTCAGCTCATCATCTCCGCCGAGCGCAAGGACGAAGACCTGATGACTGCCTATCAGTCGATGACCGTCCTGGCGCGGCTGGTCTGGGAGCGACCGTACAATCCGAAGCTGGCGCAACGGCTGCATCGTGTCCGCTGTCCCGTCCTGCTCCTCTGGGGCGCGCACGACAAGCTGGTGCCGCCCAGCTATGGCGAAGCGTATCGCAAGCATCTGCCGCAAGCGGAATGGAAGGTGATCCCGAATTGCGGCCACCTGCCGATGTTCGAGCGCGAGGCGGAATTCGTCGAGGCGGTGGCGAAGTTCTGTCGATGAGAAAAAGTCCACCACAGAGAGCACAGCGAACACAGAGGAATCACAAAGAAGAACATGAAATACAGAGACAAGGGCGCAGTTTTCTCTTTCCGCATTTCTTTGTGATTCCTCTGTGTCCTCCGTGCTCTCTGTGGTGAAATCTCCATTCCATGAATTCTTTCACCCAACGTGTGGCCTTGATCACCGGCGCCGGCAGCGGTATCGGCCGACAGCTTGCACGCACGCTCGCGGCCGAGGGCGCCGCCATCGCGGCCGTCGATCTGACCCCCGAGCCGCTGGCAGCCCTGGCTGCCGAGCTGGCGGGCAAGTCGATCGCCACGGCGGTTGCCGACGTCACCGAGCGTGATGCGTTGCTCCGGGCCACCGGCGACCTTCAGGCCAAGCTCGGTCCGGCGGACCTGCTCATCGCCAGCGCGGGCATCGGCATCGAGACGTCGGCGTTGCAATTCGTCGCCGCGGACTTCGAGCGCGTGGTTCGCGTCAATCTCATCGGCGTCGCCAACAGCGTCGCGGCAGTCTTGCCGGGCATGATCGAGCGCAAGCGCGGCCACCTGGTCGGCCTCTCCAGCGTGGCATCGTATCGCGGATTTCCGCTGATGGCGGGGTACTGCGCCAGCAAGTCCGGCGTCAACGCGCTGTTCGATTCCCTGCGCGTCGAACTGAACCCGCTGGGAATCCACGTGACGACCATCTGCCCGAGTTGGATCCGCACGCCGATGACCGAGAAGATCGGCGTGCCGCCGGCCCAGATGGTGCCCGTGGAAACCGCCGCGCGGCACATCGTCGATGCGATCCGTCGGCGTCGCGCTTTTTATGCGTTTCCGCCGTCGGACGTGCGCCAGGTGCGCCTGCTTGGCTGGCTGCCGCTCTCCTGGAGCGACTGGCTGGTTCGCCGCATGCTGGCGTCGCAAATGAAGAAGTGAAAACCGCCGCTTGCGATGGCGGGGCATGCCGCGCTACAATCGAACGACAGCTATGGAATCGGTCTTTCGCTTTGTTGCGCCGCCCAGCTCGTGTGGCTATCTCCCCCACGAAACGTGGCGCCTGGAATACGAGCAAATCGCCGAGCTCAGCCCGGCCGAGTACATGGAACGCATGCGCGATGGCTGGCGGCGCTTCGGGGAGATGCTGTTTCGACCGCAATGCCAGACTTGCACCGCCTGCCGTTCCATTCGCGTCGTGGTCGATCAATTTCGCCCCAACCGCAGCCAGCGCCGCGTCCGCGCCGCCAACGAAGACGCGGTGCGATTGACCTTCGGAGAACCTGCGGTCACGCGCGCCAAGCTTGCCCTGTACGATCGCTATCACGCGTTTCAGTCCGCCAGCAAGAGCTGGCCGGAGCACGATCCGAAGGACGCGGGCGAGTATGCGCGCTCCTTCGTCGCCAATCCGTTTCCCACGATGGAATGGTGCTACTATCTGGGCAGTCGCCTCATCGGCGTCGGCTACGTGGACGATTTGCCGGGCGGGTTGTCGGCGATCTACTTCTTCTACGATCCGGAGGAGCGCGACCGGTCGCTCGGCACCTGGAACGTGCTGAGCATCCTCGATCACGCGCGGTCGCGCGGGATACCGCACGTCTATCTCGGTTACTTCGTGGAAGGCTGCGGCTCGATGGCGTACAAGGCGAAATTCGTGCCGAACCAGGTACGACACGCGGATGGCGTCTGGCGAGAGTTTCGGACGTAACCAGGTCGCCGCCAGCGGCGAAATCGCTCAGGCCGCGCGCCGTTGGCGGGGCATCGCCTGCCCCAGCGCCGCCATGTCTTCATCCACCATCATTGCCACCAGTTCCGGGAAACTGACGCTCGGCGTCCAGCCCAGGTCACGTCGTGCCTTCGCCGGGTTCGCCAGGAGCAGGTCGACCTCGGCGGGGCGATGGAACTGTGGATCGATCACGACGTGCTTGCGCCAGTCCAGGCCGACGCGCGTGAAGGCCAGCCGGACGAACTCTTCCACCGTATGTGTCTCACCGGTGCCGATGACGAAGTCGTCGGCTTCCTCCTGCTGGAGCATCAGCCACATGGCGCGTACGTAATCGCCGGCAAAGCCCCAGTCGCGCTTGGCTTGCAGATTTCCGAGACGCAGCTCCCGGTCCAGGCCGTGGGCGATGCGCGCCACGCCATGGGTGATCTTCCGCGTCACAAATTCCAGGCCGCGCCGCGGCGATTCGTGGTTGAAGAGAATCCCCGAACAGGCAAAGAGATCGTAGCTCTCGCGGTAGTTCAGCGTGATGTAGTGGCCGTAGACCTTGGCGACGCCGTAGGGGCTGCGCGGATGAAAGGGCGTCGTCTCGCTCTGTGGCGTCTCGTGCACCTTGCCGAACATCTCGCTCGAAGATGCCTGGTAGAAGCGTGCCTGCGGACAGCATTGCCGCAACGCGTCGAGCAACCGCGTCACGCCCAGCGCGGTGAACTCGGCCGTCAGCACCGGCTGTTGCCAGCTCGTCGGCACGAAGGACATGGCCGCCAGGTTGTACACTTCATCCGGCTTGGCATAGGTCAGCGCCTGGGCCAGCGAGCTCGAATCGAGCAGGTCGCCCTGCACCAGCTCCACCTGGCCGCGCAGATGCTCGATGCGCTCGAAGTTCTCGGTGCTGGCACGGCGAACCATGCCGCAGACGCGATAACCTTGCGCGAGCAGAAACTCCGCCAGGTAGCTGCCGTCTTGCCCCGTGATACCGGTAATGAATGCGGTCTTGGCTGCCATCGGTTCTCCCCGGAACGGAATTCGCACACGGGCATTTAGCCCGAGTGCCGCTCCAGGGTCAAGATCGGTCGTGCAGCTCGAGGGTTGCGCCAACTTCGCCGGCGTCTACAGGCCGCGTAGGTATCCCACCTTTTCACAGCAACTCGACGACCGGATCGCGCTGGTCGAGGAGATACATCGGACGGCCGTTCTGGTTGGCGAGAGTCGTCGCCGCGTCGATGCCGAGAGCACGGTACAGCGTGCTCTGGACCTGTTGCAGATGATAGGGCCGATCCTTGGGGCGGTCGGCGTGGACATCCGTGCTGCCGATCATCTGCCCCATCTTCAGGTCGCCGCCGGCCATCAGAACGGCCATGATCGTGCCCCAGTGATCGCGGCCCGCCTCGCGGTTGATGCGTGGTGTCCTTCCGAACTCCCCGCACATGATCGTGACCACGTTGTCCGACAATCCGCGGTCGTGCAGGTCTTGCACCAGGTTGGTCACGGCTCGGTCGAGCTTCGGCATCACGCGCTTCAACGTATTGAAGTTGTCGTGATGCGTGTCCCAGACGCTGCCTTCGACGCCAAGCGTGACGCAGCCGACGCCGGCCCCCACCAGTCGCCGTGCGAGGAGAAATTCCTCGCAGCCCCGATAGCGGTTCCGGCTGAGCGCCGGCTCGCGCGATAGGTCCAGGGCCTTGCCCACGGTGCCGGAGGCGACCATGTCGAAGGCGCGGGCGTTGAACGCGTCCATGCCGTCCATGCTGCCGGTGGCGTCCACGTCGCGGCGCAGGGTGTCGAAGCGGGAGAGCAACTGCTTGCGGTCTTCCAGGCGCTTCATCGTCATCTGCTGGCCGAGGCGCAGGTCATCAATGGCCGGGCCGCGCGGATGGAAGGGCCGATGCGCCACGCCCAGGAAGCCGGGCTCTTCCAGGCCCGGACCGCGGAGGCTGACGTAGGGCGGCACTTCGCCGTTGTTGCCGCCGCGCAGCTTCGACACGACGCAGCCGATCGTCGGGTGATGCTCGACCTTGTTCACCTGATCGGTGTAGCCGGTCGTGATGCCGGAATCGCTATGGGCCTGGTCCACCGGGATGACCGAACGGATGACCGCCAGCTTGTCCCACATCTTGGCCTGGAGCGGGAAATGCTCGGAGATGTGGACGCCGGGGACATTGGTCGGGATCGGCTTGAATTCACCGCGAATTTCGGCCGGCGCATCGGGCTTCAGGTCGTACATGTCAATGTGGCTGGGCCCGCCGTGCAGGATGATCATGATCGCCGACTTTGGTGGCGCCGTGTTTCCCGCATTCGCGCGGAGACGCAGCATGTCGGCCAGCGTCAGCCCGCCGAGTGCGCCGATCTTGAGGAAGTTGCGGCGAGAAATGCCATCGCAGAACGTCTGTCGGCTGCCAGGAATCGTCAGCATGGGAAAACTCCCTGAGAATCGCGGATAAGGAGCCGCGTAACAATAAGTTGAACAATTGCACGTAGGACGGATTTCCAATCCGTCCAGAGAAAACCGGACGGA
>JAIEMG010000023.1 GCA_019752375.1 Gemmataceae bacterium | reverse complement strand
GCGGCGATGTACTGCAGGCGGGCCAATTTGATACCTGGCAAGGTGGGCCAGACACTCTTGTCTGGACGGCCAGACAAGAGTGTCTGGCCCACCGAACACAGCCATTCTCTACCGCGCGAAGTGTATATGTCTATTTTCGCACGATCAGTCGTCTCGTTTCGACAAGCGCCCCAGCGCCCCCTTCGCTCGCTGGGTCGCGCGAGCTTCGGGCGCCCCCTGGGCAATCTTTTGAAGCACTTGTCGGGCTCCCGGGGTGCCGATCCGTTCGAGGAGCTCGATGCCGCGCAGCATGCGCAAGGCGTCCGGCCCGGTCACGGGGCCTGCCAGCTGTTCCAGGAGGCGCTCAATACGCTGCTTCACTTCCAGCGGCGGGTTCTCGGCGAGACGGCTTTGCAGCGCTGGCTCGGCCAGCTCCGAGAGTTTCTCGAGCTCGTCCGTCGCCCGCTTGCGGACTTCAAAGCGATCGTCCTCCAACTCCGCCATCAGGCGAGCGATCCGGTTCCTTTCCAGCGCTGGGATCGGTTTCAGCCTTTCGTTCAGTAGCGCAACGCTCTGCTTTGGAAACTCGGCTAGCCGCGCGAGGCTTTCGTACGACTTGGAACCGTCGTCACCAAGCAGCGTCCAGCGTTCACCCAGCTCCTTGGCCGACAGCTCCGCGGGTTGGGGCTCCGGTTCCAGGCAGCGTTTCACGTCCCAGAGCAGGCCGGTGGTGTCGAAGCTGGTGGAGGCCAGCGTGGCGCCGTCCGGCGAAAAGGCCAGTGCCGCCACGCCGCCGCGATGGCCGTTCAGGTGAGCCCGCACCGTGCCGTTGGCGGCTTCCCAAAGGCGCACCGTCCCGTCATTGCTCGCGCCCGCGATCCACTTCCCGTTCGGCGAAAAGACCGCCTCCGTCAGCTGACCATTCTGGCCGCCGAAGCGACGCAGTTCCTTCCCGGTCAGGGCGTCCCACAGGACGATGCTGTCGCCGCCTACGGCAGCGATGGTCCGGCCGTCGGGCGCATAGGCAATAAAGGTGGCCGTTGCGACCATGGCCCGCGCATTCGGGTCGCCGCTTTCAGCCTGGGCATCGCCGGCCGGGAAGCTGGTATTGATCTCGCGCCGCAATTTGCCGGTGGCCACCTCCCAGAGTTGGAGGGTAAGCCCAGCCGTCGCCAGCGTGGTGCCATCCGGAGAGATTGCGACAAAGGTATTGAAGCCCGAGCCATCCGGGGACACTTCGATGAAGTGACGCACCAGCTTGCCCTTCTCCACATCCCACCAGGCCACTGCACCATTGTTGGCAGCGGATACCAGGTTCTTGCTGTCGGGAGAGAATGCCAGGCTGGTGAAGCCTGGCCCGCTGGCTTCGAGCTTGCGCGTTTCCTTGCCGGAGGCCGCTTCGTAGAGGCAGATCACACCGTCCGTCTTGCCGACGGCAATCCATTGGCCATTGGGTGAATAAGCGACGGCAACGGCAATCGGCTCATCGGGGTCCGCCGCCGGTGGGTCTTCGCCCTTGGCGGGTTCCGGCAGTTGTCGCAACGCCTTGCCGCTGGCAACGTCCCACAGGCGCACGCCCTCGGACCCGGCCGTGGCCACGGTCTTGCCATCCGGTGAGATGGCGACGCTGTTGATCGTGTCCTCGTGGCCTTCGCCGGCGATCCGAATTTCCTTGCCGGTCTCCACATTCCAGCGGCGGACGACGAATCCGCCCGCGCCCGCCAGCGTTTTGCCATCCGCGGAGAATGCCAGTGAGCCGCCCATTCCCTGGAGATCGGCGCCGCTCGAGAGCATGCCGCCGCCATTCTGGTAGCCGGCCAGGACGTGTCGTTCCTTGCCGCCGACAGCCTCGCAAAGCCGCACGGTGCGATCGGTGCCGACGGCTACCAGCTTGCTGTCCGGCGAGAATGTCACGCCGAAGACGCCGGGCAGGTTGTTGATCGCCGCCGTTTCCTTGCCGGCTTCGGCGTCCCAGATACGCACGGCCTGGCCATTGGTTTCGGTCACTGCAATCCGCTTGCCGTCGGGCGAGAAGACCGTGATGCCGACGTTGCCGGCCGCTTCGCCCAGCTCGTGCACCTGCTTGCCGCTGGAGGTGTCCCAGAGACGAAGCTTGTTCTGGCTGCCGGTGATCGGGTTGCTGCTGACCTCGGCCAGCCGCTTGCCGTCCGGCGAGAGCACCACGTTGCCGTTGAACGTGCCGTAATGCTCCAGGAGTCGGATCGGCTCCTTGTTGGCGCCCAGGTCCCAGATGCGGATCCGGCCATTGGCATTGAACTCGATGCCCAGCGCCGCCAGCCGCTGGCCGTCTTGCGAGAAAGAGAACGAGCCAGGCGCGAAAGGCGTCTGGCCTTCCTGTGCCGGCTTCGGGCCGACCAGCCGGCGAACTTGCTGCCCGCTGGCGACGTCCCACAGGCGGATCGAAGCCTTGTTCGCCTCACCATTATTGGCGTTCTCGATCACGATGGCGGCCACGTGCTTGCCATCGGGGGAGAAGCGGACAAAGGACGGCACTTCAATTTCTTCCAGCTTGATCTCGCGCACCAGCTTGCCGCCCGGCACTTCACGCACCTGAATGGCGTTGCCGGCCGAGATGATTGCCAGCTTGGTGGCGTCGGGCGATAGCGCCCAGATAGCGATGACGTTGGAATTGGGCTGAATGCCGCGGAACACCGGGGCACTCAGCCCCTGACCGGCGAGCCCCTGGGTGACCAGCGGCGAGAGATAGACATGGAGTTCCCGTCCGCTGCCCGCCTTCCAGTAGCGGAGCGCCGAATCGCTGCCGCTGGAAAGGATCGTGTTGCCATCGGGCAAATATCGCACCGCATTGACCATGCCGCCATGCCGGAAGCGCAACGTGCCCAGACGCTGGCGGGCGCCGCGCGGCAAGGGGTCGCCGTTGCCGTCCTTGAGCACGGCCTGTGGTTTGTCGCCGGCGGCTGGTGTTTCACCCTGGGCCAAGGGCACGAGTGCCAGCACGGCGCCGACGAGCACAGACATTCCACCGAGTCGGGACATGGGCACGCTCCCTGGAAAGAGGCCGATTGGCCATGCGCGGAAAGGAACGCTCATGGATGCAGCGTATGCGGCCGCGCCAGGGCGGTCCAGGAAAAAGGCCGGCCCCTGGATGCGGTGAGGTTCCGCCCCTAGGTTGACTGCAGTTCATTTCCCATGGAGAACACATCATGAATGTCGCTGACTTGCTCTCGTGCATGGAATTGCCGCGCCGCAAGACGCTGGAGTTGCTCGACGCCATCGCCAAGCGTCCGGAGGCAGACAAGATCCTTGGCTGGCGGCCTGGCCCTGGCCGCGCTCACATCGCCTGGCAGGCGATGCACGTGGCCGCCACCGACGATCGGCACCTCAACGTCCGTATGAAGGGCGGCGAGCCGCGCGAGCCGGAATACGTGCGCCGCTTCGCCGGCGGCAGCGTTCCCGACGACGAGATTCCGGCGCTGGACGAGATTCGCCGTTACCTGACCGAAAGCCGGCAACGATTCCTCGACCACATCCGCACCATCAGCGACGCTCAGCTGAACCAGAAACCGAATCCCGAAGCGCCCTGGACCTATCAGGAGTGGGTCCAGGTGCTGACGTGGCACGAGTCCCACCATCACGGCCAGGCGCATCTGACGTTGAATCTTTATCGGGCTCAGCACGATCCAAAGATGGAGAAGGTCGGCCATTGAACCGCGGCGATACGCGGGGCGTAGGAAAGGTAACGCGAACTTTGTGCGGACAAACCGTGTCCGTTCCCTATCTTCTCCGTGAGTGGATGTGGCCCGATCCATGAAGACTACCGGATCAACCCTGATGAACGCCGGCGAGCTGGCAAGAATGATGGATACCTGGTCGGATGCCATGAACGTGGCCGAGGTGGTCGGCAGCCCGTTCTTGCGGACGACCGACCAGTGGGACCTGCGCGACTGGCAGACGGTCGAGTTGCCCAACGGGTTGAAGTTCGAACGCCTCGGCAGCCCCGGTCATGTGACCGAGGCGGTGGTCGTGGTCAATGCGAGCGAGGGAGCCCGGCGCATGGTCGCGCCGTCGACCGAGAGTGGAACCGTCCCGACCTGGCTGGTCATGGTCGGCGGCGACGAACGGGAGATTCTCGGACCGGCGCTCTAAAACGAACGAGAAAAACGACTCGCCGCTTGCGGCGTAGCACCCCGTGCCACGCCGCAAGCGGCGATTTCTATTTGGCGGCCACCACGCCCTTGGCCTTGGTCTTGCGGGCGAAGAGCTTGTCGCCGCAAGCGACGTAGAGCGTATCGTGGTCCGGGCCGCCAAAGACGACGGCCGTGGGAGGCAAGGACGCGCCCGGGGGGTTCAGCAGAACGCCGTTGAGGCGGCCCGTCGGGTCATAGCACTGCACGCCCACGGTAGTCGCCACGTAGAGGCGGCCGGCGGAGTCCATGGTCATGCCGCCGGCGCCGCTTGCCTTTTGCATGGCGGGCAGCCGCATCGTGTAGTACCCCTCCTTGCACGTCAGGCTGCCGTCCTTTTCGACGCGGTACGCGTAAAGGTGTTTCCCCGCCGCGTCGGCAACGATCAGGGTGCCGCCGTCGGGCAATAGCGCCAGGCCGGTCGGCTTGCCGATGCCCTCGGCGACCTTTCGCTTTTCGCCCTTGCTCAGCGCATAAACGACCTGCTCCCCCGGTACCGTGCAGTAAACGGTGCCGTTCTTGGCAACGACGAACGACTGGACGACCAAGTCCTTCGCCACCTGGTAGGAAATACCGCCCTTGTCGCTGCTCGCGGAGGTGAACGCTTCGATCGTTCCATTGCCGTCCTTGTTGACGGCGCACAGCAGCGACTCCTGTCCGTTGACCACCCGGCACGGGGCGACCACCACGGCCCGCGTCTCCTTTGGCCCCATCGTGACGGCGACCTTGCCGTCCGGCTGGAGGCGAATCACCTTCGAGTCGGGGTCGGCCACGTAGATGTCGCCGGCTCGGTCGACAGCCAGGCTGGAAATGGCCCTGAAGTCCTTGGAAATCAGCTTCCACCCCTCGCCATCGATCAGGACCTGCGACAACGGCATGTCCTGCGCGAACGCGGGAGCAGTGGAGCACAGCACAATCAAGGCAAAGCAAAACCGGCGCATGGATTGGTTCCTCGGTGGAAGAGATCGGTCGGCTTGCACCCGTCGGCATGTCGGGTCCGCTACTGCTTCTTCATCTCGTCTCGCCAAAGCCAGCGCAGTGAATCCGGCAGGATGGCGCCGCCGTGCTTGCCGTTGTGGCCGCCGTCGCCGTACTCGAACTTGTAATCGTACTTGGCGAACTTGAGCGCTGCGGCCATCTGCTGATTCGCCAGCGGCCAGCTGCCGTGCAAGTTGTCGAGATCGCCCGATCCATCCTGGAGGAACACGCGGATGGGTTTCTTTTCCGTCTTGCGGATCATGCCGGGATAGACGTCGCCGCCGCGGATATTGGTGAAGCTGCCGACGTGGCTGAGCACCTTACCGAACAGGTCGGGCCGCTCCCAAGCTACGGTGAACGCACAGATGCCGCCCGAGCTGATTCCCCCAATGGCGCGGCTGCCAGGGTCTTCACGCAACTTGTAGGTCTTGGCGACCTCGGGCAGGATTTCCTTTTCCAGGAACGTCGCATATTGGTTCGACAACGTGTCGTACTCGAAGCTGCGATTGGACCGTGCCTTCTGGTTGCTGTCCGCGGCCGGGACGTTGCCCGGGTTGAGGAAGATGCCGATGGTGACCGGCATTTCCTTCTTGTGGATCAGGTTGTCGAAGACGACTGGTACGCGGAACTGCCCCTTGTCGCCGACATAGCCGCCGCCGTCCTGAAAGACCATGACGTTCGCGGGCTTCGTCGCATCGTACTGGGCCGGGACGTAGAGCCACCAGTCGCGGACGGTGCCGTCGAAGACCTTGCTCTTCCACGGCTCCATCTTAATGACCTTGCCTTCGGGCACGCCCTGCTGGCGCTCGGAATCGGGTCCGAGCTTGTAATCGTCGGCTGCAAAGGCCGGCAGCACGGCGACCAAGGCCAGGGCGGGGAGAGCGAATCGCATGATGGTTTCCTCGCGGGGTCAGTGGGACTTGTGGTTGTGAGTCAAGTGCTCGGTGCAGAACTGGCGGATCTTGTTCCAGGTCTCGCGCATCTCGGTGGCGTCCATCGGCGCGAAGCTGCCCATGTCATCGATCCACCCGCCGGAGAGAAACTTCGACAGGAGCACGAGGTCGCTGACGGAGCGGCGGTCAGGCGCCACGTTCCAGATCCGCGCGACCTTGTCGCTGCCCGCCGTGGCCACGTGATTGCCATCGGGGCTGAAATCGACATCGACGACGCCGCCGTGATGCGGTAGTGGAGGCGTGATCGGTTCGCCCGTGTGGGCGTCCCACAGACGTGCCGTATTGTCTTCGCTCCCGGTCACGACGCGCCGGCCCTCCGGCCCGAAGGTCGCTCGATTGACCGTGCCGGTATGCCTCATCGGCAGCGTCACCGGTTTCCCGGTCTGCGTTTCCCAGACGCGTGCCGTGTCGTCGTCGCTGGCGGTCAGGACGCGATCGCCGTCCGGACTGAAAACGGCCTTGAAGACCTTGCTGGCGTGCTTCATGGGCGCGGTGAGTGGTGTGCCGGTAGCAGCGTCCCAGACGCGCGCGGTCCGGTCGTTGCTCGCCGTCACGATGCGCTTCCCGTCCGGGCTGAACACGGCGCGATTGACGTCCTCGCCGTGCTTCATCGGCTCGCCGACCGGCTTACCCGTGGCAACGTCCCAGACTCGGGCTGTGTCGTCGTTGCTGGCGGTAACGAGGCGCGTGCCGTCCGGGCTGAACGCAGCCCAGTTCACCTCTCCGGTGTGCCCCTTGAACTCTTGCGGCGACTGTCCGCTGCTCGCGTCCCACACGCGCGCCGTCTTGTCCCAGCTGGCGGTGGCGACCCGTCGACCATCCGGGCTGAATTCCGCGTGCCGGACATCCTCCGAATGCGTCAACGGCGGCGTGATCGCTTTGCCAGTTTCAGCGTCCCAGACGCGTGCCGTCTTGTCGGCACTGCACGTCACGACCTGGCGGCCATCCCGGCTGAAAAGCCCGCGATGAACGACACGGTCGTGCTTCATCTCGACGCCGATGGGCTTGCCGGTCGCTGCATCCCACAGCTTGGCCGTGCCGTCGTGGCTGGTGGTCAGCACATGATGGCCCTTTGGGCTGAAGCGAACGCTCGTCACCCGATCCTGATGCCTGAGCGTGGGACCGGCGAGTTCGTTGGTGCCCGCTTCCCAGATCCGAGCGGTGCCGTCCGCCGAGGCGGTGAGCAACCGCTTCTCGGTCGGATGCAGGCATGCGGTATAGACCGTGGCGTTGTGCTTGAGCGGGATGGACTCGGGATCGCCCGTCTCCGCGTTCCAGACGCGTGCCGAATTGTCATCGCTGCAGGTGACGATGGACTTGCCGTCCGGGGTGAAATGGGCTTCGTAAACATTGCTGCCGTGCCGCAGGGGAGCCGTGAGCAAGTGGCCGTCCGCGGCGTCCCAAATTCGGGCCTTGTTGTCATCGCCTCCGGTCACGACCTTCTTTCCATCCGGACTAAATGCGGCGAATCGAAGCGGCGCCGGATGCTTGAGCGCGGGCGAAAGCGCCTTGCCCGTGCGCGCGTCCCAGACCTTCGCCGTGTAATCGGCGCTGGCGGTCACGATTTTGGCGCTGTCCGCGCTGAACGACGCATGGGCCACGCCGCCTTCGTGGACCAGGGGCGGCGTCGTCGGCTTGCCGCTGCTGGCGTCCCAGATGCGCGCGGTGCGATCGTCGCTGGCCGTGACAATGTGCTGGCCGTCGGGGCTGAATTCCGCCTGGCGCACGGCGCGGTCATGATTGAGCGTATGGACCAATTTGCCGGTGGACGCGTCCCAGACTCGCGCGGTGCCGTCCTCGCTGGCCGTCACGAGTTGCTTGCCGTCGGGACTGAACCGGGCCCATGCCACCGAGTCTTCGTGCCGCAGAGGCGGCGTGATCGGCTTACCGCTGGCGGCATCCCAGATACGAGCGGTGCAGTCCTCACTGGCCGTCGCCACCCGGTCGCCCTTGGGACTGTATGTAATGGAATCGATGACGTCTTCATGGGGCATCGCCGCGCCGACCGGCTCCCCCGTCGCGCTGTTCCAGATGCGCGCCTTGCGGTCCGAGCAGGACGTGGCGACCCATTGGCCGTCGGGGCTGAATGCGGCCCCGGTGACACGGCCGTCGTGGAAGAACATCTGCACGGGCCGAGGACACTGCCGCAAGATCGTGCCGAGACGGGTGCGGTGCATCGGTTCCCACCGCGGGTCGCCCTCGTCGCGCGTCAACACTTCGGCGAACCAGGGCAGCGCTCCCAAAAGGTCGCCGCTGTCTGCCTGCTGCATGCCATTGGCCAATCGCGACTTGATCAGCTGGACGACCGCAGTCCGGTGAGCGTCCTTTGCGTCATCGCGTGCCCTCTCCACATCGGTGAACGCGCCCTGCAAGCGGACGTGATACCAGATGCCGCTGGCAATCAGTGCGATCGCGGCCAGCGCCACGACGAACAGCGACGCCGCCACCGCGGGCCGACGCCGCATCCACTTGACGCCGCGTTCCCAGGCGCCGATCGGCCTGGCCAGGATTGGTTCCTCGTCGAGGTAGCGGCGCAGGTCGTCGGCCAGGTCCTGGGCGCTGGCATAGCGCTTGCGCGGCAGCTTTTCCAGGCACTTGAGGCAGATCGTCTCCAGGTCGCGCGGCACCTTGGGGTTCAGCTTGGACGGCGCCGCCGGCTCGTCGTTGATGACCTGCAGCACGGTATCCATCGGATTGTCCGAGTCGAACGGGGGCCGCCCCGTCAGCGTTTCGTAGAGGATGGCGCCGAGCGCATAGACGTCCGACAGCGTGCCGACTTCGCGCGTATTGCCCGCCGCCTGCTCGGGCGCCATGTAGCTTGGCGTCCCCATGATGGACCCGGACTGCGTCTGGCCCTGCTGGCTGTCGAGGCGTTTGGCCAGGCCAAAGTCGGTGATCTTCGGATTGCCGTCGGACGTGAGCAGGACGTTGGCCGGCTTGAGGTCGCGATGGATGATGCCGCGCTGGTGGGCGACGTGCATGGCCCGCGCCAGCTTCTCGATGAGCTGGGCTGCCTCGCGCGGCGGCAGCGGCGAAGTGTGCGCCAGCTTGTCGTCCAGGCTGCCGCCGTCGACGAATTCCAGCGAGAAGAACGGCCGGCCTTCCTGTTCGCCGACTTCATAAATCTGCACGATGTTCGGATGCTGTAAGCTGGCGACCGCCTCAGCCTCGGTGCGAAAGCGAAACAGTTCCTCCGACCCCGCATGTGCCCCGGACAGGATCATCTTGAGCGCGACCGTGCGCTTGAGTCCCTGATGGTGGGCCTTGTAGACGACGCCCATGCCGCCTCGGCCCAGTTCCTTCACGATCTCGTAGCCCTGGACGGTGGCCTGGCTGGCCGGGCGCTGATTCCAGGTACGAACGGGTGGGACCGTGTCCGAGACAGGGGAGGGTGCAACGGGGTTCGACTTGAGTGCGGCGTGCAGCCGGAATTGCCGTTCGATCTGATCGGCAAGCTCCGGAAAGCGCTCGGTATATTCTCGAGGGCTGGGCGCCTCGCCGCGTTCCTCGCGCAGCAAGGCCTCGTTATACAGCAGGTCCAGCTTGGCCGATTCACTCTGCTTGAGGGAAGGAAAGTTGAGGATGTAGGTCTCGACCGACACCCGTTCGCCCTGCTGCCAGCGCCGCCGCTGATCCGCGCGGACCAGACTGGCGACTTCCTGGACGCTGACCTGCCCCGTCTTGGCCTGAAGGTCATCCTCGCTCAGGCCGGCAGCCTGCTCGGACGACGGCTGATAGTTCAGCGTGGGGTCGGCCGGGTCCGTCTTTTTCATCGTCAACCTCTTCCGAAAGTCAAACGTGCATGGGCATTCCTATTGTTCTACGAACGGCACCGCATGCGCGGACGGCCGTGCGGACGGGCAAACCGATTATCGCAGAGACGCCTGACCGATCAAGGATGCCGGCCCGGGTTGACGGACCAAGCGCGTGGCTGCTACAAGTGACTCTGCTCCCAAAGGTTGGTGCCGGAACGAGACCGAACCGGATTCGCAAGCCAAAATGGACGGCGATGGACACCGAAGAATCTTTCATGAAGGCCATTCTGGAATCTCCCCGGGACGACGGCTTGCGCTTCGTCTTCGCGGACTGGCTGGAAGAGCGGGCCCACCCGCGTGCCGAGTTCATCCGCGTGCAATTCGCCCGGGAAGAGCGGGCGGATGCACGGACGATGCACGACCTCTTCCTTCGCGAGAAAGCGCTGCTGGCGGCGCACGAATCGGAGTGGGCGCAGCCGATCAACACGCTCGCGGACCACTGGGAATTTCGCCATGGCTTCGTCGAATCCGTCACCCTGTCGGCGCGAAAGTTCATCGAGCGCGGCGCAGCACTCTTCGCGGCCGCTCCGGTGCGACACGTCACCTTGAAGCCGGCCGATAGCGATGTCATCCCGCAACTCGTGGTCTGCCCCTGGCTGGAGCGTGTCGAGGGCCTGAGCCTGGAAGGCGCCAACATTGGCGACCTGGGCGCCGAACTGCTGGCGGAGTGTCCGAAGCTCGCACACATCAAGTTTCTCAACCTGGCCAGGAACCTCCTCGAATTGCCGGGCGTGCGTGCCATTGTCGGCTCCCCCAATCTGAACGGCTTGACCGCCCTGAACCTGAATCACAACGATGTCGGCGACCTGGGCGTGCACGCCTTGTGCGCGTCACCGCACCTGCGCCGCTTGTCGCGACTGGACCTGGAGCATTGCGACATCGAGGAAAACGGGATCCGCGCCCTGGCGCGCTCCCAGTTGCTGGCCCAACTCGATGAATTGAACCTGAGCCACAACCCGATCGGGAAGACCGGGGTGCGCGCGCTGGCAACCTCGCCGCAACTCGCCCAGTTGCGCCGCCTTGACCTTCGCTCCACCATGACGGACACCATGGCCGTCCGGGCGCTGGCACTGTCGCCACACGTGCGCGGGCTTCTCAGCCTGAACTTGAGCCACAACACCATTACCTCGGATGGCGGTGGCGCATTGGCCGCGTCTCCCTACCTGGGGCAGCTGGCGGACCTCTCGATCTACAGCAACCATCTCGGCGCCGAGGCGAAACGAAAACTCACCGACCGTTTCGGCCCGCGCGTTTCTCTCTGAGCAAGGCTTCGCGCCTTGCAGAAACATCAACCATGACGGAATTCACCAAGACCAAGATGCACTTCGCGCTGGCGATGCTGGGCACTCTCTTCGCCATGCACAACCTGCTGCACAAGTTCGAGGAATGGGGCTTCGCGTACCTCGGCTACGACCTGAAGATTTTCTATGCCTACGGTCTGATCGCGGGACTGCTTTCCTTCGCGGTCTATTGCTATGCCGTGGCGGTCATGACCGAAAAGCAGGGGTCGCGCTGGGAGAAACTGGGCAACTATAGCTACTCGCTGGCGATCCTGGTGGTGCCGCTCTATGCGGCACTGTACGGATCGAGCTTGCTGGCGGATCACGTCGGTGAATCGCACATTCAGGTTACCGCACCATCGACCGCGGTCGGTCTCGGTATTCTCTGGCTTGGATTTGGCTGGTGGCTGCGCCATCGGCTCGGCGTCAAGGACTGTCAGGAGCGCGTCGATCAACTGGTCTTTCAGGAGTTGGATGCGCTGGATCGCGCGCCGGAGCTGTTCGAGCAACATCACTACGACCTTGCGGTCATCGAGGCGTGGAAGGCGATCGAGTCGCGGTTGCGGCGCGCCTTGCTGCTGCGCGGCTACACCCGCCGGCTCGACAGCACGCAGAAGATGATCGACCTGGCGATCCGCAAGAACATCATCAAGGACCCCGCGACCAAGCTCTTGCAGGAAGTTCGGCACCAGTGGAATGTCGCGGTCGGCACCGAACCACTGACCAAGGAAGCCGCCGATGCCGCCTTGACCGCGGCCCGGCACATCCTGGCGACGATCCCGGTGAATCACGGGGCCGAGCTAGCGCACCACGCGGTGTGAAAAAGCAAGCATGTAGCGCGTAGGGTGCGTCAAGCGTACTCGCGCGGACGCACCGGAATGCAGACGCGTCCGCTATGTAGAAATGTAGAAATCCCCAAAACCGCAGGCGAGCCGGGAGCGTGAGCGACCGGAGTTCTTTCAGCGTCTCAAGGACTCCGGTCGCTCACGCGCCCGGCTCGCCAGGGAAGGGCGGTTTTATACAAAGTAAGCGCGTAGGGTGCCTCAGACGCTTGACGCACCCTACAAATCCGGCAATTGCCAATCGATCTCGCTCTTGCCATGGCGTCTCAGCGCCGCGTTGATCGCGGAGAACGGTTTGCTGCCGAAGAAACCGCTCTTGGCGGACAGCGGCGACGGATGGGCGGACTGAATGATCGTGTGCCGATCGGTGTCGAACAGGCTTGCCTTCTTCTGGGCATTGCCGCCCCAGAGCACGAAGACCACCGGGTCGGGGCGTTCGCTTGTCTTGCGGAAGATGGCGTCGGTGAACTTCTCCCAGCCTTTGTTGCGATGCGAATTCGCTTCGTGCGCTCGCACGGTCAGCGCCGTGTTTAACAGGAGCACGCCTTGCTTCGCCCAGGGTTCCAGGTAGCCGTTGTTCGGGACGGTGCACCCCAGGTCGCTTTTCAGCTCCTTGAAGATGTTTTTCAACGACGGCGGCGGTTTCACGCCCGGACGGACCGAGAACGCCAGTCCATGCGCCTGGCCCTCGTCGTGGTAGGGGTCCTGGCCGAGGAGCAGGACCTTCACATCGTCATACGGCGTCAGGGCCAGGGCGGAAAACTCCTCTCCCTGGGGCGGATAGACCGTGTGTTCCGCACGCTCCTTGGTGAGGAACGCTTGCAAGTCCTTGAAATACGGCTGGTCGAGCTCATCGCCGACGACGGCCTGCCACGATGCCGGCAGCTTGAGTTTCATGGGCTTTTTTCCTCCGAAGGATCGATGCGCCTCTATACTTTACAGAAATGGAGAGGCACATGAAGCGCGTGCGCATCGGCAACGGTTGCGGCTTCTGGGGCGACAACCTCGACGCCCCGATCCACCTGGCGCGATCGGGACAGCTCGACTACCTCACGCTGGAATACCTCGCCGAACTGACGATGTCCATCCTGGCGCTGCAAAAACAGCGCGATCCGCAAGCCGGCTTCGCCACCGACTTCCTCGACGTCCTCGAACGTCTGACTCCCGAGCTGCATGCCCAGCCGAACTTGAAGATCATCACCAACGCCGGCGGCATGAATCCGACCGCTTGTGCGGTGAAGGCCCGCGCCATTCTCGACAAGGCGGGGCTAACCGGCCGTGCCATCGCTACCGTTAGCGGCGATGACCTGATGCCGCGGCTCGACGATTTGATCGCGCAAGGTCATGCGTTCAAGAACCTGGACACGGGCGAACCGTTGAGCGCGGTCCGCCCGCGCGTCGTGAGTGCAAATGCCTATCTCGGCGCCCGGCCCATCGTCGATGCCTTACGGCAAGAGGCTTCCATGGTCATCACAGGACGCGTGGCGGATGCATCATTGACCGTGGCGCCGGCGATGCACGAGTTCGACTGGAAATGGGACGACTGGGACCATTTGGGCGCTGCCACCGTGGCGGGCCACCTGATCGAGTGCGGAGCGCAAGCCACCGGCGGCCTGTGGATCAACTGGCGCGACGCGCCCGACCTGGCCAACGCTGGCTATCCGATTGCCGACATGGGCGCCGACGGCGTATTCGAAGTCACGAAGCCAGCGCGGACGGGCGGCGCGATCAATCGCGAGACGGTGAGCGAACAACTGCTGTACGAAGTCGGCGATCCCGCGGCCTATCTGACGCCCGACGTGGTGTCGGATTTCACGACGGTGCGTCTGACGGAAACGGAACGCAATGTGGTGCGTGTGGACGGCGCGACCGGTAAGCCCGCAACCGACACGTACAAGGTGTCGATTGCTTATCGCGACGGCTATACCGCCAGCGGCACCCTGGTGCTGGCCGGACCGCGTGCGGTGGAGAAAGCTCGGCTGTGCGGCGACATGATCTTCGAGCGCGTTCGCCGTGCGGGCGTCGAACTGGCGCAGCGAAACATCGAATGCCTGGGGGCCGGCGACTGTGTGCCCGGCGTGGTGGCAGCCACAAGCGATCCGCCCGAGGTGGTGTTGCGCGTCACCGTTCGCGACTCCAGCCGCGCGGCCGTCGAGCGCTTCACCAAGGAGTTCGCACCGCTGGTGACGTCCGGCCCGCCAGGTGTCACGGGCTACACGACCGGTCGGCCGGCCGTGCGCGAGGTGTTTGCCTACTGGCCGGCACTGGTCGCGAAAGAAGCGGTGCAAGCAGAATGCCGGCTACATCAATAGGCTTCCCACCCCAGCCCTAGCTTGGCGGCGAGCTGCTGCCGGGCAATCGGATACCAGGGGGTGCCGCGATGTTGCGCGGCAATCCGCTCGAGCAACTTGCGGGACTGGCCCACGCGCTCGCGGGCGTCGGAGTCGGTGATCTTGTCCTGGGCGACCAGCTTGTAGCCGACGTGAACGCCCTTTTCCAGCGACGGCAGTTCCTCCTTGCGCACCTTGCCGAGCATCGCGCTGTACTCGCGCAGTTCGGCACTGCCCAGCAGCAGGCGAGCCAGCACGTAGTCATAGTTGGCCTGCCAGCGCTTCGGCTCCCGGGCGCGCTGGTCCTCCAGGTCTCGCAGCGTTTCCGCTTCCTTTTCCAGCTCCCGAATGATCAGGGCAAGCTGTTCCTGGCGCGCTTGCGTTTGCTTGAGCACGGTCGCCTTCTTCAGGACGTCGGTGGGTAATGGTGCGAGCGTCTCCTGGAGCACGGTGCGTTGCTTGACGAGCGTGGCCACCGCTTCGCGTACGGCTTTGCGCAGTTCGGTGTCCTTGCCGTCGTCCTGGTATGCCATCAAGTCGTTGGGGTAAGGCGGCAACGAATCGAATGCGATGGGCAATTCCTTGGCGGCCCCGCCGATGGGCGGCGCCTGCACGGCGAGTGCAAGGACGTCCTTGACCACCGATTGATCCACGACGCCGAGCCGGAACACGTCCGTCAGTTCGATCTTGATCGTTGGTGGCGGCGGCGCGTTGGGGTCGAACTTGAGCTTGGAGGGCACTTCCACGCCAAAGAGTCGCGGCGACTGGTCCGCTTTCAGGAACATTGTGGCAATGGCCTTGGTGCGGGCCAGCATTGCCTTGTGAAGCTCGGCGACGGGCAGCGACTTCTCCGGCGCCTGCTGAACGTCGGGCAGGCCACCCAGGTCGTGGACCTGGCTGATGGTGTTGAGGAAGATCCCGCCCTTGATCGCGTTCTTTGGATCGTCCTTGGCCGGGTGGTCCAGTTCCCACGAATACTGGTCCGCGCTGCACGCAGCCAAGATTTGTATGCCGCGTGGCGCCTTTTGCAGCGCGGCCTCCAGCGTCTTACTCATCTTGGCGACGGCGCCGCGCTCCTCCCTGCGGCCCCGGTCGAATCGACAGACGTCGAGGACCAGCAGTTTCTGCCTGGCCTTGCATCCGGCTAGTTTCTGGAAGAGCCAGGCCAGCGGAATCAGGGTCTCCTTTCGGTCTGGTTCTCCCAGCAACGGAACCAGGTAGGCCACGCCATCCACCTCGACCGCATGACCAACGAACAGAAGGATGATGCGGTCCTGATCCCGACTCGTATCGACAAACTTCGTGACCGCCTGCTCGATCAACTCCTTGGTCGGCGGCAACGGTGGCGGAGCGCGGTCGCTGACGATCGTCACCTGCTCGGACGGCACGTGCATCAGCTCCGCCAGTTGTCCCATGAGTTTATGGAAGGACCGCGGCCCACCATCCTTGTCGCCTCCATAACTCACGGGGTTCGCGTAGGCGTAGTTGTTGACGCTGATGGCGAGCAGCCGTCGGGGAAAGCCCTTGCCTGGGTCATCCACACTGGGCCGAGGCGTCACGGGCCGGATCGCCGGCACCGCATCGATGCCGGCGGTCAGGCCCAGGAGCGTGAGGATGGTCAGGGCAACGATTCGTTGGATGCGCACCATGGGTCGGGTGACCTCCGCGGCTACGGGAAAGGCGAGCCACCGCGCATCTTACCCGCCCATCAGTACGGCTGCCACTCCAGGCCGCGATTGGTGGCCAACTCCCGCTTCGCGATTAGTTCCCACGGGGTGCCTTTGTGGTCTTTTGCCATCTTTTCGAGGATCTTCTTGGCCTGATCGACGTACTTGTCGGCCTCTTTCTCTGACAGCGTGGGCGTGGGCACCAGCCGATAACCGACGTGAAGGTTTTTGTCGAGTGCCGGCAGATCATCCTTGCGGATCTTGCCGAGCGCGGCCGAGTATTCGAGCGCGTAGGCCATGTGCCAGAGGACCTGCACTCGCACGTAATCGTAATTCGCCTGCCAGAGCTTGCTCTGGGCGTCGCGATCGCCCTGCAAGTCGTCCAGTTCCGTGAGTTGTCGCTGGAGTTGGGCCAATACACCAACGGCCAGGTTCTGTTGCTGGGCCTCGATCTGGCGCGTGATCTGCGCCCGCTGCTGAGGGTTCTGCGGCAGCGGTGCGAACGTGTCCGTAAAGCGCGTGCCCTCCTTGCGCAGCAAGGCGACGCCCTCTTCAATGTTTCTGCGAAACTCGGCGGAAACCTTCTCGTCGTCCTGAAACTCCTTGAGTATGACCTGGGAGAACGCCGGCATCGTCTCGAAGCGAAGCGGGTTCCGCTCCTTGTCGCCGGGATGCACCGATGGCACCTGTTGATAGAGGCTCAGTATGCGCATCACCGCGCCACGCTTGCCTGCCAAATTGGGGTCGGGCGTGTATGCGATCGGCGGCCGACTGGTCTTGACCTTGGTCGCGTCAAAGGCCCGGTCGGCATTGGCCTCCTTGCCCGCCAAACGCGGCGCCTGCTCCCGGCCCAGCAGCGACTTCGTAGCGGCGCGCGTTCGCTCGCCCAGGGCCGTGGCCAGCGCGTCCATGGGCAGCGGCTTCTCCGGCTTCTGCTCCACTCCCTTGAGCCCGCCGGCAGCCAGCAACGGCACTACTTGGCCGAGGAAGACGCCGCCTTCGACCTCGCTGCCCTTGCGCTCATACTCGAGCGAGAACTGCCCGGCGGTGCAGGCCGTCAGCACCTCGACGCCCTCCGGCGTCTTGTTCATGGCAGCGTCGAACCACGCGGCAGCCATCTTTTCAACCCTGCCGCGTACCGTGCCGCGACTCGGATCGAATCGGCACACGTCCAGGATCAGCACCTTTTGCCGGGCCTTGCACTTCGCCAGCCGTTCGTACAGCCAGGGGAGCGCAATCAGCGTCTCCTTGCTCTCTGCGACGCCGTCGATGGGCATCAGGTACGGCGTCTCATCGAGCATGACCGCGTGGCCGACGAACGTGACGACGATGCGGTCCTGCTCTCCGCAACAGTCATCGAGGAACATGTCAAGCGTGTCGCCGACCACCTGTCGGCTGGGCGGATAGGGCGTCGGCGCCTTGTCGCTGAGCACCGTCATCTGGGCGTCCGGGACGCCGAGGAGTTCGCCGAGCTGGCGGACGACGCGGTGCATGGCCTTATTGCCAGTGCCGTAGTTGATCGGGTTGGCGTAGTAGTAGTTGCTCACGCAGATCGCCAGCATCCGGCGCGGCATCGGCGGATCGGCCGACGGCTGCGGCGCGGCGGGCTCCGGCTCCTTCACTTCGGCGGCCGCACCACCGGCGATGGCACTCTGCCGGAGCAGTCCAACGCCCGCACCAAGCAAGGCAACGGCAAGACAAAGGACGGCTGCGACCGCGAGCTGTTTTCGAAACATGGCCTTGAGAGCCTCCTGAGCCAGGGGGACGACGGATGTGGTTACGAGCGATGCAGCAACAGGTTTTTCGGCAGCGAAGGCAATCGCAGCCTCGACCGTCCGGGGGAGCAAGTTGGTTGGTAACGCACCCAGGGCGTCCTGGGCGAGCAAGGCGGATGAAAGCGCTGCTGCCAGCGCCAGGCCGCGCCGACGGAGTCGCACCTGGAGCCGTTCGCGCGCGTCGTCGAGGCGGCGGCGAAACGTGCCCAGCGACCATCCGAGCTGCTGGGCCGCTTCGTCCTGCGTCTTGCCTTCGAAGTAGCAGAGCAGCAGCGGAGCGCGGTACTTGTCGGCCAGCGCGTTCATCTCTTCATCGATGACGGATCGGATTTCTCGCCAGGTCAGGTCGTCGGTTCCGGTAGAGGCCGAGCGCGCCGCGACTGCCTGTTCGCGGCGTCGGCGCCGGCTGGCGCCGACGCGAGCCTTGAGCGCCATTCGATAAGCAACCCCGTACAGCCAGCTGCTGAGGGAACATTGCTTGCGGATCGCCCCGGCCTTGCGGGCCAGAACGAGGAAGGTGGCCTGGAAGGCGTCCTCGGCGTCGTGAGGATCGCCCAGCACGCGCCGGCAGACGCCCAGGACCAGCTTTCCATGGCGCCGGACCAATGCCGCAAACGCGGCCTGATCCTGGCCTGCCGCATATTCCCGCAGCAACTCCCGGTCAATCCGCCGGGCATCATCCGGCGGTTCCAGCACCGAGCGAATGTGACGAAGGACGTCGCCGCCCTGAATATTCGACATGACGGGATACTCCGACCCCCGATGAGCGTTCTCTCCATAGTGCCCGCCGCTCGCACAGAGTGCGCACTTTTTCCGCGACACGCCCGCGATGGTGCGTTATTTGCTGTCGCACCCAGCTGCCGGGCTATATGATTCCCAGCGTCCGAGGGTTCCCACTCATGTCTTTGTCTTCACAATGGTGAACGACGGTGCGAGGCAGGCCGTTGCCACCCAATCCACGCGAGGGAGTTTTGCGATGACGACACGTTGGCTGACTCTGGCCGCTTTGCTGGGAATCGCTTTCCTGGCATCCGGCACGCTGGGCGCTGCGGCGGACGTGAAGAAGCCGTCCGAGGACGACGTCAAGAAGGCCAAGGAGCTGGCGGGCCAGATCGCCAAGGGCGGCGACGCCACGGTCTTCACGGACGAATCCTTGCTCAAACTGTTCCCCGGGCAGTTCTTCGTCGGCGTGCGCTATCGCCAGTATCCCGTGGCCATGCTTCCGCCGGAACCCTTGATGTCCTTTAACCTGTTTGTCGTCAAGGACGGCAAGGCCACGCTCATCAAGGATGGCCTGGAGAAATACTTCAAGAGCGCGTTGCCAGCGGTCAAGGACGATGCAACGGCCAAGGAAGCCGTGAAGGCCTATCTGCTTCTCGCGCAGGAGATGGCGAACGACGGCTTCTACAAGTTCAAGATGATGGACGACTCAACCAAGGTGGTGGCGGAAAAGGGCGCACGCAAGGCCACCGGCCTGGTCATGGCGACCCAGGGCGGCAACGGGGAGATCACGGTGGCGCTGGACTTCGACGATGCCGGCAAGCTCGCCAAGGCGACCGAGGGCGGCAAGCTCAAGCCCGGCCCGCGGCCCATCTGCCAGGCCACCAAGCTGCTCGACGCCGATCCGATCGTGCGCAAGATGGCCGAGCAAGACCTGCTCATCATGGGCCGTGCCGCGCACGCCTATCTGATGGAACAGCGCGCCAAGGCGAATCCGGACCTGCAGAAGGCGATCGATCGCATGTGGCAGCGCATTCTGGAAGACGACAAGTAAGCGATAACACGGCGAAAACACGGCCTCCGCGTTGGATTGCACCGACGCGGAGGCCGCTCTCATTTCGCATACCGCCGCCCTGTTGCCCTATGTATCATCGTGTTGTGGCCCGACTGAATGCGGAGAGCGATATCATGGCCGTTTTCGTCACGGATCCGTACTGGGAAGAGCGCCTCAAGGCGGAGCGCAAGGCTTCCGGCGTCGACTGTCGCGATGAGGTCTGGGACGGGGTCTGCTTCATGCCGCCACTGGCCAATAATGAACATCAGGGCATGGGCTTTCAGCTCGCCTTGGCCTGCCACGCGTCGCTCGCGGGTTTACCCGGTCAAGTCTTTGTCGGCGCCAACGTGAGCGACCGGGAGGATGGTTGGGAGCACAATTACCGCAATCCGGATGTGCTCGTCGTCCTTCCCGGCGGCCGTGCACGGGACTGTGGCACCCACTGGCATGGCGGCCCGGATTTCTTGATCGAAATTCTCAGCGCCAATGACCGGTCTCGCGAAAAGCTGCCGTTTTACGCTCGGATTAGTGTGCGTGAAGTCCTGCTGATCGACCGCGACCCCTGGCAACTCGAACTGTACCGACTGCAAGGCGACGAACTGATCCTGGTTGGCGAATCGAGCCTGCGGCAGCCGACATTGCTGACTGGCGAAGTGCTTCCAATGACGTTTCGCTTGGTCCCCGGACGGGGACGACCTTCCATCGAAGTGACGCATACCAAGGATGGGCAGCAGTGGTTGGTGTAGCAGAACCGAGCGACATATGAAAGCGTGGAAGAAGACTGGATGGAGTGTAGCCCTCGCGGTGGTCGCCATCGCACTGGTGTCGCGCGCATTCACCTTTCGCTGGGATGCGTCATGGGCACACAGTGCTACCTTACTGACGTTCGATACACCCGAACAAATGCTGGAAGCGATGGGTCCGCCTCGCGATGGGACGTTCCGAATGGCGCATGTGGCCCGCGGGCTTGCAAAGCAGTTGAGTGGTGAGGAATTGCACTCCTATCTCCGAGTCTTCAAACCGCACAACCCAGGTCTGTTCGATTTGAGTTGCGAGCTGGACGAGCAAACCGGCCGAATTACGATCGAGGGCATCGATTATCCGTTCCGACTGATTCGCGACAAGTTTGCCGGGAACATCCTTGAGATCCGTGGCCGCTGGAAGACAGTTCACCTCGTTAGTCCCGGTTGATTTCTGCTGGCAATTCCCCATCGCCGTGCCAAGAATACCTCCTGCTTGACCGTCCGGCACTCTGTGGGGCATCGCCATGCGTCGCGACTTTCGGCCTTTGGTCATCCTCAGCTTGTTGTCCCTTTGCCTCGTCGCGCTGATTTCCCCGTCATCGGGCCCCCCGCCGGTCGAGGCACAGCCAGCACAGGTCTGCGCCAACACGTTTTCGATCGTCGCCTACGACCCGGAGCGCAAGGAATGGGGCGTCGCCACCGCGTCCTGTGTCCTGGCCGTTGGCGCCGCGGTGCCGTTCGCCAAGGCGCCGGATGGCGCCATCGCCAGCCAGAGCCTCGTCAATCCCACATACGGCCCCAAGGGTCTGGAGCTACTGGCTGCCGGGAAGTCGGCGGCGGAGACCCTCAAGACATTGACCGATGCCGACGAGGGCCGCGAGCTTCGGCAACTGGCCGTGATCGACGGCAAGGGCAACATCGCCCATTTTACCGGAAAGAAGTGCTCGGCATGGGCCGGCGTCAAGGAAGGCAAGGGTTACGTCTGCATCGGTAACTTGCTCGCCGGCGAGGCCGTTGTCGAGCAGATGGCCAAGACTTTCGAGGAGAACAAGGGCTCGCTGGCATGGCGGATGATGCTGGCCATGGAAGCCGGCGAGAAGGCGGGCGGCGACAAGCGCGGCAAGCAGTCGGCCGCGATCCTGGTCGCCCGCGAACGCAACAGCTTCGCCGGCCGATCGGTCGACCTGCGCGTGGACGATCACGAGAAGCCCATTCAGGAACTGCAGCGCATCCTTGCCAAGCAAACGCCTCGACCGCGAGATTGACCATGCCTGATTTGACGCGCGTCAGCATCTCCCTGGAAAGCGCCCTGCTGGAAGCCTTTGACCGCCACATCGCTGCCAAGAGCTACGCCACGCGCAGCGAGGCCATCCGCGACCTGATCCGGGATCGCCTGATCCAGGACGAGGCGCACCAGGAAGGCGGCGAGCAGGTGGCCGTGGTCACGCTCGTCTACGACCACCACGCCCGCGAACTGGCCAATCGCCTGATCGACAAGCAGCACCACCATCACGAGCTGGTCGTGTCGAGCATGCACGTTCACCTGGGCGAGCGCAACTGCCTGGAAGTGACTGTCCTGCGCGGCGACGCCCATAAAGTGCGCCATCTGGGCGACGAGCTCCTCGCCACCAAGGGCGTGCTGCACGGCGAAATGATCCTGACCAGCGGCGAGCAGGCGCTGAATCAGTTGAAGTAAGTAGGCATTTCAGTTCGTAGTTCCGCCTTCAGATGCTATGAGAGGAAAAGGCCGCTGCTGGTAAGCTCCGTCAAGGAAGTCCGACTACG